>JACQVG010000177.1 GCA_016209905.1 Gemmatimonadota bacterium | reverse complement strand
TCGACCAACATCCTCGGCAACCGGGACGGCGAGGTGCTGGACGATCCGGAGTCGTTCAAGACCAAGGAGGAGTCCAAGCTGGGCGTCCTCGAGCATATCCTCCAACCGTCGCTCTATCCCGAGCTGTACGGCAAGATCTACCACAAGGTGCGGATCAACTACTACCCGCCGCGGGGCGACAACAAGGAGGGCTGGGACAACATCGACATCTTCGGGTGGCTGGGCTACCCGATGCAGATCAAGGTGGACTTCCTGTGCCGGGACTCCATCCTCGCCGCCCCGATCGTTCTCGACCTCGTCCTGTTCATGGATCTGGCGCAGCGGGCGGGGATGAAAGGAATCCAGGAGTGGCTGTCGTTCTACTTCAAGAGCCCGATGGCGGCACCGGATCTGGCGCCGGAGCACGATCTGTTCATCCAGCAGACGAAGCTCAAGAACACGCTCCGCTACCTGATGGGCGAGCAGCAGATCACGCACCTGGGGATCGAGTACTACGAGTCGTAGGCGCGTAGGGTAGGGACCCCCCATGGAGTATTTCTATCGCGCGCGCGCCGGGTCGGATGAGGTGCTCGGCTTCGCCGCCCGGTTCTTCCGCGAGCGCGGCTTCGCCGGCGAGCCGGGGGGGAGCGACCACGCCCGTTACGCCGGCGCGCTCGGAACGGTGGATCTCCGCATCGAGGTCGAGGGGGGCCACTACACGCGCCTGACGCTCGGGACGGCCGAGGTCGGCGAGTCCGAGCTCGACAAGATCTGCAAGCGGCTGCTCTCCGAGCTCCACGCCGCCCAAGAGCCGGGGCACAAGGTGCGGGGCGCGTACTAGCGCCGGAAGCTTGACTCTCCCTCCCGGGCCGGCGAGCTTTTTCCCGCTGTAAGACGAAGCATCTCAAGGGAGTGCGATGCCCGCTCGTTCACCGGCTCTGCCGCGCCGAGCGGCCCCGGCGATTCCGGCGGGGCTGCGCCGCGAGCAGCTGCTCGAGCTGTACCACTACGTGCGCCTGACCCGGTCGCTCGAGGAGCGGCTGGCCAACCTCTATCGCCAGGGCAAGGTCATCGGCGGCCTGTTCCGCTCCCTCGGCCAGGAGGCTGACAGCGTCGGCAGCGCGTACGCGCTCGATCGGTCGGCCGGCGATTTCCTCTCGCCGCTGATTCGCAACCTCGGCTCGATGCTGGTGCAGGGGGCGGAGCCACTCGCGATCCTGCGGCAGTACATGGCGAAGGCGGCGAGCCCCTCGCGCGGCCGCGAGCTCAACATTCACTTCGGCGACCTCGAGAAGGGCTACATCGGGCAGATCTCGCATCTGGGCGACATGGTTCCGGTGATGGCGGGCGTCACCCTGTCGTTCAAGATGCGGGGCGAGCGGCGCGTGGGACTCGTGTACGTGGGCGACGGTGCGATGTCCACCGGCACCTTTCACGAAGGGATCAACTTCGCCGCGGTGCAGCGGCTGCCGCTGGTCGTCGTCGCCGAACAGAACGGCTACGCCTACTCCACGCCGGTGCGCAAGCAGACGGCGGTCGAGCGCCTGGTGGACAAGGCCGCGGCTTACGGCGTCCACGGCGACTCGGCCGATGGCAACGACCTTCTGGCGGTGTACGCGGTGACGAAGCGGGCGGTGGACCGGGCGCGGGCGGGCGAGGGAGTGACGCTCGTCGAGCTGCGCACCTATCGCCGCAAGGGCCACGCGGAGCACGACGACCAGTCGTACGTGCCGGAGGAGGAGCTGGCCTACTGGGCGCGCAACGACCCGGTGGACGCATACCGGCGGCAGCTCGAGGAGAGCGGCTGGGCCGGCCCGGAGGAGTTGCTGGCGGCGGAGGCGCGGATTGACGAGGAGCTCGATCGGGCCGTGGCGCTCGCCGAGGCGGAGCCGTTTCCGGAGCCGGAATCGGCGCTGGACGGCGTGTGCGCGGGCCCGCCGGCGGCGGAGCGACCCTGGTACCGAGGCCGCGGTGGCTGAGGTCACCTATCTGGAGGCGCTGCGCCAGGGGCTCCGGGAGGAAATGCGGCGCGACGAGCGTGTGTTCATCCTCGGCGAGGACGTGGGCGCCTACGGCGGCGCGTTCAAGGTCACCGAGGGGTTCTACGAGGAGTTCGGCGAAGCCAGGGTGATCGACACGCCGATCTCGGAGGCGGCCATCGTGGGCGCGGCGGCGGGCGCGGCCCACATGGGCCTCCGGCCGGTGGCGGAGATGCAGTTCATCGACTTCATCTCGTGCGCCTACGACATGCTGACGAACTACGTCGCCACGGCGCGCTACCGGGCCGGGCTGCCGACGCCCATCGTGGTGCGGGGTCCGTGCGGCGGCTACGTGCGGGGAGGGCCGTTCCACTCCCAGAATCCCGAGGCCGCGTTCCTTCACACGCCGGGACTCAAGATCGTCTGCCCGGCGACGGCGCGGGACGCGAAGGGCTTGATCAAGGCGGCGATCCGCGACGACGATCCGGTGCTGTACTTCGAGCACAAGTTCCTGTACCGCCGCATCAAGGAGGCGCTACCGGAAGACGGGGATCTCCTGACGCCGATCGGGAAAGCCAGGATCGCCCGCGAGGGACGCGATCTCTCGATCATCACCTACTCGGCGATGGTGTGGAAGGCGCTCGAGGCGGCGGAGATTCTGGAGCGCGAGGACGGGCTCGCGGTCGAGGTGCTGGACCTGCGGACTCTCGTGCCGATGGACGACGACGCGATCGTGGCAACGGTCGAGAAGACCAACAAGGTCATGATCGTCCACGAGGACACCCGAACCGGCGGCGTCGCGGGGGAGATCGCGGCGCGGATCAACGAGCGCGCGTTCGAATGGCTGGACGGGCCGGTCCTGCGCGTCACCGCGGCCGATGTGCCGCTGCCGTACGCGCCCACGCTCGAGGACTACGTCTTGCCCCAGACGGCCGACGTGGTCGCCGTGGCGCGGCGGCTCGCGGCGTACTGAGGGGCGGGCGGGGAAGCGGACGGTCGGGCGTCGCGCGGTGCGCGACCGGGCGGAAAGATCGGAGACGAAGCATGGCACGGGTTGACGTCATCATGCCGCAGATGGGCGAGTCCATCGCCGAGGGTACGCTCGCCAAGTGGCTCAAGAAGGTGGGCGACGAGGTGAAGCGGGACGAGCCGATCTTCGAGATCAGCACCGACAAGGTGGACGCCGAGATTCCGGCGCCGTCGGCCGGAGTGCTCGCCGAGATCGCCGTGCAGGAGGGGCAGACCGTCCCGGTTCAGACGGTGGTGGCGATCATCGAGACCGACCGGTCGGAGGTCGGCGCGGCGCCTGCCGCGCCCGCTGCTGCGGCTGCTGCGGACGCGCGCCCGCCCAGCCCGGCACCGGCGACGCCGCCGAGCCCCGCGCCCTCCGCGGCGGCCGCGCCCGCCCCCGCCCTGGTCCCGGCCGTGGCGCCCGCGCCGGGCGCGCCGGCCACTCCGCCGTGGCGGGCGGCGGCGGCCGCCTCCGCGCCCGTCTTTCAGGGGCGAGAGACCGCAGAGGAGCGGCTGCGCCGCAAGTCCACGCCGCTGGTGCGCAAGATCGCCGCGGAACACCGGGTGGATCTGGCCGCCGTGGTCGGCACGGGATACGCCGGCCGCGTGACCAAGAGGGACATCCTGAGCTTCATCGAGTCGGGGGCCGCCGCCCCCGCCGCCCCCGCCGCTCCAGGGGCGCCGGCTCGCGCTGCCGCGGCGGCGCCGCCCCCGAGCCCGGCCGCCGCCGCGACGCCGTGGGAGGCGGCGCCCTCGCCGGGCGATCACGTGGAGGCGATGAGTCGCATCCGTCAGCTCACTGCGGAGCACATGATCTTCTCGCGGCGCACGTCCGCGCACGTGACGTCGTTCTACGAAGTGGACATGACGCGCGTCGCGAAGCTCCGCGATGCGCACAAGAAGGCCTACGAAGAGCGGGGTGCGCGCCTCACCTACCTCGGCTTCATCGCCAAGGCGGTAGCTGACCAGCTTCGGACGCACCGCGTGCTGAACGCCGCCGTGCAGGGGACGACCGTCATCTACCGCGCCCAGATCAACATCGGGATCGCGGTGGCGCTCGACTGGGGTCTCATCGTCCCCGTGATCAGGAACGTGGACGAGCTCTCCCTGCTCGGCATCGCCAGGGCGATGGCCGACCTGGCGGACCGGGCGCGCACCAAGAAGCTCAAGCCGGAGGAAGTGACGGGGGGCACCTTCACCATCACCAACCCCGGCGTCTTCGGATCGTACGCCGGCACGCCCATCATCAACCAGCCGCAGGTGGCGATCCTCGGTGTGGGAGCCGTCGAGAAGCGGCCCAAGGTGATCACCACCGAGGACGGGACCGACCTCATCGCGCCGCGCATGATGACCATGCTCTCGCTCTCCTACGACCACCGGATCGTGGATGGCGCCGACGCCGACCGGTTCCTGGTGGACCTCAAGGCCCAGCTCCAGGGCTTCTCCGAGGGCGCGCTCTAGCGTGTCGCGTTTCGGGCCGGGAAACGGGACGTGATGGTCGCCCGGCGCATCCGCATCGACGGCGAGACGTGGACCGTCTCCATCGCCGGTCGCTTCACCGTGTACGAGCGCGACGAGTTCCCGCTCGTCTTCGAGCGGCGGGACGGGAGCGGCAAGGCGGAGCGGCGGGTGAGCCGCTTCTCGCCCCGGGGCAGCCGGAGCCGCGGCCCCGCCCTCGCCGAACTCACCGACGCCGAACTCACGGCCTTCTTCCGGCAGAGTCAGCCCGACTGGACTTCGCCCGAGCTCGGCTATGCCGGGTCCTGACGCCGCCGGCGCGCCGCTCCCGGTCGGCAGCCCCGCGCCCGACTTCGACCTCGACGCGACGGGCGGACGCCGCATCCGCCTCGCGTCGCTCCTCGCAGCCGGTCCGGTCGCGCTGTTCTTCTATCCGGGCAACGACACCCCCGGCTGAAACCGCCAACTCTCCGCCGTGCGCGATGAGCAGAGCACGTACACCGCGAAGGGAGTGCAGACGCTCGGGATGAACCCGGCGTCCGTGGCGAGCCACGAGAAGTACGCCGCGAAGTTTCACTTCGGGTTCCCCCTGGTCTCGGACCCCGAGCGCTCGGCGGCGCTTGCCTATCGGGCGCTGAAAGCGGACGGCCACGGAATCGTTCGGACTGTCTATCTTGTTGGTCGCGATGGCCGGGTAGCGTTCGCGGAGCGGGGGGCGCCCGCGGTGGACGCGATCCTGGCAGTGCTGGGGTAGCGCGGAGGTGGCGCAGGGGTTCGGCTTCGCGAAGGGAGAGTCCTAATCGCGATGGATCTGCGGGGACGGAACGCGCTGGTGACCGGCGCCGGCATCCGGATCGGCCGCGCCATCGCCCTGGGGCTCGTCGGGCGCGGAGCCAACGTGGGCGTGCACTACTTCCGCTCGGAGGACGGCGCCCGGGCCACGGCGGCCGAGGCCGAGAAGGCGGGCGCCCGCGTGGCGCTGCTCCGGGCCGACCTGGCCGACGCGGCGGACGCCGAGGCTCTCGCGGCGCGGGCGTCGAGCGCCCTGGGCGGCCTCGACATCGTCGTGAGCGGCGCGGCCGTCATGGAACGCCGGCCCTTGGGCGACGTCACGGCCGCCGACTGGGACAGGACGATCAACCTGAACCTGCGCGGAGCCTTCTTCGTGGCGAAGGGGGCGGCGGCGGTAATGGCCGATCGCGGCGGTGCGATCGTCACGATCGCCGATATCGCCGCCTTCGAGCGCTGGAGGCAGTACCCGGTGCACTGCATCAGCAAGGCGGGCGTCGTGGCCATGACGGAGCTGCTCGCCAAGGCGCTCGCGCCCGGCATCCGGGTCAACGCGGTCGCGCCGGGGGCGGTGCTGCCACCCGATGCGTGGGACGCGGAGACGCGCGCGCGACTGGCGGCGTCCACTCCCGTGGGCCGGCTCGGGAGCGCGGCCGACGTGGTCCGCGCGGTGATCTTCCTGCTCGAGAACGACTATGTCACGGGCGAGACGCTGGTGGTGGACGGCGGGCGCCGGATCCGATGAGCGCCGGCGCGGAGCGGTCGGCGGAACCCGGCGCCGGGTGGACCGCGTTTCAGTCAAGGACCGGGAACGGATGGCCATGAAAGCGTACGATCTGATCATCGTCGGTGCCGGCCCCGCCGGCCTCTGCGCTGCGCTCTACGCCGGGCGCTCCATGCTTAAGGCGGTAGTGCTGGAGCGCGGGGCGCCGGGCGGCGAGCTGCTCAATACGGATCTGATCGAGGACTACCCGGGATTCGAGTCCATCTTGGGCTCCGAACTCTCCCAGCGGATGGCCGCGCACGCGCTCAAGTTCGGCGCGGAGCTCGTGACGGACGCCGTGCTCAGCGTTGAGAAGCAGGACGACGGCGCGTTCCTCGTGACCGGCGAGAGCGGCGACACCTACCACGCGCCGGTGGTCATCCTCACGGCCGGCGGAACGCCGACCAAGCTGGGCGTTCCCGGGGAGCCCGAGTATGCCGGCAGGGGCGTGTCGTACTGCGCCGTGTGCGACGGTCACTTTTTCCGGGGCGAGGTGCTGGCGGTGATCGGCGGCGGCGACGCCGCGACGGAGGAAGCCGACTTTCTCACGCGCTACGCCTCGAAGGTGTATGTGATCCACCGCAGGGACGCGTTCCGCGCGAGCCCCATCCTGCAGCAGCGCGTGTTCGGCAACCCGAAGATCGAGGTGATCTGGAACGGCGTGGTGGAGCGGATCGAGGGCGACGGCCGGAATGTGATCCAGCTAGCGCTCCGGGACGTCGTCACGGGGACGCGCTCGGAGCTGGCGGTCGGCGGCGTCTTCGTCTTCATCGGGTTCCAGCCGAACACCGGCATCGTGAAGGGCCATTTCCGGCACGACGCCGCCGGGTACTTCATCACCGACGACGTCATGATGACCTCGATACCGGGCCTCTTCGCTGCGGGCGACGTGCGGGCCCAGCTCACGCGTCAGATCACGACCGCCGTGGGCGACGCGACGACGGCGGTCATTGCAGCCGCGAAGTACCTCGCCGAGCTCAGGGACCGGCAGCCCGTTGCTACAACCTAGGGTCGTCACGCTCACCAACGGCGCCTTCGCCGAGAACTGCTACCTGGTCGCCGATCCCGAGTGCGGCGACGCCGTCATCATCGACCCGGGCGAGGAAGCGGGCCTGTTCCTCGCGCGGCTCCGGCACGAGGGCTGGACCCTGCGCGCCGTCTGGCTCACCCACGCGCATTACGATCACGTGGCCGGCGTGGCCGCGGTCAAGGCTGCCACCGGCGCGGCCGTCTTCCTGCACGCCGCCGACCGGGGGCTATATGAGCGCTTGCCGCTCCAGGCGGGGATGTTCGGCCTGTCGGCCACGGCGCCACCCCCTCCCGACGGCGACTTGGTCGAGGGACAGACGGTGCACGTGGGAGAATGCGCCTACCTCGTCGTCCACACCCCCGGACACACCGCCGGCGGGGTGAGCTTCGTCGGTCACGGTGCGGCGTTCGTCGGCGACGCGCTCTTCGCCGGCTCGATCGGCCGGACCGACCTGCCGGGCGGCGATACGGAACTGCTTCTCTCCAGCATTCGCGACAAGCTGTTCGCGCTCCCCAACGAGACCCTGGTCCTGTCGGGCCACGGTCCGCAGACGACGATCGGCGCCGAGAAGCGCAGCAACCCGTTCGCGAAGCTCGTCGCCGGGATCAACGCGTGCCTGCGGTGCGGCGCGGAGGTCCGGCCGAGACCGTGGGGGTGCAAGACTCCCTGCGGCAACTGCGGGTTCGCCTATCCGCTGGGCGACTGCTCGGATTGACGGCGAGTTCCGCCAACCACCTAGCCTCGCGTCATCCCCACCATGATCACCGTGCGTTCGAGCGCCGTCCCCACCCCGTGCGGCACGCCGGCCGGCGCCAGGACCAGGTCGCCGGCGGCGACATCCTGGGTCTCGTCGCCCACGGTAATGCTCGCCTTCCCGCTCAGGACCAGATAGAATTTGTCCGCGGCCGGGTGCGCGTGGACCTGTTGCGCCTGCCCCGGCTCGAAGCAGTTGAGCCCGACGAATAGCCTTGGGGTCTCGAAGCAGTCGAGCTTCCGCATGCCGTCGGGCGCGAACGCCGCCCGGGCCGCAACGTCGGGATAGAATTTCGTCATGGGCGATTCCTGGTTGGAGACCGACGCACCTCTCGTGGAACGGACCTCATCCATGTCCGATACGCGTATCGAGCGCGACCCGCTCGGCGAGCTGGCGGTGCCGGCGGCGGCGCTCTACGGCGTCCAGACCGAGCGCGCGCGCCAGAACTTCCCGATCTCCGGGCTCAAGCCGCTTCCGGCGTTCGTGGACGCCGTGATCTGGATCAAGAAGGCGGCGGCGCTCACGCACAAGCAGACGGGACGCCTCGAGGCCCGCCTCGCCGACGCCATCGTGCGGGCCGCGGACGAAGTGCTGGGCGGTCAGCACCGCGACCAGTTCGTGGTGGACGTCTACCAGGCGGGCGCCGGCACGTCGCACAACATGAACTGCAACGAGGTGCTGGCCAACCGCGCCAACGAGCTGCTCGGCGGCCGGCGCGGCGAGTACCGGCCGGTGCATCCGAACGACCACGTCAACATGGCGCAGAGCACCAACGACGTGATCCCCACCGCCATCCGTCTCGGCGCGCTCGCCCGGCTCGGGCCGCTGGTGGCGGGCCTCGACGGCCTCGCCGAGGCGTTCGCCGGCAAGGGGCGGGCCTTCGACGGGATCGTCAAGTCGGGCCGCACGCACCTCCAGGACGCGACGCCGATCCGGCTGGGGCAGGAGTTCGCCGCCTACGCGGCCACGATCCGTCGCAACCGGGAGCGCGTGCTGCGGGCGGCCGACGACCTGCGGGATCTCGGCATCGGGGGCACGGCGGTCGGCACCGGCCTCAACGCGGAGCGGCAGTACCCGGCGCTGATGGTCGAGCACCTGCGAACCGCGACCCGGCTCGAGTTGCGAGTCGGCGAGGACCGAGTGCAGCTCATGCAGTCGCTCGGCGACGCGGCGGCCTTCTCGGGCGCGCTGCGGGCGCTCGCCATCGACCTCAACAAGATCGCCGACGATCTGCGCCTGCTGGCTTCCGGGCCCCGCACCGGCTTCGCCGAGATCGTGTTGCCCGCGGTGCAGCCGGGGTCGAGCATCATGCCCGGCAAGGTGAACCCCAGCATCGTCGAAATGGTGAACCAGGTGTGCTTTCAGGTGATGGGCAACGATCAGACCGTGGCCATGGCCTCCGAGGCCGGCCAGCTGGAGCTCAACGTCATGATGCCGGTCGTGGCGCACAACCTGCTGTTCGCGATGGAGATTCTCACCAACGCGGCCGCGGTGCTGAACGAGCGGTGCGTCGCCGGCATCGAGGCCGACGAGGTGACGTGCGCCCACTGGCTGGAGCAGAGCCCCGCGCTCGTCACCGCCCTCGCGCCCAAGATCGGCTACGCCGAAGCCGCCAAGCTCGCCAAGGAGGCGCTGGCCAAGAACGTCACCGTGCGCCGGCTCGTCGAGGAGAAGGGTCTGCTGAAAGGGAAGGAGCTCGACGAGGTGCTGGACTACCGGAAGATGACGGAGCTCGGCGTGCCCGGTGAGGGCACGAGCGCCGCGTAAAGGCCCCCCCCCGCGGTCTCCCGTTCGTTCGGCCGGCGGGCTGCGCCTCCTGCGCGACCCGCGGGCCGTCAAGGCGAAGGCTCGCGGCCCCGCAACGGCGTGAACAACGGCTCGCCGAATCGGGACTCTCCGAAATGCGCGAGGAGGTCCTGCACCGGTCCGGACACGATCCAGTCCGCGAAGGCGCGCGCGCCGTCGGCGTTCACCCGGGGGCGCCCTGCGGGGTTCACCTCGATCACGTGGTACACGTTGAGTAGCGCCGCCTCGCGCTCGCGCAGCGGCACGAGGTCGAGCCGGCGGCGCAGAGTCGCGTAGGTCGCCCGGTCGGTGAGCGCGTACGCGCGGCGTTCATCGGCGATCAACAGCGTGGCCGCCATCCCTTGCCCTGATTCCACGTAGCCCGGCCAGGCCGGTCGGCCGCCCGCAGCCCCCCACAGCGCCAGCTCGCGCTGGTGCGTCCCGGACGAGTCGCCGCGGGAGACGAAGCGATGGCCCCCGTCCGCGATCTGCCGCAGCGCGAGCGCCGCCGACGGCGCGGCGCGAACCTGCGCGGGGTCGTCGGGGGGGCCCACGATCGTGAACAGATTCGAGGCGACCGCCAGCCGATGCACGCCGAACCCGGCGCGCATGAACGCCTCCTCGGCGGCGGGGGAATGCGCGAGCAGCACGTCGGCGTCGCCCCGCTGCGCCATCCGCAACGCCTGCCCCGATCCGACGGCGACGACGCGCAGCCGATAGCCTCTCTGGCGCTCGAAGAGGGGCGCGAGCGAGTCGAGCAGACCCGTGTCGTACAGGGAGGTCGTCGTGGCCAGGAGGACGTCGCGGGGGCCCGGCGCCTGCCGCGCCACGCCGGCCGCGAGCGGCGTGAGGAGCAGGGCTGCCGTCAGGGCGGCGGCGTCCAGCACGGAACTGCTGCGCATGCGCTCCTCTGTTGCGGCCAGCGCGAATGATACCGGGGGGAGTTGGCGCGGCAAGTCCGAACGATTCGCTTGACTTTTGAGAATCTGCCGGCGATATAGCCGATCATGCGCGTAACGACGTGGGCGGAGTACGGATTGATCGTCAGCCTCCACCTCGCGCGCCGGATGGGGCAAGGCCCCGCAGCGGCCCGCGACATGGCCGAGAAGGAGCGACTTCCGGCCGATTACGTGGAGCAGATACTGCTGCGCCTGCGCCGGGCCGGGCTGGTGAGCTCGGTGCGCGGCGCGCGCGGCGGCTACCTGCTCGCCCGCAAGCCGGAGGACATCACGGTGAAGGATGTCCTCGACGCTTCCGAGCACGGCACCTTCGAGCTGAACTGCGATCGCCATCAGGTGAACGCCGATCGGTGCAGCCCGGACAGCTCGTGCTCGATCCGCCCCGTGTGGCGCCTCCTGCACCAGAAGATTGACGAGGTGCTCGGCTCCGTCGCTCTGTCCGATCTGTTGCATGAGGAGTCCGAGGTGCGCTCTCTCGTGGGGCTGGAGTCGGGGGTCGCCTGACGCCGGGGCCGGCTTTTTTTTGGGGGTAAAGGGGATAGAATCAGTCGGATTAGATGGCACGCGAGTCATGTGGCCATCGGTATTCCACTTGGTGGGCAACACGCCGCTCGTTCCGCTGCGGAGCCTGTGGCCCAGGCACGGTGTAGAGATCTGGCTCAAGGCGGAGTGGTTCAACCCGGCCGGCTCGGTCAAGGATCGCGCGGCGCGGGGCATCGTGCAGGCTGGTTTCGCCGCCGGCGAACTGCCCGGCAGGCGGCTGCTCGATGCCTCGAGCGGGAACACCGCCGTGGCCTACTCCGTGCTCGGTCGCGCCGCCGGAGTCGGCGTCACGATCTGCATGCCCTCCACGGTGACTGTCGGCCTGAGGCGGCTGCTCGCGGCCTACGGGGCGGAAGTGATCCTCACGGATCGGCTCTCCGGCACCGACGGGGCGATCGACGCGGCGCGGGCCGTGGCGGCCGAGGATAGCGAGCGCTACTGGTACGCCGATCAGTACAGCAATCCGGCCAACCCGGCGGCGCACGCGGCGAGCACCGGTCCGGAGCTGTGGCGCCAGAGCGGGGGGCGAATCACGCACCTGGTCGCCGGGCTGGGGACGAGCGGCACGCTGATGGGTGCGGGCCGGGCGCTGCGGGCGAAGAATCCGGCCGTGCGCCTGGTGGCGGTGGAGCCGGACGGGCCGATGCACGGGCTGGCGGGCCTCAAGCACATGGCGACGGCCGTGCACGTTCCGAGTATCTTCGACGAGGCGGTGCCGGATGAGCGTCGCGCGGTGCGCACGGAGGATGCGGAGGTCATGGTACAGAGGCTGGTGCGCGAGGAAGGCGTGCTCGTGGGTTGGTCGTCGGGCGCCGCCGTGCTCGCCGCGCTCGACGTCGCCGCGACGCTGAGGAGCGGCGTCGTGGTGGCGATTGCGCCGGACGGCGGCGAGCGCTACCTGGGCGACGCAGCGCGCCGGAGAGCGGCGGCGGCGTGACGCTGATCATTCTGCCCGGCCTCCTCGCGGCGGTGCGCGCGCACGCGGAGTCGGCCTATCCCGAGGAGTGCTGCGGGGTGCTGGGAGGCGGCG
>JACQVG010000176.1 GCA_016209905.1 Gemmatimonadota bacterium | reverse complement strand
GTCTCGATCCGCACCAAGTCACCGGCCTCGAGCTCCAGCGCCGCTTTCCGCCGACCTCCCGCCCGCCCACGACGTTGCGCCCCGGCGCGCCGCTCCCGCCGCCGCCGAGCCCGCGCGGCGCGACCCGGCGCCGCTCGGTGATGAGGGAGAGCGAGCACGGCGCCAGCACCCGGAGCTCGCGAACCACCCCCTCGCCGCCCCGGTGGCCCGCAGCCGCCGCACCGCCGTGCCCTCCGCTTCCGGACCGCAGCGCATAGCGCTCCACCCGCAGCGGCAGCTCCATCTCCAGCACCTCGACCGGCGTGTTCATCGTGTTGCTCATCCCCACGTGCACGCCGCTCGGCCCCGGCCCCCGCGCGCTCGCCCCCTGCCCACCGCCGATCGTCTCGTAGTACGTCCACCGATCGGTGCCGAGCAGCACGTTGTTCATCGTCCCCTGCCCCTGCGCCGGCACGGCCGCGCCCGCTTGCGCCAGCGCCAGGAAGAGCACGTCCGCGATCCGCTGACTCGTCTCGACGTTGCCCGCGGCGACCGCGCGCGGCGGCCGGGCGCTGACCAGACAGCCCTCGGGAGCCACGACGTCCAGGCACCGCGCCACACCGCCGTTGGTAGGCACGTCGCCCGGGATCAGGCACCGCAGGACGAAGAGCGCGGCCGACTTCGTCACCGACAGCGGGCAATTCACGTTGCCATCGCAAGCCGCCGCGGTGCCGGCGAAGTCGATCGCGAGGGACCCGTCCGCGACTCTCACCCGCGCGCGAATCGCGAGCGGCCGCTCGGTGATGCCGTCGCCTTCGAGCACGTCCTCGGCCTCGTACTCCCCCGCCCGCAGTGTGAGCAGCGCCGCGCGCGTGCGCCGCTCCGCGTAGCCGAGCAGGTCGGCGACGGCGTCCTCCAGCCAATCCTGTCCGTGGCGCGTCACGAGTTCGCGCCAGCGCTCGCCGCCGCGACGGGCCGCAGCGAGCTGCGCGGCGAAGTCGGCCCGCCGGACAGCGGGCTCGCGCATCCCGGCCACCAGCCCGTCGAGGAGGTCCGCCCGGACCTCCCGGCCCGTGCCGACCAGCGTGGGAGGAATGATCACTCCCTCCTCCGCCAGCGTCCTGGCCCCGGGCGGCATCGAGCCGGGCCGCACCCCGCCCACGTCAGCGTGGTGCGCGCGCACCACGGCGAAGGCGACCGGTGAGCCCGAGTCGCCGTCGTGACCGCCGACCGCCTCGATCACCGTGATGTCGGGCAGGTGCGTCCCTCCGGTGTAGGGGTCGTTGAGGACCCACAGGTCTCCCGCCCGCGCGCCCTGCCGGATCACCGCGGCCACGGCGTCGGGCATCGCGCCCAAGTGGACCGGGATGTGCGCGGCCTGCGCCACCAGCTCGCCCGTCGCCGTGAACAGCGCCGCCGACGAGTCGCGCCGCTCCCGGATGTTCGGCGAGCGCGCGCTCCGCACCAGCACCGCGCCCATCTCTTCCGGGATCGCGGCGAAGAGCTGGGCCATGACCTCCCGCTCGACGGGGTCAAGCACCGCCGGGCTCCACGACGATGGCTCCGATCCCGTTCACCCTGGCCGCCCAGCCCGGCGAGATCAGGGCGGTCGCGCTCCGGCCCGCGATCAGCGACGGACTCGCCAGCTCCCGCTCCGGCTCGAGCGCCTCCCACTCGTACACGGCCGCATTCGCTTCGCGGTCCGGGAGTCGGATGCGCCGCCGACGCGCTCGCCCCGAAGCGGCTCGGTCCCGGCCCCGCCCGGCTCTCGCGGGCCGTCGCCACGCGAGCCGTGCCGTGCCGCTGCCAACGCGCCCGATCCCCCGGAGCGCGATGACCTCGACGGCACCGGCGAGGTCCCGGTAGCCGAAGGCGCGCTCGTGCGCTTCGTGGAAGTCTCGCGCGAGCCGCTCCCACGCCCCCTCCACGCACGGCACGTCGAGCTCGTAGCCCTGCCCGGCGTACCGGCATTCGGCCACGAAGCGGATCGCCGCCCCGGGCAGGTCCCCGCGGACCCGCGCCACCAGCGGCGCCGCGAGGGCGGCGGCCCGCGAAGCGAATTCGCCGGCCGTGAGAAGCACCGAGACGGTGTGCTCGGCCAGGTCGGCGGCCGCGGCCATCCCGAGCGCGCAGAGCGCGCCGGCGTGCGGCGGAAACAGCACGCGCCGGACCCCGAGCAACTCGGCGAGGGCGCACCCCGCGAGGGGTCCCGCACCGCCGAACGCCACGAGCGTCAGCGTGCGCGGATCGAGACCGCGCTCGACGCTCACGCGGCGAAGCGCGCGCGCCATCGCGGTCTCGGCGATCCGGACCATGCCGAGCGCGCACTCGGCGACGCCGAGTCGCGCCTGACGCGCGAGATCGCCCACCACGGCGAGAGAGCGCGCGCGGGAGACTGTGATGCTGCCGCCCAGGACCGCACCGTCCGCAATCCACCCCAGCGCGACGTAGGCGTCCGTCACCGTGGGTCGCGTGCCGCCAAGGCCGTAGCAGGCGGGACCCGGCGCCGCGCCCGCGCTCTCGGGCCCCACCCTGAGCGCGCCGCCCGAGTCGAGCCAACCGACGGAGCCGCCTCCCGCGCTCACCGTCTCGATGGCGATGTGCGGCAGCGCGACGGGGACGCCCGCGATCGCGCCGTGCGCCGCGAGCGTCGCCTCCCCGCCCAGCACCACGCCGGCGTCGGCGCTCGTGCCTCCCATGTCCAACGTCAAGAGATCGGTGCAGCCCGACGCGGCTCCGACCAGGGCCGCGCCCTGGATGCCACCTACCGGCCCCGACAGCGCCAGCCAGACGGCGCGCGTGGCGGCGAGCTCGCCGCTGAGCGCGCCGCCGTTCGAGGCCAGCACCCGCGGGGCGCCGACGCCGCGCGCCGCCGCCTCCGCAGCGAAACTGGCGACGTATCGCCCCACCCTGGGACGCAGGAAGGCCTCCGCCGCCACGGTGGACGTGCGCTCGTACTCCCGGTGCCGCGGCACCAGCTCGTGGGACGCGACGACGGGGACGCCGGGAAGCGCCGCTCGCAGCGCGGCCGACAGCCGGTGCTCGTGCTCGGGATGCCGGAACGCGAACAGCAGCGAAACGCCCACCGCTTCGGGCTCGAGCCGGACCACGGCGGCGATGGCGGCCCGCACGGCCTCGTCCGTGAGCGGCACAACGGGTCCGGAGGGCCCCACGCGCTCCGCCGCGCCGACGACCCGCTCGCGCGGCACTAGCGGCGGCGGATGGTGGAGGGCGAGATCGTAGAGCGCGGCGCGGTCCTGCCGCCGGAGCTCCAGGAGGTCCTCGAAGCCGGCGGTCACGACCAGCACCGCCCGTGCGCCCTTCCGCTCGAGCAGCGCGTTGGTGGCGATGGTGCTGCCGTGGATCAGCGCGCTTGGCGCCTCCTTGAGGCGAGCCGCGCCGTACGCCCGCCACACGCCCCGCTCCGGTGCCTCGGGCGTGCTGAGCACCTTGACCACGCGCAGGCGCCGCGGGCCGACGACCACGAGGTCGGTGAAGGTCCCTCCGACGTCCACGCCGACGCGCACCGTTCAGCGGCTCGCCGCGTCCGCCGGAGCGCGGCCGCGAATCGCCGCCGCCACGCCCAGGACGGCGGCGCCCGCGAGCGCCAGGGCTGCGACCCAGTCGCCGAGACGGACGTAGAGCGTGCGGCCGGCTGTGGTCAGCACGGGGCTCGCCTCGACGCGCTCGACGAAGAGCGGCGTCGAGCCGTGCACGCGCCCCAGGGGATCCACGAATTGGCTGATGCCGGTGTTCGCCGCCCGCGCGATGCCCATGCGCGTCTCGATGGCGCGCATGACGAGGTGCGACGCGTGCTGATACGGCGCGACGGTGCGCCCGAACCAGGCGTCGTTCGTGATGTTGATGAGGAAGTCCGCCCCGTCTTGCCGGTAGCGGCGGGCCAGGTCCTCGAAGGCGGACTCGTAGCAGATGAGCAGGCCGAACCGCCCCTCGGGGATCCGATACACGGGAAAGCGGTCGCCGTGCCCGAAGCCGCCGAACCAGCGCAGGTTGCCGAACCAGCGGGGATTGAGGAACGGCACCCGTTCGACGATCGGCACAAGGTACCTCTTGCGGTACGAGGGCTGCGATCTGCTGCTGCCGGCCGAATCGAACAGGAAGGCGGCGTTGTAGTACTCGTAGGAGCCGTCGGCACGGAACTCGACGTCGAGCCCGCCCGCCACGATCGGGATCCGGGTCTCGCGCGCCAGCGCGCCCATCCACCGCTCCCATCGCGGGTGGTCGTAGAAGTAGGCGGGCACGGCCGCCTCGGGCCACGCGACGAGCCGCACGCCGGGGAGCGACTCCGCCTTGAGGGTGAGCGCGAGGAGCTCGAGCACCAGCGAGTCGTTCTCCCGGCCTCCCCGCTTCTCCTCGAACCCGACGTTGGGCTGCACGACCGCGACGGTCGTGACCGGCCGCAGGACGAGGGTGCGCTCCCGCCACACGCCGTAGGCCAGCGCGAGCGCGGCGGTCGCCGCGGCGAGCGCGGCCGGCTTGACGGCGCGTCGCCTGTGCGCGGCGAAGAGCATCACGTTCACCCACGCCACCCACAGCGTGACGCCCCGCGCGCCGGCGAGGTCCGCCCACTGCACCAGCACGGGCGCGCGCACCAGCGACGTGCCGAGACCCAGCCAGGGAAAGCGGAGGTCGCCGAGATGCCCGGCCACCCACTCGACGGCGGTCCACAGCAGGGGGAAGACCAGCCACAGCGGCAGCCCCGTGCGCCGGCGCACGCGCTCCGTGGCCCAGGCGGCGAGGGCCCACCCGGGCGCCAGCACGACGAACACGGACGCGAGGTACCCGGCGAGGGACAGCGGCGTGAAGTGCCACAGGGCGACGACCATCCAGTAGAGCACCAGACCGTTCGCGCACACGCCGGTCCAGTAGCCGAGCCTCGCCGCTCGCATTCCTGCGCCGCCCGGCGCGGATGCCGGTCCCTCCAGCGCCCACAGGAACGGCACGAGCGCCACGAACGACGGCGCGATCAGGCCGAGCGGCGGATAGGCGACGAACAACAAAACGGCGGTCGAGACCGCCGGGAGGAGTTCGCGTCGCGTGGGCAGCAGGGCGCGGGCGCTCACAGCTTCACGTCGCGCTGCTCGTCGGCGGACCGGTAGATTGCCTCGACGACCTTGAGCAGGTGGAGCTGGTCGTTCGGCGGCTCCATCGCCACCTCGCCGCGCAGCGCCGCGAGGAAGTACGCCCACTCCGAGCGGTACGAGGCGGTGAAGACGTGCTCGCGGCCCGCCGCGCCCTTGGGCGTCACGTCCACCGGCGCGCCGTGCAGCTCCTTGAAGACGCGCAGCGGCGAGATCGAGGCGGATCCCTTGGCTGCCTGGACGTCAAGCCAGGTGCGCTCCCCCTCCCCGACGTATCGCCACGACACGTCGCAGAATATGGAGAGCCCTCCCTGGCAGAACAGCTGCGCGGCTCCCACCTCGTCCACCTGACTGCCGCCCCCGCCCCGAGGCCGGTCGAGGTGCGCCGAGACCCGCTCGACCGTCGGATGCCCGGCGAGCCAGAGGGCGAGGTCGAGCATCGGCAGACCAAGGTCCATGATCACGCCGCCGCCCGACTCGGCGCGGCGGGAGCGCCAGCCGAGCTGCTGCCGCGCGGCGCGGAACACGTGCCATCCACACCGGATCGTCGCCAGGGTGCCGAGCTCGCCGCCCGCCAGGAATCCGGCCACCGCCTGCACGTCGCTCCGGAAGCGGTAGTTCATGGCCACCAGCACCTGCTTCTTGGAGCGCTCCGCCGCCCTCAGCACCCGCGCCACGCCGGCGGACGTGAGGGCGAGCGGGCGCTCGACGAGCAGGTGGGCGCCGGCGGCGAGCGCGCTCAGCGCGTGGGCCTCGTGGAGGTGGTTCGGCGTGCAGATCGCGACGGCGTCCACCTTCGCGAACTCGAGCAGCTCCTCGATGTCGGTGAACGCGGCGCCGACGCCGAGCCGCTGCGCCAGCGCCCGCGCCTTGGGCCCGTCGTTGTCGCAGATGCCGACGATCTCGACGCCCTTCATCTTGCGCAGCACCGGCAGATGCGCGATCTGCGCGATCGCGCCGGCGCCCACCATCCCGATCCGGATCTCCGGCGATCCTGCGCCAGGCATTTAGTAGATCCGCTCCACTTTGGTCCCCGGATAATACACGGCGAGAATCCGCCGGTAATCCTGCCCCGCCCGCGCGCGCCCGACCGCGCCGAACTGGCACATCCCGACGCCGTGCCCGTAGCCCGCCCCCGCCGCCACGACCCGAACCAGTTCGTCGCCCCGGCGCTCGACGAAGAGCTGAAACAGGGTCGAGAGGAGTTGCCGGTCCGACGCCGGCCTGAGGACGTCGCGGATCCTCTGCCCCGGCACCGTGAACATGCCGCCGGTGGTCTCCACGACCAGCTCGGCTAGGCGGCCCGTCGGCGTCGTCTTGCCGGCCCGGATGTTGGTCACGCGCCCCAGGTTGGCAGCGGCCGTGCCCAGCGCCGCGGGCAGCGTCTGGGCCAGGATGGCGTTGAGCGTCGCGCCGTCCCACTCCTCCCGCCAGCGGAACCGCGGCGAGATCGCGCAGTAGTAGTCGCCGCGGCCCCGCCCCGAGCGATCCCTGACCGCGCGAAGATACGGCGCCCCGCCGTTCTCGAACACCTCCCCCGCCGCCTCCGTGGACCATCCGCAGGTCGAGTGGAAGAGCGCCTGGATGGGCTCGCCGCGGTAGGTGAGGATCTGCCCGGCCGTCCGGCGCGCCGCCGCCGTGATCTCAGGCTTCTCGACCTCGACGCCGCCGTAGACCTGGTCTGCGACGGTCGCGTAGACATCGAAGCCGAGGGCCTGCCTCCGACCCCGGTAGCGGATGGCGTAGGTGCGGCTGGCGATCGCCTGGGCGTGTACCGCCTCGCGGTCGCTCGGTGCAAGGAAGCCCAGCTCAGCGGCGACCACGCTCTGGACGTAGAACTCGAGCGGCGCGCGATTGACCACGCTGACGCCCGCGGAGCCGCGCACGATGACCGCCTCGCCACGGTAGCGGCGCCCGTTGATCAGCACGAAGTCGTCGTTCCGCTCCGTGCGGACCGTGACCGGCGTCGCCACCACGATCGGCTCGGGACGGCCCTCCCGCGCGAGCCGGACCCGGTCGGCCCCCGCCCGCTCCACCCGCCAGGTCTGGCCCCCGTCCGCCACGGCGAGGATGGCGCCGTCCGCTGCGGTGAGTCGGTACTGGCCCGTGGCGCCGACCGTGCCGGAGTCACGGTCCACCACGATGCCGACGCGCACCGCCGGCATCTCGAGCAGCGGCGTGTAAGACGGGCGCGGGGCGCAGCCGGCGGCGAGGAGCGGGACGCCGGCCAGCACCGTCCCGAGCCTCCGTCCCCCGCCGGCCCAGCCGCTCAGGTGAGAAAGCTTTCCAGCGCCCGGGCCTTCGAGATGTGGCGGAGCCGGGAAAGCGCCTTTTCCTTGATCTGGCGGACCCGCTCCCGTGTGATGCCCAGCAGGCTTCCGATCTCCTCGAGCGTCATCGGCTCGTGGCCGTCGAGCCCGAAGTAGAGGCGCAGGATCTTCGCCTCCCGCTCCTTGAGCGTCGAGAGCACGCGGCGGATGCTCTCCGTGAGCGCGTGATCGAAAGTCTCCTCGTCGGGCGTGGGATTCAGGGTGTCGGGGAGGTAGTCGAGGAGCTTGTTGTCTTCGCCGGGAGTCATCGGGGCATCGAGGGAGAGGTGGCTCTGCGAGATCGAGAGCGTCTTGGCCACCTCCTCCTCACTGAGGTCCATCCCCTCGGCGATCTCTTCCACCGTCGGCTCGCGCCCCAGCTCCTGCTGGAGCGCCGAGGACCGCTTGCCGATCCGATGGAGCGTGCCGGCGCGGTTCAGCGGGACCCGCACGATGCGGCTCTGCTCCGCCAGCGCCTGGAGGATCGCCTGGCGGATCCACCACACCGCGTACGAGATGAACTTGATTCCCTTGGTCTCGTCGAACTTGTGCGCGGCACGGATCAGACCGAGGTTCCCCTCGTTGATCAGGTCCGACAGCGACACGCCCTGGTTCTGGTACTTCTTCGCCACCGATACCACGAAGCGGAGGTTGGAGCGCACCAGCTTGTCCAGGGACTCGGCGTCCGCCCGCTTGATGCGGATCGCCAACTCGACCTCTTCTTCGCGGCTGATGAGGGGATAACAACTGATCTCGCGGAGATACTGGTCCAGCGAGCCTTCCTCGATCCACGCTTTGCGGACGGAGTGCAAAGACCTGGGCATGAAGCTCCGCTATGTCGCGCGGTTGCGAGTAGTGTAGCCGGGCCCCGGGCGGCGCGCAACGGGCGAAAAGGGCGGCTCGTAGGCGCCACGGGGAGCAGGACCGGCGCGCTCCTGCGCGGCGCCCCGGCGCCCGCTCACCCGCCGCCGTAGGTGTCGATCTGCGCGCGCTGGAGGCGACCGGAATAATCCACGTACACGACCTTGGTCTCCGAGAAGAAGTCGTACACTTCCCAGCCGCCCTCGCGATGACCGTTCCCCGTTTCCTTCACCCCGCCGAACGGCAGGTGCGCCTCGGCGCCGATCGTCGGCGCGTTCACGTACGTGATCCCGGCCTCGAGACCCTCGATGACGCGGAACGCCGCCTGCACGTCGCGCGTATAGAGCGAGGAGCTGAGGCCATAGCGGACGTCGTTGTGCACGCGGGTCGCCTCCTCGAGCGAGCCGATGCGAACGACCGACAGCACGGGGCCGAAGATCTCCTCCTGCTCGAGGCGCGAGCGCGGCTTCACACCCGCGAAGATCGTGGGCTCGTAGAACCAGCCGTGGGCCAGCCTCGCGCCCCTCCCCGGCCGGCCGCCGCACACCAGCTCGGCGCCCTCCGCCGTGCCGATCTCGACGTACTCCGCGGTCTTGTCGCGGGCGGCCTCGTTGATCATGGGGCCGACGTCGGTGGTGGGGAGCAGGCCGTCGCCGAGCCGCAGCTTCACCGTCCGGTCCACCAGCATCTTGAGGAACCGGTCGTGGACCTTCCGGTGCAGGAGGAGCCGGCTGGTGGCCGTGCAGCGCTGGCCCGTGGTGCCGAACGCGCCCCACAGCACGCCGTCGAGCGCCAGGTCCAGGTCCGCGTCCGGCATGACGATCATCGCGTTCTTCCCCCCCATCTCCAGGGACAGGCGCTTGTGCATCCGGCCGCAGGTGGCGCCGAGGAGGGCGCCGGTCTCGGTGGAGCCCGTGAAGGAGACGAGGGGCACCCCCGGGTTCTCCACGATGGCGCTTCCCACCGTGCCACCGCCCCCGTGCAGGAGCTGGATGACCTCGGGCGGGAGCCCGGCTTCGAGCAGCGCCTCGACGAGGAGCGCGCCCGTCAGGGGAACGTCGGCGCACGGCTTGAACACGACCGCATTGCCGCACAGCAAGGCGGGAAAGATCTTCCACGTCGGGACCGCCATCGGAAAGTTGAACGGGGTGATGACGCCGGCGACGCCGATCGGGCGGCGAACGCTCATGGCCCACTTGTCCCGCAGCTCCGAGGGCACCGTGCGCCCGAACAGGCGGCGGCCCTCGCTCGCCGCGTAGTAGGCCGTGTCGATCCCTTCCTGCACGTCGCCGCGCGTCTCGGCCAGGGGCTTGCCCATCTCGCGCGTCATCTGGCGCGCGATCTCCTCCTTGCGCCGCGTGAGGACGTCGCCGACGCGCCGCAGCACCTCGCCGCGCTGCGGGGCGGGTACCTTGCGCCACATCTCGAAGCCCCGCTGCGCCGACTTGACCGCGCGATCCACCTCCTTCCGGCCGGACTTGGGGAACCGGCCGACGACCTGCCGCCAGTCGGCCGGGTTGCGGTCCTCGAAGTAGTCACCGGAGTGGGCGACCCACCGGCCGCCGATGAAGTTCTTGTAGGTCTTGGCCATGGCTCAGAGCGTGTCCTGGAGTTGAGCGGATGGTTGAGGGGCCGGCCGCGCCGCGGACCCCGCGGGCGGCGCGCACAGCCAGGCGGATTCTTCCCTCGCGTACCCGATGCGCGGCAGCACCTCGCGCGCGGCCAGCACCAGGGCCCAGCAGAAGAGGACGAGCGCGAGAGTGTGCGCGAGACCGGAGCGCGTCCGCCAGCTCGACACGGCGCTCCACGACGCGGCGGCGAGCACCGCTGCCACCGCGGCGAGGTACCCGAAGAGGGGCAGCCCGCAGCCGTGGACGTACGGCCACTGGGTCATCGCCGCGCCGAGCGCGAGGCCGAGGATGAGCCGCACCCAGGTGTAGAGAGCGGCGCGCCCGTCCCGCGCCGGCGCCACGCCACCGCCCGCCGTGCCCGGCGCGGGCGGCGCGGGCGCCCCGCGTCCCGCGCCCGCCCCGGCGCCCATCAGACGGTCTATCTTGGCGAGCTCCTTGTCCCAATCCCGCGGCTCAGTTCCCGGGCTCATTCGTTCCTCGACAGGTGCAGGCGCTCGATCTTCTTGTACAGGTTGGAGCGCGGCATGTCCAAGCGACGCGCCGTCTCGCTCACGTTCCACTCGAACTCGCCCAGCTTGGCGAGGAGGAAGGCGCGCACGGCCTTCTCC
>JACQVG010000025.1 GCA_016209905.1 Gemmatimonadota bacterium | reverse complement strand
GCTCGCGTGGATGCGAGCGGCTGCCCGCTGTTCCCGCTGCCCGGCGTCGGCGAATCCACACCCATCCGGAACGTGTTGTTCCGGGCGGGCTCGGCAATCCTGCTGCCGTCCTCTCGCGCAACGCTCGACCAGGTTGCCACGGCGATGCAGGCTAGCCCGGATGCGCGCTGGGAGGTCGGTGGACACACCGACGCGACCGGCCTGGCGGCGCAGAACCAGCGCCTCTCGCAGGCGCGGGCTCAGGCCGTCGCGGACTACTTTGCAAGCAGGGGCGTCGCCAGCGGCAGCGTCTCGGCCGTCGGGTACGGTTCGACGCGCCCGGTTGCCTCGAACGCGACGCCTTCGGGCCGCGCGCAGAACCGGCGCGTCGAGCTCAAGCGCGTGCAGTAAGGCGCGGACACCTCAGCTCTTGAGAGCCTTCGAGCCCCATCCCTGATGCTGGGGGTGGGGCTCGAAGCATGTACGGACCGGAATCGCACCGATGCGCTCAGTCAATTGGCTACTGCTCGCCCTGGCGTCCGTGGCGGTCACGCCGCTCGCCGGCCAGCGCCCCTCCCCTCCAGCCCCGGCCTCGGTGCTGGGTTTCGAGCCCGGAGCGGAACGCCGGTTGGCCGAATGGGGGCCGATCGCCGCCTACTTCCGTGCGCTCGACGCCGCCAGCGATCGCGTCCTCGTTCGCGAGCTCGGCCGGACCTCGAACGACGCCCCGTTCATAGCCGTCTTCATCTCGAGCCCAGCCAACCTGGCGCGCCTGCCGGCGCTGCGCGACACTCAGCGGCGGCTCGCCGACCCTCGGACGATCCGCGACTCCACCGAGGCGGCGCAGCTCCTCGCGCGGGGAAGGGCGTTCGTCCTGATCACGTCGAGCATTCACTCGACCGAGGTCGGCGGGTTCTTCTCTCCGCTCGAAATCGCCTACCACCTCGCTCGCGGCGCATCGCCCGAGGTGTTGCGGATCCTCGACAGCACAGTGATCATGCTCGTGCCGTCGCTCAACCCCGACGGCGTCACCATCGTATCCCGCTGGTACAGCCGGACCCTCGGCACCCCGGCTGAGGGCTCGGCGCCGCCCGAGCCCTACCACCGCTACGTCGGCCACGACAACAACCGCGACTGGTATGCCTTCACCCAGGTCGAGACGCGCCTCGTCGTGGACAGCCTGTACGGCGTCTGGCACCCGCAGGTCACGATGGACATTCACCAGCAGGGGGCCTACGGCTCGCGCATCTTCGTGCCGCCGTACCTAGATCCCATAGAGCCGAACGTCGACCCGCTGCTCGTGCAGGGGGTCAACGCCCTCGGACTAGCCATCGCCTGGCGGCTGACAGCCGACGGCTTGACCGGCGTCTCGGTGAACACCTCCTACGACATGTGGACGCCGGCGCGCGCCTACCAGCACTACCACGGTGCCGTGCGCATTCTCACCGAGACGGCGAGCGCCGAGTTGGCCACTCCGATTACAGTGCCCGTGGACAGCTTCCGTGCCGGGGACGGCTTGGACTCGAGGCGGGCGTCCTGGAACTTCGTCGCCCCCTGGCCGGGCGGCCGCTGGACCCTCGCCGACATCGTGCGCTACCAGAGTGCCGCCGCCGTCGCCATGTTGAGCCACGTCGCCCGCCACCGGGTGGAGTGGCTGCGCGCGTTCCTGAAGGTCGGCCAAAGGGCGGTACGGGGATGGGACGGCTGGCCGTACGCCTTCGTCATTCCGACGGCCGGCCAGGACCCGACGGGGCTGGCCACACTGCTCCAGATCCTGCGCCACGGCCAGGTGGAGGTGAGGTCCGCACTGACGCCGTTCTTCATCGGCCGCGAGCGGTTCTCGCCCGGCACGTACGTGGTCGTGCTGCGCCAGCCCTACGCGGCCTTCGCCAAGGCGCTGATCGAGCGACAGGCCTATCCGGAGCTCCGCGAATACGCGGGGGGGCCGCCGCGGCGCCCTTACGACGCGACGGCGTTCACCGTCCCCCTCCTCCTCGGCGTACGCGTGATCACCCTCGCCGACTCGCTGCCGGTGCCGCTCTCCGCTCCGATCACGGCGCCGATCCCGGTCTTTCGCGCCCCTGGACTCTCGACGGGCAACGGTGGAAACCAGCGTAGCCCGACCCGTCTCGGTCTCTACCGCTCTTACACGGCCCCGATGGACGAGGGATGGACACGCTGGGTGCTCGACACCTACGGCATCCCGTTCGCGAGCGTCGAAGACTCCGCCGTCCGCGCCGGAAACCTCGGTGCGAGGTACGACGCGATCGTGCTCCCCTCGATGCAGCCGCGGGCGATCCTCGATGGCCTCCCGCCCCGCCGCTACCCCGCGCCATACGCGGGCGGTATCGGCGCTGCGGGCGTGCAGGCGCTGAGGGAATTCGTGGACGGCGGCGGCACGCTCATCGCGCTCAACGCCGCGAGCGATTTCGCCATCGGGGCGCTCGATCTTCCCATCACCGACGTCCTCGCGACGCTCTCGCCCCGGGAATTCTACGCTCCGGGCAGCATCTTCCGCATGATCCTGGATCCGGCGCATCCGCTGGCCGAAGGAATGCCGGAGCAATCCATCGCCTGGTTCGAAGGCGGGCCGGCCTTCGAAGTGCGCGACCCCTCGCGCGCGCGTGTGGTCGCCCGATACCCAGGCGTTCCGGGCGAGATCCTGCTCTCGGGCTGGGTGATCGGTCCCCATCAGATCGCGGGGAAGGCCGCGCTCGTCGAGGTCCGACGCGGTCGGGGCAAGGTCGTCCTCTTCGGGTTCCGACCGCAGTACCGCGGGCAGAGCCAGGCGACCTTCCCGCTGCTCTTCAACGCGATCCGCGGAGCGGCGCGCGAGGCGCGCTAGAGCGCCGCGACCGCCCGCTTGAACTCCTCCAACCCGCGCTCGCTCAGGCAATAGCAGACGCGAGGCGGCTCTACCTCTCCGGCGACGAAACCGGCGTCTTTGAGCACCTTGAGATGCTGAGACACCGTGGATTGCGCGAGGGGAAGCTGATCCACGATCTCGCCGCAGGTGCAGAGCCCGTGCCGCGCCTTGAGGTAGCGCAGAATGGCCACGCGAGCCGGGTGGCCCAGCCCCTTGCACATCCTGGCGATACGCAGTCCGCTGTCGACGCTGGCGTGGGTCATATCGCATAAATACGATAAAGGTGTGCCGCGCGCCAGTCGGCCCGTGGCGGCACCGCGCACCAGCGACGCCCCGCGCTACTACAACCCTCGGGAAGCACCCTCCGGTTCCCAGGCAGTGATGAAACCCGCGATCGCCGAGGCCGCCACCGTGTATGGGGAAGCCAGGTAGAGCTGCCCGGGACCGGATCGGCCCGGAAAGTTCCTGTTGATGGCCGAGATCGTGACGTCCGTCTTGTGCCGGGAAACTCCGGGCCCGGCATTGATGCACGCTCCGCACGACGGCTCGATGAACGTCGCGCCCACCTCCCGAAACACCCGGTCGTGTCCCTGAGCCTGGCAGTAGCGGAAGACATCCTGCGAACCACACTGGATGTAGCACTGCACCCCGGGAGCGACGCGCCGGCCGCGTGAAAGCGCCTCGCGAAACACGCGCGCGTACATGTCCATGTCTTCACGCTTTCCGGCGGTGCAGGACCCGGCGTACGCGATGTCGATCCTCACCGGCCCGCCGAGCTCGCCGATCTCCAATCCGTTTCCGGGGTCCCCCGGAAGGGCGATCATCGGCTTCAGGGTCGAGGCGTCAATTTCGATGCACGTGACGTACGCGGCGTCCAGATCGGCGTCCAGCCCTTCACACAGGTGCTCGGCCTGAGCGCGGCTCATGCCGTGCTCGCGAACGAGGTGCTCCACACTCTTCGCGTCGGGCGCCACTATGCCCGTGAAGGCTCCGACCTCGGCCGCCATGTTCGTCATGGTCGCCCGCTCGTCGACGCTCAGCGCCTCGACCGCGTTGCCCGCGTACTCGACTATCTGCCCGATCGCGTCGCCGTTTTTCACATACGGATGCCTGAGGACCTGCAGCATGAAGTCCTTCGCGGTCACGTTGTCCGGCTTGCGCCCGCGGACCACCACCCGGAACGACGGCGGAACCTGCACGCGCACGTCGCGCGTAATCCAGCTGTTGAACACCGCAGTCGTGCCGACGCCGAACGCCACGCACCCGATGGCGCCGGCGTGGGGTGTGTGGGAGTCGCTGCCGATGATGAGCTGGCCCGGCAAGGCGTGGGCTTCCAGGATCTTGGAATGACAGATCGCCTCCGAGCCGTGGCGGCCGAGGCCGAGCTCGCCGTAGAGCTTCACCCCCTTGGCGGCCGCGAACTCGCGCTGCTTCACCTCGAGCTGGGCGGCGACGTCGAGCAGGCCTTCGTCGATCCGCTCCTGGCTCATCGCATCCTTGAGGAACGTCAGGTGGTCGCGGAAAAAGAAGATTGACGACGGGTCGTTCAGCGGCGCGTCCTTGCCCACAAGCTGGTCGAAGAAGATGGCGGCCATCGGCGTGACATACTCGTGGCTGAACCGGACGTCCGTGACCACGAACCCTTCGTCGCCGGGCGCGACCGCCGGAACCCCGATCCTACCGGCTGCCGCGTCTACGACCCAGTGCCGAGCGAAGATCTTCTCGCCGATCGTCATCGGGCGCCGCCCCGTCGTGATCGCCGGCACGAGCACATCGCCCCTGAGGCGCGCCAGGTTGTAGTTGAACAGACCGCCGTACTCGATGATGTCGCGCGTGATCCGGCCCTCACCATCGGTGAACACGGAAAGCGGGATCGCCTCGCCGCGCCCGACCCTGTCGAGGATCGAGAAGTCGGTGCTCGTCAACACCCCGAGGTTCTGACAGTTTTCGCGGTAGATCCGCTCGATGCTCTCGCCGACGACGAGCTGGATACCCGCGCACAGTTCCGCGAACGGCGACTGCTCGCGCGAAGAGCCCTTGCCGCGGCGCTTGCCCGCCACGGATGCCACGAAGCCGCTGCGCTTGACGCTGCCGCGCGTGACGGGGAACTGCTCCCCCGCCTTCAGCCCCAGATACGGGAACTCGCCCAGCGTCTCGTCGAAGTAGTAGCAGACGTACGCCGGCGTGATTTCGTCGGTCGAGATGTTGTCGCGCAGCTTCTGCGCCGGCGTCCACGCGAGATCGACCCCGTTCAGCTGGCGGGCGATGAGGTCGGGGTCCTCCGTGAGATACAGGATGCGCCCCGCGAGGCGGACTTCGGCCGGCCGGCGCAAGGCCGGTCGCGCAAGCTGCGCCGATGGCATGGGCGGAAGATGCCCGCCGTGCTCTCGCGCGGCAAGGATTGCGACCCCACGGCGAAGGCGGTAAGCTGCCCGGCCAATGAGAGCGTCCGTCACCCTCCTGGCTGCCTTGCCAGCCCTGGCTGGCACCGCGCCGGCGCAGCAAACGCCGAGCGTCGCGGTCCTGGACACCGCGGTTCTCCTTGCACCGCGCCTCGCCGAGAGCTCGGGCGTCGCCGCGAGCCGACGCCAGTCGGGCCTCTACTGGACGCACAACGACTCCGGCGATGGCCCCGTGCTCTACGCGACGGATTCGACGGGCCAGGACCTGGGCTTCGTTCGGGTGACCGGGGCGCGGGCTCTGGACTGGGAGGATCTGGGGAGCGGCCCCTGCATCCGGTCCGTCGAGACGTGCCTGTACATCGCCGACATCGGCGATAACCGCGCGGCTCGGCCCTATGTGGTCGTCTACCGGGTCGTCGAGCCCGCCGCGCCGCGCGGACCGAGCGATACGCTCGGCGCGGTGGAAGCGCTCGACTCGATCCTGTTGCGCTACCCGGACCATCCGCACGACGCGGAGGCGCTCGCGGTCACCCCGGACGGAGTGCTCCTCGTCATCACGAAAGACCGCACCGGTCCCGCCGTCCTGTTCCGCGCACCGCTGACGGCGTCCGCAGAGAGCGTGACCCTCCGACGCGTCGGCGCGCTCCCACTCGCCGCCTCCACCCTCAGGGGCAGGCTCGTTACGGGAGCCGCGCTGTCGCCGGACGGCACCACGCTGGTGGTGCGCACGTACGTGAGTCTCCACTTTTTCCGGCTGGACGGCCAAGCCATTCCCACCCCGCTCACGATGCCGGGCGGCGTACCGATCCCGGTCGTCGAAGCCCAGGGCGAGGCCGTGACCTTCGACGGCCCCGGCCGGCTGACGCTCACGTCCGAGCGCGACGCCGGCCACCACGCCATCCTGATAAGGCTGAGTGTTGCCGGTATCGGCCCGTAGCCGCGTGGGAGGCAGCGTCGGCGCGACGCGCGCGCTGGGCGTCGCTGTGACCACCGTGCTCGCCGGCCTCATGACGTCGGGCCATGAAGGAGGCCCGGCGCCGAGACCGCCGCATCGGGCTTTCACCGTGACGGCGGACGGTCTGATGCTCAGGGCCGTGCGGGCCGGGCAGGGTCCCACCGTCCTGCTGATCCACGGCTACGGCGAGTCGCTGCTCTCCTGGCAATCGGTCTTCGATCGGCTGTCGCGGCGCGCCGATGTGGTCGCCATCGACCTGCCCGGGTCGGGGCTTTCCTCGAAGCCCGCGCATGGTTACGCCACCGACTCACTCGGGTCGATGGTTCTCCAAGCGCTCGATGCCCTCCGCATCGAGGAGGCGATCCTCGTCGGCCATTCGCTGGGCGGTGCGGTCGCCATGGCGGCGGCGGTCGCGGCGCCGACCCGGGTGCGGGGGTTGGTGTTGATCGACCCGGCGGTCGCTACGATGCCCTGGGTGCTGCGACCCTCATCGTCGGGCGCGCTGACGCCGCTGGCCGTCCGGCGAGCGGTCGCCCGGTACACGACGCTGCGCTCGCGACTCACGGGCGCACACGACCCCGGTTGGCTGGGCGAGCCTGACAGTGCCCTGCGCTACGACCCAGCAGCAGATCCGGCCTACTCGGTCGCTCTTGAGTCCCTGCTGCGCGAGTTCGATTTCGGGTACCTGAACGCCGCGCGCGCGCGCCGGCTGGGGATGCCGATCCTGATCCTCTGGGGCGAGTACGACCCGCTGCTGCCGGTCCGAGCGGGCCGCGCGCTCGCCGGTGCGCTCCCCGGCGCCTCGTTCGAGATCATCCCACGCAGCTGGCATCGACCGCACGTCGAGCGCCCCGGGTACGTCGCATCGCGAATCGCTCAGTTTCTCGACCGAGGACGGCGAAGCGCAGGGCGATCGTCCCTCTGGCCCGCGACACCGCGACCGCGTAACTTTGCGCGCCGAACGCCGCGTGCCACCAGCGCCCAGGAGACGCCGCCTGACCCTTCCGACCTCGCACCGCGTCCCGCTGTCCTGGCTGATGGCCAACGCGTGCCCCGCGATCAAGTATCGGACCGCCACCGAGATCTTCCCCGACACTCTCGCAGCCGAGCAGCTGGGCGCGCTGCGGGCGGACCTCGAGAGCTATCCCGGCGTGCGCCAGGTGGCGAAGAGACAGAAGGCCACCGGCACCTGGGGCGGCAACTTGCTCGGCGTGTCCCCCAACAAGTCGGCGGGAATCAAGGATGTCGGGACCGTCCACCAGTTTCTTCGGTTGACGGAGCTGGGTCTCACGCCTGAGAGCCGACCGCTCAGGCTTGCCAGCCGACTCTTGTTCCGGTTGGTGTCCCGCGATGACGACTCCAAGCTGCTCTTCGAGTACCAGAAGTACGGGGCCGCCGAGCCGGGGATGGAACCCTGGGTCCGCGGGATCATTCGCGAGGCGGCGGCGGCAGCCCTCGCGCAGAGCTCCCTGGGCGACGATCCGAGGGTCCGGGGGGCGGCCCACCGAATCGCCAACCTGATCTCGCAGTTCCTGCGCAGCGACCTCGTCCGCAGCCCCTTCCAGAGGCGTGACCGAACGTGGCTTCTCGACCCGCGAGCTCACCCTCCGACGATCTTCTCCGTGGCGCTCCTGGCCCACCTACCGGCCGTTCAGCGAGAGCGAGCTGGATTGGTCGAACGCCTGGGTACGTACCTGGCGAGTGCGGCCCCGAAGCGGCAATTCGCCGTCGCGTGCGGCAGGAAGCTCCTGAAGCCCACCTTCCTGCTTTTCGGCGACCCATTGCACGTCGGCGCGTCGGGAATCACGAAGGACCTGCCGTTCGGCATCTACTGGATGGAACTCCTGGCGCGGCTCGGCGTCCTCCAGGGATCCGCGAGTGCTGCAAGGCTCTGGACTCGCCTGCAGAAGGAGTGTGACGGCGCGGGGGTCTGGCACCCCAAGAACCTGCGCACGATTCCGAAGCGCGGCACGCCATGGTCCTACCACTACTTCCCGCTCGAACACGAGAGCAAGCGCCCGGAATATCGCCAGGCCGACGTGACGTTCCGAATGGCGCTCATAGCCCGGCTGGCGGGCTGGGAACTCACGGCGACGTAACGGCATGCGGCGGGCGCGCTCCGAAGCGGCCCGGCACTCTGAGTTGACAGCAGGCATAGTAGTTGTCATAACTACTACTGTGCTACACCTCGAGCGGTTCGGCTTCACCGCCACGCAACGCCGAGTCTACGAAGCTCTCCTGGCCATCGGGCCTTCGACCGGTTACGCTGTCGCGCGGGCTGCCGGCGTGGCGAGGGCGAATGCCTACCACGCGCTCGACGGACTGGTGCGGCGGGGTGCGGCTCGCCTCGCCGAGACGAAGCCGGCGCGGTATGTCGCCCTCGCCCCGGCCGAACTCCTGGGTAGGATCGGGCGGTCTTGGCAGCGCGACCTCGCCACGCTCGAGACGGAGCTCCAAGCTCTGCCTCGCCGCGAAGCCCCGGCGGCGTTGGCTGCCTTCGAACTGCTCCACGACCGCGAGCCACTCGTGGCCGGGGCGGGCGCCTGCGCCGACCATGCTAGCCGCGAGCTGCTGGCGGTCGTAGGACCCTGGGTGCAGGCGCTCTACCCGGCACTGGAGAGGGCCAGACAGCGCCGCGTCAACGTGCGGGCGCTCTCGCTGGGAAGCCCGGCACCGCCGGGAGGAGGCGTCCGTCCGGTCGGCGTGGAGGAGCTCCTCGCCTACTGGGGCGGCTTTCCGATCGCCCTCGTCGCGGATCGGGTCAACGCGGTGTGCGGCATCATCGCGGAGGACGGGTCTGCGAGCGGGTTTGCAACGGCGGAGGTCGGCGTGGTTCCTTTCGTGCGCCACCTGCTCCGTCGTGAACTCGCCGCAAGCTTCGGAGCCCGGCTATCTTCAGGATGACCCGATCGGAGGGTGGGCGTGTCGACGCCTGCTGATGACGCGCTGTCCGAAGCACTCCGGCAACTCCGACTGGAGTACCTTGCGGAGTCCGGGCAGAAGGTGGCTCAGTTGTGGGCCATCTTCGAGCGCGTCGAGGCCGGCGATCAGGGCGCCCTGAGCGACCTTCGCCAAGCCTTGCATAAACTCGCGGGCTCCGGCGGATCGTATGGATTCCCCGAGGTCAGCTCCCGCAGCCGCGAAGGTGAACTCACGGCCGAGCGTTTCACCGCCTCCGCGGAGGCGCCGGGACCTCCGCAACTCGATGAGCTGCGTGAATTGCTCCGCGGCGTGTCAGAAGCGTTTGAGCGGGCGAGAACCAGCCAAGCGGAGCCTCCCGCGGCCTAGGCTTTCCCGCTGCATCGCCACTTGACTCCATCGCGGTCCCCTCGCTCGCTGCGTGCGAGCGATCGATCCTGGCGCGCGAGCAGCCAGGGTGAGCGGGCGTTGACGAAACCAGACGGCCGCCCTACCGTTCGTCAACCATCAGGTTGACAGTGTCTCGGACCAGTACCTCCCGCTCGCGGAGAGCGGAAATCCTCGCGGCCTCGGAGAGCGAGTTTGGCGTCTTCGGCTACTCGGGGGCGCGGATGAACCGGATCGCGGCCGCTGCCGGGGTGAACAAGCAGCTCCTCTTTCACTACTTCGCGTCAAAAGAAGGCCTTTTCAACGCAGCGGTTTCCTCGATCGTCAACCGGCTCGAATCGTCTCCGCCGACAAACGGCTCGCCACCGGAGCGACTGCGCCTGATCATCGAACGCTCCGCCGAGGGCCTGGCCGGCTTCCCCGGGCTCGTCGGAATCGTCGCCGAACACTCGTCAGGAGCCGGATCCTTGCCTGCGACAGCGATTCACCGCGTGAGCAAGTGGCGCGAACGGGCGCTCGAACAGCTGGCGTCGACGGTTCAAGATGGCCAGCGACGAGGGTATTTCCGCGACGACCTCGATCCCGCCGTGGTCGCCCGGGTGGCGCTGGCCGCCACGCTCGGCATGGTCGCTCTTGGTCCGGGCAGAGGAGGCGGGCTGTTTCCTAAGGCCCAAGACGAAAGTCCGGTGGCACCACTTAGTCGATTTCTCGCCGAATGCTGCGCGTGGCGCTGACGACCGTCCAGGACGAGCATTTCAACCATACGGTTGAGTCGTGCGATAGCCCCATTTGTTGCCCCTGCCCGAGCCTAAACCGGGCCGATCCGTCGGTCGCCAACCTGCTCGTTCCGGGCGGCTTCGCCGCTCTCGAGATGCTAGCCCTCCCGTGCTCCCGCGCTGATCAGCTCGCCGACCGCTTGGATGTCCCGACTCCCCAGCGCCACCGCAAAAACCGCGTCCAGCCTCTCGACCGGGTGGAAGATCAGTGATCGTCGAACCTCCTCCGGGAGATCCTCGAGGTCGGGCTCGTTCTCCTTCGGGAGCACGACCTCCGTGATGCCGGCACGGGCGGCACCAAGGATCTTCTCCTTCAGGCCGCCGATGGGGAGCACCCGGCCGCCGAGGGTCACCTCGCCGGTCATCGCGACCTCGTGCCGCGCTGGCCGGCCTGTTATGGCGCTGAGCAGCGCAGTCGCCATGGTGACGCCAGCCGAGGGGCCGTCCTTCGGGATGGCGCCGGCTGGCACGTGAATGTGGATCTCCTTGTCGCGCAGGGCCTCGGGCGAGATTCCCAGCGCAGCCGCGTGCGTCTTGGAATACGTCAGCGCCGCTCGCGCCGACTCTTTCATCACGTCGCCAAGGTGCCCGGTCAGGACGAGCTCGTCCCGACCCGGCATGAGCGACGCCTCGACGAACATGATGTCACCACCGGTCGGCGTGTAATACATCCCCGTCGCGACACCCACTTCGTCCTGGGCAGCAGCCCGCTCGGGCCGCACCTTCGGTCGGCTCAGCTGGTCGGCGACGTCGTCCTCTCCCACCTCGACCCGCGCCGCCACGCCGCCGGCGATCCGGCGGGCCACCTTTCGGGCCAGCCGTCCCAGCTCCCGTTCCAGCTGGCGCACGCCCGCTTCGTGCGTGTACCCGCTTATCACACGCCGGACCGCGGCGTCGTGGATGACCAGCATGTCACTCGTGAGCCCGTTCTCGCGCAGCTGCCGGGGCATCAGGTACTGGCGGGCGATCGCGAGTTTCTCCAGCTCGGTGTAGCCAGAGAACTCCACGCTCTCCAGCCGGTCCAGCAGCGGTCCGGGGATGCTCTGGGGGAAGTTGCCAGTCGCGATGAAGAGCACCTCGCTGAGATCGAACGGCACGCCCAGGTAGTGGTCCGTGAAGGAGTCGTTCTGCGCCGGGTCGAGCACCTCGAGTAGCGCCGCCGCAGGATCCCCCTGGAACGAAACCCCGAGCTTATCCACTTCATCGAGCAAGAAGACGGGGTTCTTGGTACCGGCCTGCTTCATCCCCTGGACGATCCGGCCGGGCATGGCTCCGACGTACGTGCGCCGGTGGCCACGGATGTCCGCCTCGTCGCGCGCGCCGCCCAGCGAAATCCGGATGTACCTGCGCCCCATGGCGCGGGCGATCGACTTCGCGATCGAGGTCTTGCCTGTCCCCGGCGGCCCCACGAAAAGCAGGATCGGGCCCTTCGAAAGCCGGTGGTCGTCCTCCTGGCCCGGAGTCCGTCCCTCTTCCGTCGCCGAGCTGCCGACGCTCGCGACGTCCCGAAGCTGCCGTACGGCCAGGAACTCGAGCACTCGTTCCTTCACGTCCCGGAGGCCGTAGTGGTCCTCCTCGAGCACGCGCTCTGCGCGGGCCAGGTCGAGGAGATCTTCCGACCGCGTGTTCCACGGCAGCTCGGCAATCCAGTCGAGATAGGTGCGGATGACTTGAGCCTCCATCGAGTCTCGGGATGTTCGTTCGAGCCGCCCGAGCTCCCGCTCCACCTCCTTCTGCGCAGCTTCCGGCAGCGAGAGCTTTTCCAGCTTCTCGCGCAGCGAGTCGAACTCGCGATCGTCGTCGCTATCGCCGAGTTCGCGCCGGATCGCCTTGAGCTGCTCGCGGAGATACATCTCCTTTTGTCGCTCGCCGATCTCCTCCTGGACCTGGGACTTGATCTCTGCCTGCGCGTCGATCACTTCGATCTGGCGCTGCACGTGCACGAGCACGCGACGTACGCGCTCATCGACGGCGAGCGTCTCCAGGAGTTGTTGGCGCTCCGATACCTTGATGTCGATGTAGCCGGAGACCAGATCCGCGAAACTCCCGGGATCGGTGACCGAGGCGAGCACCTGCTCGACCACGTCCTCGGGGAGCCCGCTCTTCTGCCCGAGCTCCGCGGCGCGCTCGCGCGCCTCCTTGTAGAGCGCCTGGAAAAGGGCATCATGCGGATCGAGAGTCGGCACGTCCTCCGCCTCACGCACCACGGCCTCCAAGAAGCCGTCCCGCTCCTGGTAGTGCAGCGCCGTGGCGCGATACAGCCCGTGCAAGAGCAGCTGAACACCCGCCAGGCCGCGCTGCAACTGGCCGATTCGCGCCACCGTGCCCATCACGTAGAGGTTGGCCGGAGCGACCTGCTCGGTGTTCTCCCGCTGGGCCACCGCCAGAATGAGGCGCTCCTCCGTCTTGAGCGCTCGCTCAACCGCGCGCAACGTTCCTGGGCGACCGGCGCTGATTGGCGCGCTGACGCCCGGAAAAAGAACGAGGTCACGCAAGGGAAGTACGGGAAGGGTCAGCCGTTCACTCATCGGACACGCTCCGCGCGGGAGGCCGGGCTCCTGCTTACCTCTACGGGCGAACGCAGCGTCCGTGCCACGCCGATGAGCGGAACTCGTGCCAATGTGGCAGGCCGCACTCCTGGACCCCCGGGGCAATCCCTTGCGTTGACACGACCCTTGGCCGGGCCTCCCGAAGAGCCGACATCCAGAGGGCGCGCTCTGCGCTCTCGGCGTTGCCCATCCCGAGTGGCTGAACTAATCTATGCGCTCGATGCGGGCCTCGCTGACATGAGCTCGAGCGGCGGCGACCACGTTCTGGAGTCACGCCTGTCGAAAGCGTTGGCGACCGCGTACACGATTGAGGGCGAGATCGGCCGCGGCGGCATGGGTGTAGTGTATCGCGCCAGGGACGAGAAGCTCAAGCGCCCCGTCGCGATCAAAGTACTCCCTCCCGATCTCGCGTTCCGCAGCGACATCCGCGCCCGTTTCATGCGCGAGGCGGAAACCTCGGCCCGGCTGTCCCACCCGCACATCGTGCCCATCCACATCGTCGGCGACGCCGGCGATCTGGTCTACTTCGTGATGGGGTTCGTGGACGGCGAATCGCTCGCCGTTCGACTGAAGCGACGTGGGCGGCTCTCGATCGACGAGGCTCGGCGGATCATGCGTGAGACGGCGGACGCGCTCGCCGCCGCGCATCAGCAGGGGGTCGTCCACCGTGACGTGAAGCCGGACAACATCCTCTTGGAGGGCACCCGGGGTCGGGTCATGGTCACCGACTTCGGGATCGCCAAGGCCCTATCGGCCGAGGGAGGCACCCTGACCGAGGCGGGAGTTGCGATAGGGACGCCGGCGTTCATGAGTCCGGAGCAGGCCGCCGGGGACCGCGACCTGGATGGTCGGTCCGATGTCTACGCTCTCGGGGTCGTTGCCTATCAGATGCTGACGGGCGAACTCCCGTTTCAGGCTCCCACCGTTCCTGGCCTCCTGATCAAGCAGATCAGCGAGCTGCCGACCCCCATCGAGCGCAAGCGGCCCGAGACGCCGAGGGATCTCTCGCAGATCGTCATGCGGTGCCTGGAGAAGAACCCCGAGGATCGCTGGGCGACGGCGGACGCCTTGCGCCGGGCCCTCGAGGCCAACGCCTACACCGCGCCGCCGCCACGAGAGGGCGATCGGAGCCGACGCCCGGCCGACGCGGTTGCGGGCGCGGGTGCGGCGGCCGAACACGGCCGCGGGAAGCCTGCAGGGGCGCGCGGGTCAGCCGGACGCGGCATGGGCCGCTCCCAATCCCGCGTCGAGCGCGATCAAAAGCGCTTGGCCAAGAGACAGCGAGAGGACGAGGAGCTGGCCAGGCTTGCTGAGGCGAGCGGCGAGCCGCTCCTGGTCACGAAGTTCCGGAGCCGGCTTGCGTCGTACGCGGCTGTGAACGGCATGCTCGTGCTCCTGAACGTCGCCACGACCCAGCTCGATCCCCCTTGGGCCCTGTTCCCCATAGTGTTCTGGGGCTTCGGCCTCGCGAGGGATTACGCCAAGCTCTGGACCGCAGGCTATTCGTGGCGGGACGTTATTCATCGGCCTCCTGCGCCGGACGCGCAGGAAGCCCGAATCGGGCGGGGACGGCTGGCGCCCCTGGGCCGCGGCGAGTTGGGGGCACACGCGGCGGGAATCGAGCAGGCGCGAAGCGACCGCGACGCCGTCCTGGCGATGCTCGAGCGGATGCCGAAGGCAGAGCGCCAGCTGCTTCCCGACGTCGCGCCCACCGTAGACCAGCTGCTCGAGCGCGCCACGGCCCTCGCGCAGACGCTCAGCACCTTGGAGCGCGAGATCGACGCCGGGTCGGTCGAGAAGCTCGATGCCAGGATCACGGCGCTCCAGGGGGAACCGTCCTCGCCCGACCGGGAGCGCCGCCTCTCCCTGCTGCAGCAGCAGCGGCAGAAGATCACCCAGCTCGTGGCCCATCGAAGCGCGCTGGCGTCCCGACTCGAGTCGTGTCTCTTGGCGATGCAAAACGTGCGGTTCGACCTGCTGCGGCTGCGCTCAGCCGGCGTCGCCGAAGCGCTCGACGATCTCACCCACGCCACTCGGCAGGCTCGCGCGCTTTCCCGCGACGTAGACGCGGCTATTGTGGCCGCCGACGAGGTGCGCAGGATCACCAACCAGCGAACGGATCAGGGCCGCCGGTAGCACGGGATGTCGGTCCCTCGTCCAGCCGCTGCACACCGACGTCAAAAGCTCGCCAGCTCTCTCATCGCGGCGGCCAGGTCGCTCGACTGCGGAAGAATGTGATCCTCGAGCTGCGGGGAGTAAGCGACGAAGGTGTCGGCGGAGGCCACCCGCCGCACCGGGGCGTCGAGCCATGCGAACTGCTCTTCCGCGATCCGCGCAGCGATCTCCGCTCCGTATCCCCACGAGAGCGGGTCTTCATACGCGACGATGACCCTGTTGGTCCGCTGCACCGAGTGCGCGATCGTCTCCCAGTCCACGGGAGAAAGCGAACGCAAATCGATCACCTCGGCGCTGAGCCCGGTCACCTCCTCGACTTCCTTGGCCGCCACGAGCGCACGCTGGACGACCGCCCCGTAGGTGACCACGGTCAGGTCCACTCCCGGCCGCACCACCTTGGCCTTCCCGAGCGGGATCATGAAGTTGGCGCCGGGATATGGCGCCTTGTTGTACGTCTGGCGGTAGAGGTGCTTGTGCTCGAGAAAAATCACCGGGTCGTCGCTGCGGATCGCGGTGCGGAGCAGGCCATTGGCATCCAGGGCCGTGCTCGGACACAGCACACGTAAGCCGGGCGTGTGGGTGAAGACCGACGCTCCGGTCTGCGAGTGATAGATGGCTCCGCCCCTCAGATATCCGCCGTAGGTCACCCGCACCACGACCGGACAGCTGAACGCGTTGTTGGAACGCCACCGCAGCGTGGCCAGCTCGTTGCGAATCTGCATGTACGCCGGCCAGATGTAGTCGAAGAACTGGATCTCGACCACGGGCTTGAGTCCGCGCGTGGCCATGCCGATGGCGCGGCCGATGATATTCGCCTCCGCCAGCGGCGTATTGAACACCCGGTCGCCGCCGAAGAGCCTCTGGAGACCCCAGGTGACCTTGAACACGCCTCCCTTGCCCTTCACCTTGTCCAGATACTCGCTGCGCGAGACGTCGGCCACGTCCTGGCCCAAGAGGACGATGCGTGGATCGCGCGCCATCTCGTCCTTGAGGCACGCGTTCAGCAGGTCCACCATCGTCGTAGGGTCGCCCGAGAACCGGGGATCCTCTTCGGTGTCAAACTGTTCCGAGGTCGGGTCCGCGTCGGGCGAATAGACGTATTGCAGCGCGGTCTCCGGCTCGGGTTGCGCCGACGCCAGCGCGGCCGCGGCGGCCGCCTCCACGACGGACAGCACTTCAGCCTCGATCGCCGAGAGCTCGGCGGCCGTCGCGACTCCTTCCGCGACCAGCCGTTCCGGAAACCGCGCCAGGGGGTCGCGCGCCGCATCGGCTTCTCGCTCCCCGGGGGGCCGGTACAGAACTTCGTCGTCAGAGAGCGAGTGCGAATACGGGCGGATCACACTTGCATGCACCAGCGCGGGCCCCTTCCGTAAACGGCAGTGGGCCACCGCCCGCGTCAACGCGTCGTACGACACGACTGGGTCGCAACCGTCCATGGCCTCGACGTAGAGGCCCGGAAAACCCGCCACCAGTTTCGAGATCGAGCCGCCCGCCGTCTGGACCTCGACGGGGACCGAGATGGCGTAGCCGTTGTCCTCGACCAAGAACAGCACCGGCAGCCGAAGGTTCGACGCGGTGTTCAGCGCCTCCCAGAACTCGCCCTCGCTGGTAGTTCCGTCACCCAGCGAGCAGAAGACCACCTCGTCGCGGCGCGCCTTCGCTTCGCGCTCGGGGATACCCTTGATCCGATCGTAGCGATACCACGCCTCGGCGCAGCCGACCGCCTGGAGACACTGCGTACCCGTCGGGCTCGACTGGCTGACGATGTTGAGGTCCCGGTTCCCCCAGTGCGACGGCATCTGGCGACCACCCGAGTTCGGATCGGCCGCAGCCGCAGCCGCCGAAAGCAGCATCTCCGTGGGCGTCAT
>JACQVG010000024.1 GCA_016209905.1 Gemmatimonadota bacterium | reverse complement strand
GCGAGGTCGGCGTGGCGCCGGTGCCCGGCTCCAGCTTCTACAGCCGGCCGGAGCTGGGGCGCCGCGTGGTGCGGTTCGCCTTCTGCAAGACGGCGGAGCTGCTCGCCGAGGCCGCGCGGCGGCTCCGGAGCCTGCGCCGGTAGCGGTCGGCCGCCGCAGCAACGGTGCCCGCCCGCCTCAGGGCGACGCGCGCGCGGCGGCTTCTCGCCAGGTGTTGTTCTGCCGGTTGACGTCGGGAAGGAGGAGCCCGGGGTCAATCTCCACCTGCATCAGCGGCTTCGGCAGTCGCCGCACCACGACGTAGCGGTTGCCGAGGTGCCAGATCTCCACCGGCAGGCGCATCCGGTCGGCGGTGCCGTCCGCGTAGGTGAGGCGCAGGTCCACCGGCATCGGGAGGGTTCCGGGACTCGACAGGAAGATGCGCGTGATCCGCACCCCGGCGGAATCGGCCGCCGCCGCCGAATCCACCGCCAGGTCCACGCGGTCGGTCCGGTAGAACCACCCGCGCCAGAACCACGACAGATCCTCGCCGAGCGCGTCCTCCATGGTGCGGAAGAAGTCGGCGGGCGTGGGGTGCTTGAAGGCCCAGCGTCGCGTGTACTCGCGGAACGCAAAGTCGAAGCGCGTGGAGTCGTCGAGGATCGCGTGGCGGAGGAGGTAGAGCCCGGTCGCCGGCTTGTTGTACGCCACCTCGCCGAGGAGCGGCGAGGGGAGGCGGTCGGCCGGCAGCATCATCGGCCGGTCGAGGCCGGCGCGGACGAACTGCGCCCACTGCTGGGCCTCGCCGCGGCCGCGCGACCACGCCGGGTCGCCGGAGTGCGCGCGCCCCGCGAAGATGTTGATGAAGGTGTCGAACCCCTCGTCCTGCCAGGGGTACAGCCGCTCGTTGCTCCCGACGATCATGGGATACCACTGGTGCCCCAGCTCGTGCGAGGTCACGCCGAACAGCCCGGCGAGACTGCTGCGATTGCGGCAGAAGACGATCATCGGGTATTCCATCCCGCCGGCGGGACCGTTCACGTTGATCGCCGTGGGATAGGGATAGCCGAACCACTTTTCCGAGTAGTGCCGGATGGCGAAGCGCACGATCTCCGTCGAGCGACGCCAGATCGAGTCGGCGACCGGCGGATAAAACGACTGCATCAGGATGTGGTTCCAGCCGCTGGCGTCCCAGATGAAATTGGGAGCCGCGGCCCACGCTACGTCCCGCACGTTGCGCGCTCGGAAGCGCCACGTGAGGGTCGGCGAGGCGCCGGCGGGCCGCGCGGCAGCCGTGCCGACCTCGCGGTTCGAGACGATCGGGACCGTCGTGTCGGAGCGCAGGGCGAGGTCGAGCCGCCGGACCTGCTCCGGCGTCAGCACCTCGGCGCGGTTCTCCAGCGTCCCCGTCCCGGCGACGATGAAGCTGCGCGGCACCGTGATCGCGTAGTCGAAATCGCCGTACTCCAGGTAGAACTCGCCCTGCCCGAGGTACGGCTCGGTGTTCCAGCCGCGGACGTCGTCGTAGACCGCGACGCGCGGGTACCACTGCGCCAGCTCGTAGAGCCAGACGTCGCCGAAGCGCTCCCGCCCCATCCGGTCGGCGCCGCGCTCGGGCACGGCGAAAGAGAAGTCCAACGCGAACTCGAGGCTGGTCCGTGGCGGCAGCGGCTGGTCGAGATCCACGCGCATGAGGGTTCCGCTGACCGCCGTCTCCAGCGGGACCCGCCGGACCGCCGCGCTGGGCGAGCCGGACCGGGCCGCCGGCCGGAGCGCGACGACCTCGCTCACCGTGAAGCCGCCTGCGAACCCGTTCCCGCTGAACCGCGCGTCGCTCGGGAAGAGGTGCCCGCCACGGCTGTCCGCCCGGAACAGGTTCTGGTCGAGCTGCAGCCAGAGATAGCGCAGCGTGTCCGGCGAGTTGTTCGCATAGCGGATCGTCTCGTCGCCCGCCACGCGGTGGCTCGCCGGGTCGAGCGATACGCGGATCGTGTAGTCCACCTTCTGCTGCCAGTAGTCCGGGCCCGGCGCGCCGTTGGCCGCGCGGATCCGGTTGGGACCGGGCAGCTCGAGGCGCCGGAAGATGGAGGAATCGGCGAACGGGACGTTGCTCGGCGGCGGCGCGGGCCGCTGCTGGAGCACCACCATGGCGAGGAACGCGAGACACATCATCGGGCGTGGAGTTTTATCCCTCGGGGGCGCGGCGTCAACCGCCGGGCGGCGCCGCCTAGCGAATGGCCCGCCGCGTAGCGACCTTTCCCGGCCATGAGCGGGCTCATCACCATCTCGGCCAGGCACCTCGGCGAAGTCGCGCTCCCCAACTTCTGCCCGCGCTGCTTCTGGATCAAGCTGCGGCTGAGCCACAAGACGCCCTTCTTCAGCTTTCCGGGCATCTTCAGCAGCATCGACAGCTACACCAAGCGGGTGGTGGACGAGTGGTTCGCGCGCCAGGGGGGGCCACCGGCCTACCTCGGTGTGCTCGGGCCCCTCAAGGGTCGCCGGGAGCCGCCCCATTACTCGAGGTTCCGGCTGGAGGACGGCGAGCACGGCATCGTGCTCCGGGGCACGCCGGACGCCGTATTCGTCCGCGCGGACGACACGTACCTGATCGCGGACTACAAGACCGCCCGACACACGGGGAACCAGGACGGCCTGGCGCCGCTGTACGAGGTCCAGCTCAACGCGTACGCCATGATCGGTGAGCGATCCGGGCTGTCCCCCGTCAGCGGGCTCGCACTGATCTACTTCGAGCCGCTGACCGACGATGACGCCGCACGGCGCCCGGACGTGCACCGGGACAACGGCTTCCTGATGGGGTTCGCGGCGAACGTGGTGCCGGTCACGCTCGATGCGGCCATGCTCCGTCCCCTCTTCGCGCGAACGCGCGAGATCCACGACCTGCCGCGCTGCCCGCCCGGGCGCGAGGGATGCAGGGACTGCGTGCAGGTTGACGCGCTGATCGGCGCGGTGGCGCCGCGGTGACCGGGCCGGGCGTCCCGAACCCGAGCGAGGGGCTCTACCGCGCCCTGGTCGCGAGCCTCTCGAATACCTTCGTCGCGGTGGTGGGCCGCGATCACCGGTTCCTGAGCGTGGACGGCCCCGACGTCGCGGCGCCCGGCCTAGCGGTCGAGCGGATGATCGGCAGGACGGTGTTCGAGATCTTTCCGCCCGACTACGCCGCCTTTCTCGCCGAGCGCTGCGCCAGGGCGCTGAGCGGGGAGCCGGTCAGCTTCGAGACAACGTACGGCGGCAGAGACTTCCGGGCGCGCATCGCGCCGCTGCGTGGCGAGCGGGGCGAGATCACAGGCGGCCTGGTCACCGCCGTGGACGTCACCGTGCAGAACCGGGCCGAGCGCGAGATGCACGCGCTCGTGGACCACGCGGTCTTCGGCGTGTACCGAAGCGGCCTCGACGGCGAGATCCTGATGGCGAACCGGACCCTCGCCACCATGCTCGGTTACGGGTCGCCCGAGGAGCTCCTGGGTGTGGACATGACCCGGGACATCTACCAGGAGCCGGTCGAGCGGGCGCAGCTGATCGCCGCCGGCAGTGCGAACACCGGCAAGCCCGAGCGGGCCGATGTGGCCTGGAAGCGGAAGGACGGGAGCGCGATCATCGTGCGACTGGCGGTCAGGGCGCTCCGCGACGACCGCGGCGAGCTCCTTGGCTTCGAGGGATTCGTCGAGGACGTGACGGAGCGCCGCGCCCTCGAACACCAGCTCCGGCAGGCCCAGAAGATGGAGGCGGTAGGCCAGCTCGCGGGGGGCATGGCGCACGACGTCAACAACCTCCTCACCACCGTGCTCACTTCCACCGAGCTCGTGCGCGGCGCGCTCCCGCCGGACACTCCCGGCCAGGAGGATCTCGACACCATCGCGCAGGCCACCGAGCGGGGCGCGGAGCTCATTCGCAAGCTGCTCGCGTTCAGCCGGCGCCAGCGGCTCGAGCTCGGACCGGTCAACATCGCGGACCTGGTCAACGATTTCCACCCCATCTTGCGGCGGGTGGTTCGCGCCGACATCGAGTTCCGGCTGCAGCTCGGCGACCAGGGCGTCGTCGCGAGGGCCGACGCCGGCGCCGTGGAACAGATCCTCGTCAACCTGGTGACCAACGCCCGGGACGCCATGCCGGACGGCGGTATGCTCACCATCGCCGTGCAGTCGGCCGCCCTGGACCGCGTGCGCTGCGACCGGCTGGGATGGGGCGAGCCGGGCCGGTACGTCGCGCTGACGGTTCGGGACACCGGGACGGGGATGGACGACGAGACGCGACAGCGGATCTTCGAGCCGTTCTTCACCACCAAGCCGGTCGGCACCGGAACCGGGCTCGGCATGTCCATGGTGTATGGCTTGGTCAAACAGCACCTGGGGTACGTGTCGGTCGAGAGCGAGCCCGGCCACGGCACGGTGATCACGCTCTACATTCCACCCACCGACGAGGTGCCGGCCGCCCCGCCGCAGGCCCCGGCGACGCCCGCGACCGGCGGCCATGAGACCATTCTGGTGGTGGACGACGAGGATTCGCTTCGCCGCGCGACCCGACGGGTCCTGGAGCGACAGGGCTATTCGGTGCTCAGCGCCGGGGATGGCGCCGAGGCGCTGGAGCTGTGGCGCGCCCACCGCGGGGACATCGCTCTGGTGATGTCGGACGTCGTGATGCCGCGTCTCACCGGGCCCGAGCTGTGGCAGGTCATCGAGCGCGAACACCCGGGAGCCAAGATCCTGTTCACCAGCGGCTACACGGACCCGGGCAGCCAGGAAACTGCCTCGCTCCCGCCGGGGCTGCCCTTTCTCGCCAAGCCGTGGACGATCAACGACCTGCTCAGGCGGGTGCGCGAGGTCCTGGACCGGCCAGACGCACGGTGACGGCCGTGCCGGCGCCCTCTTTGCTGGCGATCGCGATCGTGCCCCCCCACCCCTCGACCAGCCGCTTGGTGATGGCCAGCCCCAGCCCGCTGCCGCTCGTCGTGGTGCTGAACCGGGGCTCGAAGACCCGCGGCAGCACGTCGGCCGCGATGCCGCGGCCGTCGTCGCGCACCTCGATCTGGGCGCCCGCCGGAGCGCCGATCCGCTTGATCGCCACGACGACCCGCGTCGCCCCCGCGTCGCGCGCGTTCTCACACAGGTTCACCAGCACCTGGGCGAGCTCGTCGCGCCGTGCCAGCCCCACGGCCCCGTCCTCCGCCTCGAGCTGCCAGCTCGTTCCGCCTCCCCCCATCTGGTAGAGACGGAGCACCTCGCGGGTGACGCCGCCCAACTCCACGGGCTCGAGCGGGTGGCCCTCGGGGACGGGGAGCGCGAAGCGGCTGAAGGTCCGCGCGATGGCGTCGAGCCGGTCGATCTCCGCGAGAATCCGCTCGCCCGTGCTGCTCAGCACCGCGCCGAACGTGGGGGAGCGCTCACCGTGGAGCCTCAGGAGGTGCTGGATGCCGAGGCGGATGGGCGTCAACGGATTCTTGATCTCGTGCGCGACCTGTCGCGCCATCTCCCCCCAGGCGAGGACGCGCTGGGCCCGCCGTCCGGCCTCGACGTCGGTCGCCGCCTGGGCGATGGCCGCGTGCACCGGCTCGAGCTCGACCGGCATCCCGGGGTCGGGAGCGGGCCGCTGGCCCGATCCGGCGGCCAGCGCCGCGCGGCGCAGCCGCTGCAGCGGCCGAGCCAGCGCCCGGGCGGCGATGGCGGAGAGGACCAGAGCCGCGACGATGCCCGCCGCCGTCGCGACGAGCACCGCGATCCCGAGATCCCCTTCACGGCGACGGAGCGTCGCGTCGCCCAGGATCTCCGGCGCAGCGAGGATGCTCGCCGCCGAGGGATCGGTCCGCGCCAGCAGCCGGTAGCCCACCAGCGTCGAGGGCGTCGCCACGGGTTGCGCCATCGCCAGCTCGAGCTCGTCGCCGTACGCCAGACGTGTGAAGGCCGGCGCCGGCACCAGCCGGTCGGTCAGCCCGAGGTCCGCGAGCGCCGGCGCCGAGCTGGCGACCACCTCGCCGCCGCGGGACAGCAGCAGCTCGGCGTCCACCCGGCGCGCCGCCTCGAGCACGGCGACCGCGTCGCCCGGCGGCTCGGCGGCCAGGAAGGCGCCGGCATCACGCAGCGTCCGCTGGAGCAACAGCTCCCGCGCGCTGCTGAACTCCTCGCCGAGCCGGCCGTAGCTCCACGCCGCGAAGGCGAGGGTCGGCGCCACGAAGAACACCGCCAGGCTGACCGTGAGGCGCACCCGCAGCGAGCGGTGGGCACGCGGCCACCACGAGCGCACGGCGGGAATCTGTCGCCCGTCGCCGATCTCGACCAGCAGCCACAGCGCGGCGAGGATCACGACGTCGAGGATGAGCACGAGCGCGCCGCGCTGGAGCAGCGCGGCCGGCCCGCGCAGCGCGATCAGCGCGTGCGCGTGGCGGGGCCCGCCCGGCAGCTCCAGCACGCGCTCGCCGTGCACCGTCCACGCGCCGCGCCGCCACGCGACGCGCGTCGTGGGCACCGAGCCGCCGAAGGGCTCGGGAGGGGCGAGCGCCAGTTCGTAGGGCGGGTCGGGCTCCGCCGCCCCGCCGACCAAGAACTCACCGAGACGGCTTGGCGCCACCAAGCGCGTGCGCGGGCCGACGCCGATCGTCAGAACCCGCCCGTCGTCGAACGGGATGGCGGCCACGCCGTGCATGCCCGGCACGCGCAGAGAGCCCCGGATGGTCGGCAGCCGCTCCTCGCGCGCCTCGCGCGCCGAGGCCTCGAGCAGGGCCGGCGGCAGGTCGAGCTCCGCGAGGTCGAGGGCCAGCAGGCGCTCGTCGCGCGCCGACCACAGCGCGAGGGACGCCGGATAGCCCTGCTCACCGAGAGCGCTGCGTCGCCAGAGAACGTAGAGGTCGCCGGCCGATTCCGGCGCCGAGTCGGTCGGCGTCTCGTGCACCAGGCGGTCGAGGAGGGCGACCGCCAGCGGATCGGCCCGCGCGCCGAGCGCTTCGACGTCTCGGGCGGCCAGGGCCACGCGTCCCTTGGTCGTGGCGCCCCAGGTCAGCAGCGCCGCGGCCGAGCCGGCGACAATCGCCACCGTCGCCACCGTCCCGTGGAATCGCATCGGCTTGAGCGCGAGGAGCAGGGCCGGCACCCACAGGTACGGATACCATGCGGGCCAGGCGCCGACGGGCTGCCACAGCCAGAGCCCGGCCACCGCCGCGCCGACGGCGATGGCGCCCGCGACCAGCGGCCAGGGGCCGACGCGCGCCGGCGCCGTCTCGCCGCGCACCAGCGCCGCCGCGGACAGAACGACCGCCGACGCCGCGAGCACGAGGGCGATCTGCCACGTCAGCCACAGTCCGGTCGCGACGCCACCGGCAGGCGGCGTGATGCCGCGGGCCAGGTCCTGGAGCAGATATGGGGCCAGCACCGTCACCGCCAGCGCGACGGCGCGGCTCCAAAACGACGGCCTCAGGCCCCGGCGCCACAGCGCGCAGCCGAGGAGCGCGGACACGAGGCCGGCCAAGAGCAGCGCACCCGCGGACGCCGAGTACGGGCCGAGCAACTGGCGATAGTACGCGTCGGGCCAGAACACGCTGCCCGGCCCGAAGGCCCCGGCGAGGGGCGCCCGCGCGATGAAGAGCGCCGCGCCCGCGGCGGGAAGCAGGGCGACGCGCAGCGGCAGGCGCGCTCGTGCCGCGGCGCCCGCACCGATGAGCAGACCGACCATGACGCCCCAGAACAGGAGCCGTCGCGCCGAGGAGAGGGCCTCTTCCCGCGCCGCTCCCTGCTCGGGAGGCACCGGCCGGACCGCGAACAGCGTGTCGCCGGCGTGCGGGCCCGAACGCAGGACGTAGTCGAACACGTCCGAGTCGGCGGGGGCGGTGCGAGGATCGAGGAACCGCAGCGCGACGCCCGTCCGCTGCGCGAAGCGATCCGTGAGGGCGACGCCGGTCGGAGGCACGCCCGGCTGGCGCGCGATCATCACGGTGGCCACCGCGGTACCGGCGCTCGTCTGGCGGCGCGCCACGAGCCACAGGTAGAATGATGTCGTGACGGCGGAGAGCTCAGGCCCTTGCGGACTGATCCGCGCGCGCTGCGGTCCGGCCCACGCGACCGGCCGGCCGCGGGCGTCGAACAGCGCCACGGCGTGCGTGGCACCGGCGTGGCGGACCAGCGGCGCGAGGGCAGCGAATGCGGCGGCCGGAGGCAGGGCGAGCGCCGGCGCGGCGCGGTCCGCCGTGGCGCGCGCGCGCGCCACGGCGCCGTCGAGCTCGCCGCCCAGCCGGCGCGACGCGGCGGTGATCTCCGCCTCCCGTACCGCCACCCAGCTCCGCTCGATGCGGTGGAGCCGCCACGTGGACCAGGCCACGAGCGCGGCGATCGCGACCACCACGCCGGCGCCCGCCGCCAGGGCGAGGCCCGCACCCGTCTCCCGGCGCTCCGGCGCGCGGCTCGCCGCCCATACCTCGAGTGCGGCGAGCGGAACGAGGCCCACCGCCCACGCCCAGCCGGGGGCGCGCATCCACTCCGCAGCGACCGCGGCCGTGGCGGCGAGGGCGGCCAACCAGAGGACCGGCCGGCGCGTCACCGGCTGCGGTCCCGCGTGAGCGACCTCGGCGGGCGGCCGCTGCGGCTGAAGGAGATGGGGCCCGAGGAAGCGCGCCTCGCCTTCGCCGTCAATCCGCGCCTCATCATTCCGGTCGGCACCTGCGAGCAGCACGGCCCGCACCTTCCGATCGGCTGCGATACGATCGTCGTCGAGCGACTGGCCGACGACTTGTCGGCCGAGTTCCGGATCGTCCGCGCGCCGACGATCGAGTACGGCGTCAACGACCCCACCCGGCTGCGCTTCCCCGGCAACGCGAGCGTCCGGCGCAAGACGCTGCGCCGGTGGCTCAACGACCTCCTGCCCGACTGGGAGAAGGCCGGCGTGGAGGAGTTCCTGGTGCTCACCATGAACGGCGACGCGCCGCACCAGGAAGCCCTCGGCACGGTCGTCACCGACCGCGCGCGGGTGCGCGTCGTGGACGTGCTCGCCATCGACTTCGGGGCGCTCCTAGACCGGGCCCACGGTCCGATCCACGGCGGCGAAGTGGACACCTCGCTCCTCCTCTACGTGGCCCCCCACCTCGTGCGCATGGAGGAAGCCCAGGACTTTATCTTGCCGGAGAGCGCCGTTCGGCGCTACCGCCGGGGCTCCACGATGGCGCTGCCGGCGATTTCCCCGGGATCGGTGGGTCAGCCGACCCGCGCCTCCGCCGAGAAGGGCCGACGCCTCTACGAGTTCATCAAGGACCGCATCCGGGAGCGGGTCCTCGGCGCCGACGCCCCGCCTCCGGCGGGGCAAGCCGGCGCGTGAACCCGGGTCCTCTCGCGGCGACGCTCCTGTGCGCCGTCATCCAGGTCCCCGGCCGCGCCGCCGCGCAGGAGTTCCTGGATCGGGGTACCTTCGTCATCGTTCAGGGCGGGGTGGAGATCGGTCGCGAGGAGTTCGCCATCCGCCCGACGGCGGGCCGCCAGGGCCAGGCGGGCGTCCTCGCGGTGTCCACGACCCGGTTCCGCGACCGCGAGGTGCTGCACGCGCTGGAGCTCGCGGCCGACCACAGCCCGTCGAGCCTCCAGGAGACCGAGTCCGCCGACGGCCGCGTGATCCGCCGCCTGAGCGCCCAGATCAGCGGCTCGCGCGTCAGCGTACGGACCGCGTCGAACGCGGGGGAGACGGCGCGCGAGTTCCCCGTCCACCCTCCCATCGTGGTGCTCGGGGACGACGCCTTCCACACCTTCTACTTCGTGCCGCGCGCGGCGACCGGCGCTCCCCGAACGATCGCGGTGGTGCGCCCGCGCGACGAGCGCCCGGTCTCGGCCACCGTCACCGCGCTGGGACTCGATACGCTGCTGGTGGGAGATCGCCCCGTGCCGGCGCAACGCTACGTCCTCCGCCTCCCGGACGGCGACGAGCGGCAGTTCTGGTTTGGCGTGGCCGGAGACCTCCTCAAGGTGGCCGTCCCGGGCCGCGATCTCGTGGCCACCCGCACTGAGCCGGCCGGGCGGTGACCATCGCCGGGCCATACCCCGCTCGGTCGGGCGCCGAGGCGAGCGCCCGCGCGGAGATGAAACTCCCGCTCGGACATGGACGTACGACACAGTGACTTCGACGAGGTACAACCTCTGATGCGCGCTCGACTGACGTTTGGATGGCTCCTGGTGCTGTCGCTCGTGGCGGCCATCGGCTACGCGCAGGAGGCCCCCGCCCCCGTGCGCCGCCTCTCTCTGGCGGAGGCGCTCGACAT
>JACQVG010000175.1 GCA_016209905.1 Gemmatimonadota bacterium | reverse complement strand
CGCCAGGGCATCCGCGACACGCTCGAGAAGCTCCGGCGCAACGGCGGGCTCACAGTAGTCGCCTCGCCGAAGCAGCCCGAAACCCTCTACAACGTCGGGCCCGTGATGCAGGAGGTGTGGGTCCCGGCGCAGGTCGTCGGCGGCATGGTCATTCCCGCGCACCGGCAGTGGGTGGTGGTGCGGCCGGGCACCTGGCAGGTCCCGGGGGCGCCCGGTCAGCCGGTCGCGGCGAAGACCCGGGCGCCGGCGCCGACCCAGCCAGCGGGCCAGCAGGGGCCGTTCTGACCGGCGGCGTCGAGCGCCAGCGGCCAGGGCGATGGACGCCGCGGCGCCTCCACGTTCCTCCTCAACGCCGACGCCCGGCGGCCTCGTGGGCTGTCGGGATCGCGGCCGCGCTCCTTCTCGCCGCGGCGTCGGGCACGCTTGCGCAGCCGCGTCACCTCGGCTCGTTCGGCGTCGTGTGCGCGCCCGAGCGCCGGTTCGGCGCGCTCGCCGCCGCCGCGCAGCCCGAGGCCCGGACGCCGCCGCAGAAGCTCACCATCACGCTCGTGATCGATCTCCCCTGCGCGTCGACCGTGGACGCCCTCCGGCGCCTGCGGGACTTCCACCGGTCGCATCCCACCGTCGAGGTCGAGATCCTCGTGCTCGACCCGGCCGGGTTCGCACGCCTCGCGCCCGCCGCCGCGGCGACCATCCTCACCGTAGAGCTCGGCGTGCCGTTGCGCTGGGAGCCAGCTCGACTCCAGGCGCTCGCGGTCCAGCGCGTCCCGTTCTTCCGTCTCGAGGATTCCCGCGGGCGCGCCGTCACCGCCTTCGGAGTCCCGAGCCTCGACGGGATGCTCGGAGGTCTCCAGTGAGTCGCCGATCTCGGCCCGCCGTGGGGACGGTCCTGGCGGTCTTCGCGACGGTCACGGCCGTCGCACTGGGACTGGCGCTCGTCCTTCCCGCTTGGGCGGACCTCTGGTCCGGGCCTCGGACGCCGTCGACGCCGCCATCAGCCCCGGCGACACCCCAGGGCCCTGAGCGCGGCGGCACGAGCGCCGCCCCGGGGACGGCGCCGCTCACGCGGCTCGGCGGCATCGGGCCGCTCACGGGCCCGCGTGCCAACGTGGGCGCCATCCTCCGCGTCACCCAGGCCCTCGTCGCGCGCGGCGGGGCCGGCGAGGTCGTCGTCCGGGACGACGGCTCGATGCCACTCCGGACGATTCCGGCCGCGCGCTTCCTCGAGCACTATCACCGGATCCAGGCCTTTCTGTCGCCGCTCGAGACCGCTCCGGTGGCGAGCCTCCTCCCGTACCTCGCCCACACGAAGACGCCGACGCTCTTCCTGTCGACGACGATCAGTCAGCGGCTGACGGCGCCGCACGTCATCGGATTCCCACCGACCGGCGCTGGCGCCACCCAGGTGCTCGCCGAGGCAATGCAGCGCGCCGTCGACGAGCGCGTCCAGGCGCGACGCGGCGAGCCCTCGTCGCAGGGTGTCTGGGTCATCTGGGCGGACACCGAGGACGGCCGCGATCGGATCGCCGGTTTCCGGAGGGCGGGGCTCGCGGGCCTCACCGAGGTCAGCGTGCAGCCGGAGCGCCACGCTCCGCTCCCCGCGGCTGTCGCGCCCGAGGCGGCGCTCATCATCGGCACGCCGGCGCAGGTGGTGCAGCTCGCGGCGGCCGTCCTGGCGCTCCCGCCCGCGTGCGTGGCCACCGAGACGATTTCAGGCTGCGCCCAGCCCCCGGCGATCTTCGCCGCCGTGTTCGAGCCCTTCGACTGGTCGGAGCTCGCGCCAGTCCCACGGCTCGTCGTGGCCGACTGGCTCCGGACGGACGCCGCGACGCTCGCCTGGCACCGGACCGTGCTCCAGCAGGTCCTCCCCGGCGAGCGCCCGTCGCGCCTGACGCTCTGGGGTCACGCGCTGGGCGAGGTCACCGACGAGGTCCTCCGGCGGGCGGGGCCGAGTGCCGACGGCACCAAGCTCCTCGCGGCCGCGCGGTCGCTCCGCGACTGGCAGAGCCGCCTGCTGCCGGCGATCACGCTCGACGCCCGGAACCGCTGGCCGATCGAGCACGTCGCCATCGTGACGCTCACCCGCGGACAGCCGAGCGAGCGCTCGGCCTGGCTCTCCGTCCCGCGACCCCGAGGAGAACCATGACGCCCGAGCCCTCGCGCCCCTCGCTGCCGCCGGAGATCGCGTACTACCGCCTTCACCTGCTCGCCGGTCGGTTCCGGGCACTGCCGTTGCGCGCCGTGCCCGCACCCAGCGAGACCCGGTCGCGGCACGATCAGGCACTCAGGCTGCCGAAGGCGGCCCTCCTGCGCGCGCCGGACTCGCCCGCGTTTCGCGAGGTGCTCCTCGCCTCCAGGGAGCCATTCGTCTCCGGCTGGCTCATCCCCGGACTTGGCCGCCATCCCGTCCTGGTCCTCAAGGACCACGGCGCCTGGGTCCTGCGTCCGCCATCACGCGGCCGGAGCTTCGACCGGCTGCGGGAACTCGACCGCCCCGAGCACCTGCTGCCCGTGCGGTTCACCCGGATCGAGCGGGACGGCGTGGCGCGGCATCTCCACACGATCCCGCTCCGGTGGCACCCGCACGGACACCTGTCACTCGAAGTCCGCCTCTTCCCCAGCGGCTCCGTGAGCTACGACGCGTGGGTATGGCTTCCGGGCCACCGCCGAATGATCGCGCTCTACTGGGAGGAGAAGGAGCGCGTGGTGCAGCTCTTCCGCGACCTGACGGCGAGCTACTTCCGCTGCGCGCCGCCGCAGGCTGCGTCCGCCGTCGTCGGAGAGCCGCCTGAGGAGCCCGACGATGCCGCGCCCATCACCGCCGCCTCCTGACGTGCTCCGGCCCCTCCTCGCGTCGCTCGTCGTAGCCGCCAGCCTCTCGTGGCTCCCCAGCGGAGAGGTCGCCGCGGCCGAACTCCCGGCCGTCGCGCCGGCGAGCCTGATCCAGTGGGGCTGCGTGGAGATGCTGATCACCCCGTGCGTGTGTCCGGGCTGGCCGCCACGCCCGTGCGTGCACTTCTCGTACTGGGAGCCGACCCTCCTCGTCCACACCGAGGCCTTCACCGGCCTGTCGCGGGCGGGCACCGACGCGCGCTTCCACGAGGCGCGCGTGTGGCCGTTCCCGCTCAAGGACGTCGATCCGCTCGGCTGCATCTTTCCGTGCAAGAGCCCGAACAAGATGCTGTCGGTCTTCGGGATGATCCCCTACTTCCTGAGCGACATCGACCCGACGTGGCGCCGCGGTGACATGACGCTGCCCTACCCGGTCGGCCTCTGGGGTCTGCTCTCGCCGCGTGGCGGCTGGGGCACCGGCTCGGACCCCGTCGCCTCCGCAATCGCCTTCTACCGCGCCGTCGACGTCGCGGCGCTGCCGGGCGCGCACGCGATCATCCGGCCGTCCTTCATACCGGCGACGCTCGCCAGCAACGTCAACCTCGGGTTCCCGAAGCTCTCGCCGTGCATGAAGCCGGGATATCCGCCGATCTTCTGGGAGTCGGGCGCAGGCTCCGCAACCGGCCACTACCTCTGGGTCTGGTACGAGCGCCGGTCGTGCTGTCTCGATCCGGTCGAGGTGTGCACGTCCGTCGTCCGGCACCGGGACCCGCGCCTGGCCGTCGCGTGCGCCCGGATCCGGGGGCACCCGTCGGGGACGAGCCCGGCGTTTTCTCGTGGCCCTGTTCCGGTCGACCTGCGTCTTCGCGGGTGATCACTGCCCGACGCCGGGCACCGCCGGCCCGCGCGCGGACGCTCGACCCGCCAATCTGGCCCGCCGGACCGACGAGGCAGCACGACGAGAGCGTCAGCCGGAGCAGGCCACGTGAGCTCACGTGGAGCCCGCCCGCCGCCGCGCGCGTCCCCTACAACGTGATCCGTGAACCCCGCCGAGAAGGCCGAGACTCCGGCTGCCGCGCCCGCGCGCCCGGCGCAGCCCCAGCTCCGCGGGCTCGGCGCCGTGCTGATCGAGCGCGGCTGGGTCCGACCCGACGAGGTCGAGTCGGCCGCGCAGGAGGCCGAGCGGACCGGCGAGCGGCTCGGCGCAATCCTCCTCCGGCGCGGCCGCGTCACCGACACGCAGCTGGCCCAGGCCCTCGCCTGCGCCTACCAGATGCCGTGGACCGAGCTCGCGGAGACCGAGGT
>JACQVG010000178.1 GCA_016209905.1 Gemmatimonadota bacterium | reverse complement strand
CATCCCGGGCGCCTCGTTCTGCCGGTCCTGCACCTGGCAGGAGTTAGTGGGCGAGCCAATGTTGACGAAGAGATCGCGGCCCGTCCCGAGCGCGAGCGACTTCGCGCGGTGGTTGCGGTCCGCCGGGAGTCCGGCGACCAGGGTGTCCGGCGCGGAGGATGGACTGAGGCTGCCCCCGGGGAGCGTGTAGCGGAGCACGGCGTCGTCCGGGCCGAAGTAGAGGCTCGCGCCGCGCAACGCGATGCCGGTGCCGCCGTTCTCGCCGAAGCGGGTGACGACGTCGGCCACGCCGTCGCCCGTGGTGTCGCGCAGCGCCACGATCCCACCTCGCTCCTCACGCCGGTTCGCGAGCGCCACGAACACGTCTCCGTTCGGCGCCACGGTCAGGTGGCGCGCGCGCCCCAGGCGGTCGGCCACGACCACGGCACAGAAGTCTTCGGGCAGGGTGATGCCGCCGTTGTCGGGCGCACAGATGGGCTTGGCGCCCGCGGGAACGTGCGGCTGATAGGTCGCGGCGGCGAGGGCGAGGCTCGCGCACAGCACGATTTCAGGCAGTCGTCGCATTGTCTTGTCTCCGTGGCGCTCGCTGCGGGGGCTCGGGATCGGGATCGGGATCGGGATCGGGTTGAAAGCGGACGGGAGAATGGCGCCGCGGCTGCTCGCGCGCAACCCTCTGCGCCACGCCGTCTTGACGGCGGCGGCGGCCACGGTTCACACTGCGGCATGCCTCGCCCACGCGTTCTACTGCTTGCCGCGCTGCTCTGCCTGCCGGCCTGTCGCGGCGACGCCGGACCCGAACGCACCGCCCGCCTCGACACGCTCGCGGGCTTCACGCTGCGCGCGCCCATCACGGAGCTGCGCGCGGCCAGCGAGGGGCGCGGCATCGTGCTGCGCTGCCGCGCGGTGCTGGAAGCGCGGCAGGAGTGCGAGCCCGCGCTGCTCCGGCCGGGCGACCGGGGTTACTTCACGCTGTATCTGACCTATGGAATTCTCACCGGAATCCGGCGGCCGCTCGCGCGCGCCGACTCGGCGCAGACTTTCCGGCGCTTCCGCGCGGCCGTGTCTGCGTACGGGCGGCCGAGCAGCCAGAGCTACGACCCCGCCTCGCGCTTCAGCAAATACCGCGCATCCTGGCTGAGCGAAGATTCACTGACCACGCTCTGGGCGTTCTGCCCCGATACGCTGAGCGCCGCCGGCTGCGAGCTCTTTGCGTACGGCGACGTGGGCGAGGCCGCCGAAGGCGCGTGGCTCGCGGCGGCGGACGAAGCAGAGGTCCCGCCGGAGCCGGAGGAGCCCGAGGCGACGCCGTCGCCGCAGGCGCGCTTCCTGGAAGCCTTCGCGCGCGCACCGCGCGCCTACCTCGGCCACGGCATCAAGCTGGAGCGGGTGCGGGTGCGCAGCCGCTCGGGCCATCACCTGTTCTGGGTCGAGCTGCCGAAGGGCGAAGCGTACCCCGTCCGCATCGAGCCCGCGCTGGGCGCGTACCTGGCTCTGTCTCCGGGCGACGTCGTCTCGCTCTTCGGCCGCGTGCGACCGCTCTCGGACTCGCTCTTGCGCGACTGGCAGGCGAGCGATCCCTCGCCCGTGCGTGGCTCCATGCTCGCACCGCGCGCGGGCGAGACCTACCTCGAGGTGCGTGGCATCGAGCGGGTGAGGCGGCGGCGGTAGTCACGCGGAGACGCGGAGGCGCGGAGGAGTGCCGCGGGCTGGAGCGGGCGAAGCGGCGGCGCTGGGGCGCGCTGGCCGGTGAGTTGCGGTTAGGTGTTTGGAGCCGTCGGGAGGAGGAGCCGTTATGCCCAGGCCGGTCGCCGCGGTGGAGTCCCGGGGGAAGATCATTGTGGTGTGTGATGACGGAACCGTCTACCGCGCGGACTACGCGTTCACCGGCGAGGCGGGCGAGATGCGCTGGGAGATGCTCCCGCCGGTCCCCAACAGCGAGGCGCACGACCGGCTGCAGAGCCGGGAGCGGCAGGGCAGCTTGAGGTGGATGGCGGCGTAGCGTACCAACGCATGGCACGTTCGGCGAGTCCCCTTGCTCCTCTAGGTTGCGGCCAAGAACTCGGCAAAGGCCGCCTTTTCATCGTCGGGCAACTCCCGAAAGGGCCGGACGAATTGCTCCGTCCGCGTCGAGCCGAAACGCCGTGCCCCCGCTCTCAGGTACTCCAGCACTTGTCTCAGCTCACGGATCCCGCCGGCGGCCTTCACGCGGCGGCGCCCCTTCGCAATCTCGTACATGAGTCGCACGTCCTCCAACGTGGCCCCACCATGCGCGTAAGCCGTGGAGGTCTTCACGAAATGAGCGCCGGCCTGGGCGATCCAGTCGCAGGCCCGCCGCTTCTCCTCCTGTATCAGATAGAATTCTCTGTGATGACCTTGACGATGACCCCTTCTGCAGCTCGAACCACGCCCTCGATGTCTCGCATGAACAGGTCCTTCTCCCCGTTCTTGAGGGCAGGGATGTTCATCACCATGTTGATCTCCTCTGCCCCGAGATCGAGAACCGCCTTGGCCTGGGACTCCTTCATCGATGGTGTTTCGTTTCCGTGCGGGAAGGCGACGACCGTTCCTACAAGGACACCGGAGCCTCTCAGCTGCTCTGCGGCAAAGCGGACGTAGTGGGGCTGGACGGTAAGGGTGGCGGCATTCAGCTCGGCGGCCGTTTCGGCGAAGCGACGCACGTCCTCGCGCGTGGCGTCCGGGCGAACGATGGAATGATCGAACAGCTTTGCGAACTTTTCGTAGTGACTTCCACGCAAAACGGCTCTCCTCTGGTCGTGGCGGACCCGGGTAGGGCAGCCCAAGGGGTGCGCGCGCTACGCGGTCTTGCGGCGCTTCTTCACAATCAAATCGACGTCACACCCCAGGATGTGCAGAAGCGCCAGCATCTGACCAACCGACTTCGTATAGTTGGTCTGGTCGAGCAGCCGATAAAGCTGGCTCGCTGATGTACCCAAGCGTCGAATCAGCTCCCTCTTGCTCAGCCCGCTCTCGGCAACGCGCTTCTGAGCCTCGAGCGTGAGCTTATAAAGCAGCAGATCCCTCAGGTGGTCCGGATCCTCATTGTACTCCAGCACAGCATCCAGATGGACGGTGTCTCCCTTGCCGCTCTCGAGCACATACGTAAGCGCCTCATAGCCCAACTCTCCATCGGGGAAAACTTCCTTGATCCGATCTTCAGCCGTCGGCTTGACGCGGAGGCGCGCATAGGGATAGCCGAGCACGCGGCCACCCGCGCGCACTTCAAAAACCCTGCGCCGATTGTTCGCGATCACACGCTCGATCCTCATAGCAGGCCCTCCGCCTCCAGCTCCGCGATCAATTCCAGGATCTTTACGGTGGGCTTCCCTTTCATTGCCTTCCAGTGCTCGAGATCCCATTTGACCACCAGCTTACCATCACGATAGACATGAACGTGTCTGGGGCTGTGGTCTCCCTTCCAAGTCAGAAAGATATAATTGCCCCGCCGGATCTTGCCCACAGATTATGTTACCACCGAAGGTAACATCTGTCAAGGCGGATCCAAGGGCGGCTAACGTAACCGCGTGACCGACGCCCGGCGAAGCCGAGTTGAGGAGCGGAGCTCCGAAACGAGGTGAGCCGGGTGTCCGCGCCGCAGGCGCGGCAAGGCGGCCAACGGCCGCCGCAGCGGTCACGCATAGTTAGGCGCCGTGATCTGCGGTGCCGCGGCCGGCGATGCTGCTGAGCAAGGGGAGAATTCTCGCTCAGGCACAGCTCTCGCCCGGAGATTGCGAAGGAAAGGTGAGAGATAAGTCATTCCGAAAGGCTACGATGCCCGAGTCTTCGGCCCAACCGGTACGGAGTTGTGAAGAAATCGCAAAAGTAATGGACCAAGTGCCCGCTTCGTTGAGCTCAGCCGTGCCCCCCGGCTCCAGCGTAACTCCGGCTCCGGTGGGGGATGCAATCTTCACGAAGATGGTGGCTTGTCTCCGCCAGTTCCTTGATTTGGAGACCTAGCTCTTGACCTTGAAGGATGATCGCCAGAACGACACCCGCAAATGCCAATCCCGAGAAGAGGGCATTGGTGCTTCCAAAAAGATCACCGAACTGACCGCGGTGCTCGAGAGTGTCGATGAACGCCGCGAGCACGATAGGCGTCAACGCCCAGAGAGCGGCCACACCCAGAAAGATGCCGACCGCAGTGCCGAGACTTAATCTCTGAGAAGGTTTCTCTGGCTCCTGCATGGACCACCCCCGAGGCTGTGGTGCCGCCTAACGCCGTTCGGTTCAGCAGCGCGCCCATCCGCGCGCGAGTACTTCAGGTACGGCTGCACGCGTGTTGGGCGGAGGTCCGCCAGCCTCACCTGCGTGACTGCTGCAACCGATCGTTAGCCCGCATTACTCGACAGGCGCTCAGATCGCGCACGAACTCGATCGAGTTCACGCCGTATGAGATACTCCCCGCCACCCGATCGAAGCGCCCATATACTTACGAAGCAGCCAGTGCTGTTGCTACCCAGAGGGCACAACCCCGCGTAGCCGGTACCAAACAGGGGTCTTGACGGCTGAGGGGTCCGACGCCGGCTACCACTGGAGCATCAAGCAGATCGAGTACGCTACGGACATTGTGTTTCGCCGGCGCGAACACCTCGCTCCCGTGTACGATCGTCTCGCTCGCACCGCCGTTCGTGTCGTCAAGGCGGAGCACGTCGCCACCCTCCTTGGCAAGAAGCTGCATCCACGATACCTGGGCGAGGTGGGCAACGACTTCAACACCCGCATCCAGGGAACCGCATTCGCCACCAGATGGACCGGGTTGCCCTCAAGATGTACGATAAATTCGGCTCCGTTCTGCGCATCGAGACCGTGACCAACGATGTTCCCTCTTTCAAGCACCACCGGACGGTGGAACACCGTGACGGCACGCGAACCGCCGGCCTCGCGCCCGTCAAGAAGACGCTCTACAGCCTCGACGATGATGCTGCGGGGCGCCAGCACCTCGAGAAGCTGTCCCGTCCGGTCCGCGACGAAAACCGGAGCTACTTGAAGGCTAGGAGCCAGTATTGCTGAGCTCGGCGGCTGTTGGCCAGATCAACGGCACTGATGGGGCTCGCGCTGGCGCGCTTCGCGTTCGATGTCCCGATGCGGGGGAGCGTGCTCCTGATCTTCGGCGTGGCCGCCATCTACCTCATCGCCGCCCTCGGGCTCGGGCTCTGGATCTCGACGCTCGTCGAGACGCAGCAGCAGGTTATGTTCATCACCTTCTTCATCGTCATGGTCTACCTGCTCATGAGCGGGCTCTTCATCCCGATCCGGAGCATGCCCGTCTGGGCACAGTGGGTGGCGGAGCTCAGCCCGGTCAAGCACTTCATCGAGATCATGCGGGCGGTACTCCTCAATGGCGCAGGATTCGAGGCGATCCTGAGAACCCTCTCCGTCCTCGTCGTCTACGCCGCTGCCGTGTTCGCTTTCGCCGTGCGCCAGTACTCGAAGATCAGCGCCTGAGCGGCCGCCACCGCCGCCGGGCTCCGCCCGCTCAACGCGCGACGAGCGCCGCCGCGTGCAGCGCGGCGAGCGAGAGCGCCCAGGCGGCGAAAGCCACCAGCCAGACCCCGCGCGGGCGGGGGATGCGGAGCGGCGAGACCATGAGTGCGCCGCACGCCACGAGCGCCGCGGCCGAGACGGCCGGGGTGAGCGGCGCGAGGAGGAGCGAGGACCAGACGAGCGCGGCGACGGGGGTCGGGAGGCCGATGAATCCCGCCGCGTCCTCGTGCACAAGGTTGTAGAAGCCGAGGCGCGTGACGGCGCCGACCACGTAGACGAACCCGGCGCCCCACCACGCGGCCTGCGCGCCGGTCGGCAGCGGGGGGAGGAGGAGGCCGAGCGCGACGACGGGGGCGAGGCCGAAGGTGAGCGCGTCGCTCAGGCTGTCGAGCTGGACGCCGAAGGAGCGCTGGGTGTCGCTGCGCGCGAAGAGGCGGGCGAAGCGGCCGTCGAAGGTGTCGGCCACGACGGCGAGGGCGAGGAGCGCGCCCACGGCGGGGGCGCCGCCGGCCCCGCGCGCGGCGGCGATGGCGCCGAGCCCTGCCAGGAGCGACAGGTAGGTAAGGAGGTTGCTCGCGTGGAGGAAGCGCGCGGCGGAGGCGATCGGGATCGTTCCGGTGCTCATTCCAGCTCCTCCAGGGGGTCGAGCGCGTAGAGCGCGAACCAGGTGCGTACGACGCGCGGCAGGAAGCGCTGCCGGCGGAAGCGCTCGACGAGCGCGTACATGGCGAAGCGGTTGACCAGGAGGTCGTAGAGCGAGGCGCGGAAGCCGAGCCGCCACGCCTCTGGGTCGATCGGCGTCCCCGCCGTTCGCTCGAGCGCACGGCGGTGCAGCTCCACGTAGTGGGCGACCTCCTCGCCGCGCGCGTCCGGCGTGAGGACGAAGCAGAGGAACTCAGCCAGGTCGTGCTGGGGTACGCCGAGCGTGGCGAGCTCCCAGTCGTAGGCGCACAGGCGGAGCGTGCCGCCCTCGTCCCGGAGGGCGACGTTCCGCGGGTTGAAGTCGTTGTGGATGAGGGTGCGCGGGAGCGCCTCGAGCGGGCGCCACCAGCGCGCGATCCCCTCGATGAGCCGCGCCTGGACGGCGCCGATCCCCGCGCCCGCCCACCCGGCGAAGATCGGGCGGGCGTGCTCGGCGAGCGCGTGCCAGAGCGGTGTCATCTCCGCCATCCCGGCGGCATCGTGCACATGGCCGAGCCACGGCTGGGCGAGGAGCTCGCGCTCACGGCGGTACCAGACAGCGTGGAGTTCGGCGATCCCGCGGAGCGCGGCCTCGACGTGCGGGCGGCGCCAGCCGCTCGCGTCGTCGGCCGCGTCAAGGAGGGTGACGTCCGAGAGGTGTTCGAGGACGAGGACCCACTGGCGGCGGGCGTCGTCGCGGTGCGCGGCGAGGAGCGCGGGCGCGTGGCGGCGGAAGCGCTCGTCCTCCTGCGCGTAGACGGCGAGCTCGCGCAGGTGGCCGCCGGCGAAGCCGACGCGGTCGCGGAAGCGCGCGTAGGCGCTGCCGATGGCGTCGTCGCACAGCCGCGCGACCTCCTCGCCCACCTCCACCACCTCGTGGTCGGCCGGCTTGACCTTGACCACGACGTCGAGCCGGCGATCGGCGCCGGTGCCGCTGCGGTAGGCGAGCGCGTAGCGGAAGAGCCCGGTGTCGCGCCCGGAGCGCCACGAGGTCAGCTCAGCGACGATGCTGTCGCCGCCGAGCGGGGCGGGCCTCGCGGCGAGGAGGCGGACGCCGGCGCCATTGTGGCGGCGGCGGAGCACGCCCTCGAAGAGCGCCGGGAGGGGCGGCACCCGGCTTTCCGGCCGGGGGGCGGCAGCGGCCACGGGCGGGCGTGGAAGGAAGCCGTCGCCGACGAGCCAGGCGAAATAGCGGTCGAGGAGGCCGGCGTCGAGCGGCGGGCAGCGCAGCGCCGCGCCGGCGAGCGCGCGGCGGGACGCGTCGCAGCTCGCCCGGCTCCGCCGCCCGTCCTCGTAGAGCTCGGGGAGCGTAAGCCCGCCGGCGGCGCCGTGGCGCTCGAGAAAGAACGGCCGGAGCGCGCGGAGCGCGTGCCCATCGGGCGCGCTCTCGCGCTCGAGCCGCCCGAGCCACTCCGGGTAGGGGAGGAGCTGGAGCGGATAGCCGTAGAGGCGCATCCAGAGGACGCACTCACGCCAGTGGCGCGCGCGCGGGTTCGCCAGGTGAAAGGTGCGCCCCGCGGCGCCGGGGGAAAGGGAGAGGCGGACGATCGCCTCCGCCGCGTGCTCGACCGGGACGGAGTCCATCACCCAGTCGAGGTCGGGGGCGCACCCCATCTGGATGCACCCCTTGAGGAGCGCGGAGACGATGTCGTCGGTGTTCGAGGCGCCGCTCCGGCTGTCGCCGGCGACGAGCGCGGGGCGGTGAATCGTGACCGGGAGCCCGCGGGCGCCGGCCTGGCGGACGAGCGCTTCGGCGACGCACTTGCTCTGCGCGTAGCCGAGGTGGAGCCCGGCCAGGTGGGGGAGCATGTCGTCCTCCTCGGCCACCTGGCCCGGGCCGGTGGTCGAGTAGCAGACGGCCATGCTGGAGACGAAGTGGAACGGCTTCGCGCGCGCGAGCCCGGACAGGCGAAGCAGCTCCAGCGTGCCAGCGACGTTCGCGGCGCGGAGGGCGTCGTACGGGTAGACCCAGTTGACCGCGGCCGCGGCGTGGTAGACCGCGTCCGCCTCCTCCGCCAGCGCCGCGAAGGCCGGCGGCGCGAGGCCGAGGCGCGGCTCGGCGAGGTCGCCGTCCACCACGCGAATCCGTTCGGCGAAGGCGTCCTCCCAGATCCCGTAGCGCTCCAGGTTGCGGCGGATACGCGCGATCCCGTCGCCGTCGCCCGCGCGGGCGAGGCAGTGCACCCGCGCGCCGGTCTCGCCGAGGAGCGTGCGGAGGAGGTACGCGCCGAGGAAGCCGGTGGCGCCGGTGAGGAAGGGCGAGGCGGGCGGGGACGCGGCGGCCGGCCGGGCCCCGCCCCCCGCGGCGGCGGGGGCGACGTCGTCCGGGAGCACGGCGTCGGCAAGCATGCGGGCGCGCGCGGCGTGCGGATCCTCGCCGGGATCTCCGCCGGGGCGTCCCTCGAGGAAGCGGGCGAGCGTCTCCACGGTCGGGCCGCGGGCGAGGAGCGAGGGCGGTAGCTCGGCGCCGAACTCCTCCTCGACCGCGGCGACGATCCCCACGGTGGCGAGGGAGTCGAGGCCGTAGCGTTCGAGCGGGGCGTCCGCCTCGATCGCCACCGCGGGTGCACCGAGCTCCGCGGCGATGAGGGCGGCGAGGCGCGCGCGGAGCGCGAGGGCGGCGGGCGCCGCCGGGTCGCGCGCGGGCGGGTGGAGGGTGCCCGGACCGGCCGCCGCTCCGCTCATCCGGCCGCCCGCGCGGTGGTCTCCCGCCCCGCCGTGCGGAAGAGGAACCCGTCTTTTACTGACCAGCGCGCGACCTCGTCGAGCGTGCCGGCGAGGAACGCCGCGCGGCAGGCGGTGCGGCGGACCTTCCCGCTCGAGGTGCGGGGGACGCCGCCGAGCCCGAGGAGCGCGACCGCGTGCAACTGGATCCCGTGCTCCGCGGCGACGCCCTCGCGCACCGCCAGGACCACCTCCTCGACCAGCGCGGCCGGCGCCGCGCGCCGGAGCGCGCGCGGGTCGACCTCGGCCGCCACCACCACGCGCTCGGCCTCGCCGTCGTCGCAGGAGAAGGCGGCGGAGCACCCCGGGCGGATCGCCGGGTGCCGGCGCTCGACGTCGAGCTCGATGTCCTGGGGAAAGTGCTTGGCGCCGCGCACGATGAGGACGTCCTTGAGCCGCCCGGCGATGAACAGCTCGCCGTCGGCGAGGAAGCCGAGGTCGCCCGTCCGGAGGAACGGCCCCTCGCCCGTGTCCGCCAGGTAGGCGCGGAAGGTCCGCTCGGTCTCCTCTGGACGCTCCCAGTAGCCGTGCGCGACGCTCGGCGAGGCGATCCAGATCTCGCCGATCCGCCCGGGCGCGGCGCGCGTGCGCGTCGCGGGGTCCACGATCTCGACGCGCGTGCCGAAGCCGAGGCGGCCGCTGGCAACGAGCGCGGCCGTGCGCCCGCCGTTTTGGTGGGCGACGACGCCGCGCGCCAGCTCGCCGGCGTCGAGCTCGGCGATGACCGGCTCGTAGTCGCGCCCGCCGCTCGACACGAGGAGCGTCGCCTCGGCGAGGCCGTAGACCGGGTAGAAGGCGCTCCAGCGGAAGCCGCAGCCGCGGAATGCGTCGTGGAAGGCGCGGAGCGTGTCGCGGCGGATCGGCTCGGCGCCGTTGAAGGCCATGCGCCAGGAGCTCAGGTCGAGCGCCGCGCGCTGCTCCGGGGCGACTTTCCGCACGCACAGGTCGTAGGCGAAGTTCGGTCCGCCGCTGTTGGTCACGCGGTAGCGCGAGATCGCCTGGAGCCAGCGGAGCGGCCGCTGGAGGAAAGAGTTGGGCGCCATGAGGTACGCCGGGAAGCCGGCGTACAGCGGCTGGAGCACCCCCTCGATGAGTCCCATGTCGTGGATGACGGGGAGCCACGACAGCGAGACGCTCGTGGCGTCGTTCTCCGCGAGGTGGTTGGCGTAGGCGAGGTTGTGGAGGAGGTTGCCGTGGCCGACCATGACCCCGCGCGGCGAGGCGGTGGAGCCGGAGGTGAATTGGAGGAAGGCGAGCGCGCGGGGTCCGATCCCCGGGTCGCGCCAGGAGTCGGCGGCGCCGGCCGCGAGGCGGTCGGTCGCGAGCCAGGGGAGCGCGGCCAGCTCGGGCGCGTGCGGGGCGAGCGCCGGGAGGCCGGCGGCGACCGCCTCGGTCGAGAGGACGACGCGCACGCCCGCCTCGCCCAGGACGGCGAGGAGGCGCGGCAGCCCCCGCGAGGGGTGGGGCGGGTTCGGCGGGTACGCCGGGACGGCGACGGCGCCGGCGTAGAGGGAGCCGAAGAAGGCGGACATGAAGTCGAGCCCGGGCGGGTAGAGGAGGAGCGCGCGGTCGCCGGGCGCCACGCCGCTCTCCTGCAGCATCGCGGCGGTGGCACGGGCGCGCTCGTCCAGCTCCCCGTAGGTGAGACTCGCGCCCTCCGTCTCGCCGTTGACCAGGAAGGTGTAGGCGCGCGCGTGGGGTTCCACCCCGGCGCGGAAGCGGAGCAGGTCCACGAGGGAGCGGAAGGCGGCGCTCATGTCGCCTCCACGAGCGGCGCGCCGCCCCGCCGTTCGGCGTGTACGCGCACGAACTGGTCGCGGACGGCGGCGGCGTTCCGCTCGACGCCCTCGACCCGCCAGGCGGCGGTGGGGATCGCGGGGAGGACGTGGACGGTCACCGTCCCGGCGCGGGTGGCGTATCCCTTCCCCGGGTTCGTCTCCGGCGGGATCTCGAGGTACATCGGGACGATCGGCGCGCCGAGACTCGTGGCGAGGTGGAAGGCGCCCTTGTTGAAGTGGCCGATCTCGCTGGTGGTGACGCGCATCCCCTCGGGGCTCAGGTAGACCGACTCGCCCGTGCGGCAGAGGATCCGGTCGGCGCGCTGGAAGATGCGCATCCGCCGCTCCGGGTACTGCTGCTCCACCGTCCAGAAGATCCCCATGACGTGGCCGATAACCGCGAGCGGGACGAACTTGCGCAACCCGCCCCGCATGAAGAAGCGCGTCCTCGGCAGGCCGAGCGCGATCAGCACGAAGGGGTCGAGCGTCGAGGGGTGGTTCGAGATGTAGACGGTCTGCGTGCGCGGGAACGGCTCCTCCTGCCGCACGACGACGCGGATCCCCCACACGCCGAGGACGGCGCGGCCGAGCGCCTTGGCCATCACCTCGGAGTAGAAGCGGCGCGCGCGGAAGAGCGTGAGCGCGCCGGCGGCGAGCATGGCGACCGCCCAGACGGTCATGAGGAGGAAGCTCAGGGCGACGAGGACGGCGACGCGCAGGCGCTCCGCGCGCGGCGCATGGCGTCCCTGGCGCCCGCTCACGCCGTCCTCCGGCAGACCACGGTCTGCATCGCCAGGTTGAGCTGCTTCTCGAAGGCCAGCACCGGGGCGAAGAGGAGCTGGCCGACGAAGTACGGGTAGATCGCCCGCGACAGGTTGAGCCCTTTCCCCTTGAGGAGCTTGAAGCCGGCGCCCGCGAAGAGATAGAAGAAGGCGGGGAAGGCGCCGTAGGGGAGGTAGTCGACGACCTCGAGCCCCGCCTTCTCGACCATGCGGACGAGCGCCGCGCGGTCGTAGAGCGCGGTATGCTGCGGGGCCTGGAGCCCCGGCCAGCGCTCGCGGAAGAGGCGGAAAGTCAAGCTATCGAGGCGCGGGACCTCGATGACCAGGCGGCCGTCGGGCTTCATGACGCGGCGCGCGGTGCGGAGCGTGCGCAGCGGATCGTAGTCGTGCTCGAGGAAGTGCCACATCGTGACCAGGTCGAAGCGGTCCGCCCCGAGCTCCTGCTCGTAGAACAGCCCGCAGTGGAACTCGACGTGCCGGAGCGACGGGTGCCCCGTAAGGTCCTTGAAGTCCACGCCGGCGACGCGCGCGCCGTAGCGCGCGCGCACGTACTCGAGGTAGGTCCCCACCGCGCACCCGACGTCGAGCACCTCGCTCTCCGGCCCGAGCGTCGCGTACCGGCGGACGATCCGGTCCTTCTCCCGGTCGTGGCGGTCCATCACGTACTCGAAGAAGCGGGTGAGGAGGCCCCAGTCGCTCTTCTTGCGGTGCGCGATGTACTCGTCGTCGTAGTAGGCGCCGATGTGCTCGACGGCGATGCGCGGGCTCTGGTAGCGGAGCCCGCACGTCCGGCAGGTAACGAAGCGGAACCGGCCCGGCTTCCCGGTGAGGTCGTCCTCGGCGGTGAGGAACTCGTCCGCCGCCGTGTCGCCGCAACCGTAGCAGGCGACGGCTTCGAAGAGCGACGGATCCGGCGGCTCCATCCGGGCGCCGGGCGCGGGCGTGGCGACCGTGGTCATGGCACACCTCCGATCGACAGGATGAAGAGAAGGGGGAAGGTGACGGCGAAGACGGCGTAGGCGGCGCCGCCCCCCGCCGGCCGCGCGGCGAGGTGCCGGCGGAAGAGCGCGGCGAGCACCGCGGCGGCGGCGAGCGCGGCCGCGCCGTAGGCGGCGGAGAGCGGCCCGGCCCGGAGAGTGCTCCACGCGAGCGCCGGGAGGAGCGCCAGGAGCGCCATCTGGAGCGCGAGCGCGGCGGTGGCGCCGGGCGCCGCCGCCAGCCGCCGGTCGTGCAGGATCTCGTGGACCGCGAAGCACAGGAAGACCTGGAGCGCGGCGAGCGCGAGCCGCCCCGGGTACGGCGCGGCCGCCGAGGGGGCCGCCAGGTAGACGATCGCCGCGTACTTGGCGAGCACGACGTGCGCGCCGAAGAGCGCCCACCCCGCCCCGGCCGGCCGCCGGCGGTACCAGGCGAGGAGGAGGGCGGAGAGGAGCGCGAAGACGCCGAGGCGCGCCGGGCCGCCGCGGAACGCGACCAGCGCGCCGTTCAGCACGATGAGCGCCGCCGCGAGCGCGACGAACGGCGCCGGCTCCGAGCGCGCGAGGACGCGCCCGGGGTGCTCGGCGCGGTCGCGCGCGCGGTCGGCCAGGTCGTCCCAGAGCCGGAACTGGAAGACGAGCGTCCAGGCGAGCGCGGCGGCGACGACGACGTCGAGCGCTCCCGCGGCGCCGCCGCCCGCGAGTGCCGCGGCGGCGAGGAAGCCCGCGAGCGGGAGGAAGAGGCGGGCCGGGTAGCGCTCGGCGGCGTAGGCGCGGAGCGACGTCGCATACGGGCTTCGCCCGCTCTCTCGGGGCGCCGTGCCGGCCCGGGGGAAGGCGATCATCCGGCCCTCACTCCTCCAGCCGCACGCGCCCGCGGTCGCCGTCCACCGTGACCGTCCGCCCCGAGGCGATCCGGCGCGTCGCGTCCCGCACCCCGACGACGCACGGGATCCCGAACTCGCGCGCGATGATCGCGCCGTGCGACAGCATCCCGCCGCGCTCCATGACCAGCCCGCGGACCAGGAAGAAGACGGGGCCCCACCCGGGGTCGGTCTGGCGCGTGACCAGGACGTCTCCGGCGGCGAGGGCGCGGGCCTCCGAGATGTCGCGGAGCACCGCCGCGCGCGCCGTCATCTGCCCGCCGCACGCGCCTTCGCCGCGCAGCTCGGCCGCGTCGTCCTCCAGGGCCGCGGCCTCGGCGCCGGGAGCCGCCCCGTCCGCCTCCAGGTACTCGCCCTCGCCCAGGACGAAGGTGTCGGGCGGGCGCATCCGGCCCAGCTCCTCGTGCTCGCCCCGCCGCAGCGCGACGAGCGCAGGGAGGTGGTAGGGGAACATCGCGCACCCGGAGGCGAGCGCGTCCAGCTCGTCCATGGTGAGGAAGAAGACGTCGTCCGCCCGCTCGAGCAGGGCGCGCGCGGCGAGCCGGTCGCCGAGTGCGAGGGCGAGGCGGCGGCAGCGGCTGTAGAGGAGCGCCTGCTTGAGGCGGGCGCGCTCGCGCCGGGCGATCGCGCCCTTCGTCCACGCCAGCGCGACGCGCGCGGCGGGCGCGCAGGAGACAAACGGCAGGAGCGGGTGCAGGCGCCGGCGGCAGAGCAGGCGGAGGACGCGCGCGGTTTCGGCGGTGCGCTCCTCGTCCTGCCGGCGCATGACCTCTTCGGGCGGGGGGCCGTCTGCGGCCGCGTAGGCGCCGAGGAGGTCCATGAGCGGCGCCGGGTCCTCCTGGAAGCTCGGCGTGGTGAGCATGAGCTCCTCGGAGCAGCGGAACCCCCACGCCTCGAGGTAGCGCTCGAGCGCGGCGCGGAAGGCGGCGAAGCGCTCGTCGCCCCACACGCGGGCGGCGATCTCCGCGCCGTCGCCCGTAGCGAAGAGCGCGGCCAGCGCTTGGTCCTCCCTGATCATGCGCGAGAGCGCCCACATCTCGCGCGCCGGGACGCTGCTCACCACGGCCGGGAGCGCTTTGAGGAGGGTGTTGTGGAGGTTGCCTCGCTCCTCTTCCGGGAGCCCCCGCGCGAGGAGCTGCCGGAGCGCGGCGTAGCAGACCATGGACGCCGCGTCGGCGAGCGCCGCGTTCGTCCAGCGGTTGCAGCGGATGTCCATGAACTCGCGCAGGCGGTCGCGCAGCTCGGCGGGCGGGATGGCGGCGAGCCGGTCGGGGTGCGTGCGCGCGGCGAAGGCGTCGGCGGTGCGCTCGAAGGCGGCCAATCGCCGCTCGAGGAAGAGGTACTGCCACGTCGTCTTCGCCGCGATCACGGCCAGCTCGGCGAGCTGGCGCAGGCGGCCGCGCCCGGCGAACGTCTCGGCGTCGGGCGGCGGCGCGGGGGTCGCCGCCGCGCCCACGAAGTCGTTGAACGCCCGCGTCAGCGCCTCGCCGAATGGCGCCATGCGCAGCACCGCGTGGATGCTCGTCAGGTTGTAGTAGAGCCGCGCGCCGTGCACGCCCACGATGGCGCGGAGCGGGTGCTCCATCGCACGCACCCGCCGGCGCGAGATCCCGAAGGCGCGGGCGAGGTTGCGGAAATAGTGCGTGTAGCCCGGCGCCGCGATCGAGTAGAGGAGCGGCGAGATCGGGGCGGGGAAGTTCTCGGCGACGTTCGCGTTGGACCAGAGGGTGCGGGCGGATTCGGGTTCGGATTCGGGAACGGGTACGGGTACGGGTACGGGTACGGGAGCTGTGACGGGCGCGGTGATCGGGCGGGACTGAACGATGAAGAGGCGGCCGGCGGCGTCCGCCGCCCACTCGATGTCCTGCGGTGCGCCGAGGGCGCGCTCGAGCTCGAGGCCGGTGCGCGCGAGAGCGGCCAGGGTGTCCGCGGGGAGGAGGCCGGGCGCGGCGTCCTCGGGCGCGCGGTGCGAGGTCACGCGCAGGTCGTCGCGCGCGAGCGTGACGCGCCCGGGGTCGATGTGCCCGGCGACGAGGGCGTCGCCGAGGCCGGCGCAGTACTCGACGAGCATCCCGTCCCGGCCGGCGCTCGTGAAGAGGACGCCGGCGGAGCGCGCGTCCACGAGCCGCTGTACGATCACCCCCATCCCGCGGAGGTGCACCCCGCGGGCGCGCTGGTAGAAGAGCGCGCGCTCGGACCAGTAGGAGGCCCAGCAGGCGAGGAGCGCGCGCTCGAGCGCCTCTCCGCCCTGCACGCCGAGGAGGGAGTCGAGCTGACCGGCGAACGAGGCGCCGGCCGAGTCCTCGCCCACGGCGGAGCTGCGGACGGCGAGCGGCGAGCCGGGGAGGAGCGCGGCGGCGAGGGCGTGGAGCTGCTCGCGCACCGGCTCCGGGACAGCGGCGGCGAGGATGAGCGCGCGGGCGCGCCCGGAGGTCTCGCGGAGCGCGTCGGACTCGCGGGGGTCGAGCCCGGCGCACAGCGCCTCCAGCCGCTCGCCGAGGGCGTCCGCCGCCAAGAGCGCGTCGAACGCTGCGGTCGTGAGGACGAGCCCGGGCGGGACGGCGACGCCGAGGCGGCAGAGGCGGCCCAGGTTGTACGCCTTCTCGCCGACCGCGCCGGGGTCGTCCGCGCGCTCGAGCGGGAGCGCGTACGCGGCCGCCTTCGGGCGCCGCGGGAGTAGGGACGTGGTAGTGGTCATGCGGCGCGCGCCTTCACGCCGAGGCGGAAGAGGAGCAAGCTAAACGACCAGTGGATGGCGGGCCCGAGGAGCAGCATGTAGAGCCACACCTGCCACGGCGTGGGGACGGCGCTGCTCACGGCCACCAGCATCCCGAGGATCGAGTCGAGTCGGTCGACCACGAAGGTGACGAGCGCGGCGGCGGGGCCGCGCGGCGCCATCCCCGGGGCGACGTCGAGCTGCCGCTTGACGAACGAGTTGGGGAGCTCGCCGAGCATGAAGCCGAGCCCCGCCGCGGCGCCGAGCCCCGCGTAGCCGAGCGGCGAGAGCGGCCAGAGCGCCGCGGGGACGGCGCCGGCGGGGAAGGAGAGCGCAAGGGCGAGCGCGAAGAAGGAGAGCCCCGCCCCCGGTACGATCACGAGGAAGCCACGCAGCGTCTTGTTCTCGCCGAAGAGACGCCGGCCCCGGAAGGTGCGCCCGCCGTCGAGCGGAATGGCGAAGCGGCGCGAGCCCGGGGAGCGGAGCCAGGCGCTGTGCAGCACTCCGGCGAGCGTCATGGCGCCGATGAGGAAAGAGGCGCAGGCGAGCGGGTTCGGTGCGGTCACGCGCGCCTCAGATGTCCGCGCCCGTCTCGTCCCGGTTCTGGAAGAGGAAGACCTCGCCCGGGAGCCGCTTCGCCCCGCGCACCCAGCGCCACCAGCCGATCTCGTTCTCGGTCGGGTAGTCGATCGCGGAGAGGCGGTAGCCGGGGACGAAGGGGTACATGTGGTGCAGCTCGTGGGCGTCCACGCGCACAAGCCACGCCGAGAGCCACGCCGGGAAGCGGAGCGAGCGCGTGAAGACCTCCTGCTCGATTCGTTCCAAGTCGTTGTCTCCCGACCCTGCCGGACTCCGCAGGACGGGCGGCAGGGCGCCGGAGGCCGTGCCGGCTTCGATGAGGTGGCTGATGCGCAACGTCGTCTCCGGGTATTGTGTCCGTGGCCGCACGGGCTCAGGATAGCAGCGGCGCGGCAGGCCGGAGATCGTACATACGACGTAGTCGCGCCGCTCCGATGACGTAGATGTCACGGCGCGTACGACCAGTACCTTGCTACCGCCACCGGCTCCGATTATCCTGGCATCCCCGTCCCGGAAGAACTCATAGAGCGCGCCCAGATCGGCGTCCGACATCGTCGCGAACGCTTCCCAGGGTATCGCCGAGCCGGCGTACAGCCTCGCCCCCGCACGGAACCGTGCTATGAATGCTTCGCGAGTGGGGTGCTCAGAGCGCTGCCGGCTGCCGGCCTCAGGTTTGGACTCGTGAACCACAGGCCCATGTCGGCGCCCGGCAGTGGCAGGGGCTCCATCTCCATGCCGCCCGCGAAGTCGGGGCCGATCGACTTATACGTCATGGGATCGCGCTGCGTGTGGCACCCCACGCAGTTGGCGACGTAGCGTGCCAGGTACTCGCCTCGTTCGGTGGTCGGGGCTTCGGCGGGTGTCGTGGCTGGCACGTGGATGTTCGTCCTCGGCTTGAAGGTCGGGGCGAGCGTGCGTACGACCTTTCCCAGCAACGTCCACTCGTTTTCAGGCACCGGGTTGCGCACCCGGGGCTGGGCGGCAGATAGGAGATGATGGCGGACAGGTCCTCATCGCTCATGTTGCCGAACGGCATCATGGGATCAATCGTGGACCTCCCATCGGGCCGGACGGCCGAGCGCATCGTTCGCGCGAGCTGCCCGTCACTGTAGCGGCCGATACCGGTCTCCACGTCAGGGGTCAGATTCGCCGAGTATATCCTGCCCAGGGGACCCATCGGAAGCTCGAGGCCGCCGCGCAAGGGCGGCCTTTCGCCGCTCGCTACCTTGAGGAAGTCCTCAAACGAGCTGGCGTGGCACTCGACGCAGTGCCCAGGGCCCTACACCAGATACTCCCCGCGCGCGACCACGTTCGGCTCGTTGCTGACCGTCACCGCAGGGAGCGGAAGATCGTAGACACGGTCCCAGCTCCGCGCCACGTGAACGCCGAGGGCCGAGACAGCGACAACCATGAGCGCGAGGAGACCTCCCAAAGCCAGAAGTGCCTTCTTGAGCTGCGGGCGCATAGTCACCTGCGCGGGTTTGATGGTTACCCTCTTGTGCCCCTGAGGCAGTTCCCGAGCGGGCTAACGTATAGGATTGTTTCCAGACTCGGGGGGAACGGGATGTCCGGTACGAGGTCACCGCGACCGAGCGTCACCCGGTACAGGAACCGCAGCGCACACACCGTCTGGTTGAACAGACTCCAGGAAACGCGTCGCTCCTCGACCAGATGGACGAGATACGTCCGGATCTGCTCGGGACCCATTGCATCGGGCGACTGCCCGAAATGCGCGGCGAAGCGCGCGACGCTCTGGATGTAGATCGCTTGAGTCTTCGGGGCGTAGTTGCGGACGCGCAGGTCCTCGAGCATGCGCTGGCGAAGGGGACTCATCGGTAGCTCCTTGCGAGAGGGTGAACGAACTCTCGCACGCTACCACCATCACTCCGGCCACGACCATGCCGCCAACGCGTGACCAGTCTCTACCGCGAAGCGGTTTAGTTCAACGCCCTGTAGACTGCGAGCGCGGATTCGTAACGCTTGCGATCCTCGCAGGTAATGCCCCGTCGACCGTCACCATGAGCTGCGCTGGCTCCATGGCGGCACGGAGATCTCGCCTGCCCGAAAACGCTGCCTCACGCGCAGCCTAATCCGGCTCCCGCCGGCTCGCCAGACCCATCCTCTTGAACTCGTCCGCGGCGGTCGCCAGGGCGTTCAGGCTCCGGCATCGTTCCGCCGCATGACTCAAGCCCAGTTCAGCCTGCCCGGACCCTTGCAGTAAGACTTGATGTTCGACCGCCAAGGCGAGCCCCATGGCGGCTAACGTTCAGCGTTCACGACGGCCGCAGCGAGGAAGGGCCGCAGGCCCGCCCGAGCGCGGCTGTCCGGCCGGCCAACTTGCTGTGTCAAACCTGCCCGCCGGTACGGCGGGCAAGGGCGCCGCAGGCGCCCGCAGCGTGAACGCGATGATACTGATAGAGGCCCCTCCTGGACCTGGCCACTGCGGCCAGGCAGGATGTCGAGTGCGAAGTCTTCATCCACTCACCCAGGAGGGACCTATGCGGTTCTATCGCGGTGTTCACCGCTACTACTGCGGCATCGACCTGCACGCCCGCACCATGTACCTGTGCCTCATGGACCGGCAGGGCACCATTCTCGTGCACGAAGGGATCGCCTGCGAACCCGAAGCCTTCCTACGCCTGGTCGCGCCGTACCGCGAGGACCTGGTGGTGTGCGCCGAGTGCAT
>JACQVG010000019.1 GCA_016209905.1 Gemmatimonadota bacterium | reverse complement strand
GGCAGGGACACCGAAACTACAGCGCGGGGGGCGAAACCACCTCGGGGGAGGGGGCGGCCCTGCTCGGCCGCTTCCCCTCGTCCCACAGCGAGAGCGCCAGGGCCAAGGCGCCGCAAGTGACCGCCATATCCGCGACGTTGAAGGTCGGCCAGTGGAACGCGCCGAGCCTGAAGTCGAGGAAGTCCACGACGCCCCGGCCGGAGCGGACCCGGTCGATCAGGTTGCCCGCCGCTCCGGCGCATATCGCCGCGATGGCGTACAGACGCAGCCGGTCGCCTTGGCGCGTGGTCTTCAGCATCGAGCCGAGAACGACGAGCGCGGTGACCGAGAGCGCCATGAAAATCCAGCGCGAGTACTCGCCCAGGTGCAGCCCGAACGCCGCGCCGGGATTGTAGACCAGCCGGAGCTGGAACACCTCGCCGATCACCGGCACGCCCACGTAGCGCGGCAGCCACGTCTCCGCGATCAGCTTGGTGACGAGGTCGAGGACGATCACCGCCGACACGGCGCCGACGAACCGACGCTGCTCAGCGCCGCTTACCATTCTCCTCCTTCTCCTTGCAGGTGATGCACAAGCGGGCATGCGGCAGCGCGTCGAGCCGCTCGTAGCCGATCTCCTGCCCGCAGCTCTCGCACTTGCCGTACTTCTCGGGCGTGGTGTACAGACGGCGCAGCGCCTCGTTGAGGTGCCACAGAAAGCGCCCCTCCTTCGACGCCATCAGGAACGCCTTCTCCCGCTCCATCGCGTCGGTGCCCTGGTCGGCCATGTGGAAGGAGTACGACGAAAGGTCGCCATCCGACGCCTGCAGCGTGGCGTTGAAGCTCTCGTCGTAATGCCCGATCTCCTTCAGCGCGCGGGCCCGCTCCTCCAGCAGCCGCTTCTCGAAGTGCGCGAGCTGTTTCTTGGTCATGGACGTCCCCAGCCGTCAGAGTTCCCGTCAGCCAGCGCGGCGCAGGGCGATAAGCGCCCGAAAGCCGTCGAGATCAACCTCCTGCTCGACATCGGGCGCCGGGGTCGCCGCCTCCACCAGGAGAACCCGCGCCAGGGTCTCTCCAGCAATGTAGTCGGCGTGGCGGATCGCCGCCTTCCGCACCGGCTCGTCTCCGTCCACCCAGAGCTCGATGCGGTCGGTGACCCGGTACCCAGCGTCGCGGCGCAACCGCTGCACCCGACTGACCACCTCCCGCGCCAGCCCTTCCTGGCGCAGCTCCTCCGTGAGCGCCGGGTCGATCGCCGCGACGACCTCGCCGTCCGTCTCCACGACCATGTCGCCCCGCGCGCGCCGCTGCACCACGAGATCCCCCGCGGCCAGGATGTGAGGCGTGCCCTGCACCACGATCTCGACGCGCTCCCCCGCCTCGAAGCGGGCCACCAGGTCGGCCGGCAGCGCCTTGACGGCCGCCGCCGCCTCGGGCGTGGCCTTGCCGAAGCGCTTGCCGAGGGCCCGAAAGCTAGGCCGCGCCTCCAGCGACACAAGGTCCGTCCCGCTGGTCACCACCTCGACCCGCTTGACATTCACCTCGGCGCTGAGTAGCGGCACCAGCGCGTCGAAGAGCCCGCCGTCCACGTCGGCGGGGATCGCAGCCAGCATGCGGGACACTGGTTGCCGCACGCGCAACCCCACCGTCTCGCGCGCGCTGCGCGCCAGCGAGGCGAGCCGCCGCACCACGTCCATCGCCCGCTCGAGCGCGGGTTCGGCGGACGCGGCGGCGGCCGGCACCTCAGCCAGGTGCACCGACGTCCCGACCAGCGACCGATGCAGCCGGTCGGTGAGAAAGGGCGCCGCGGGAGCCAGCAGCCGCGCCGTGGTGGAGAGGACCTCGTGCAGCGTCGCCAGGGCGGCCGGGTCGGCCGAGCCGCCGGGGACCCAGAAGCGCGCGCGGTTGACCCGCACCCACCAGTTGGAGAGATCGTCCACGACGAACGCCACGATCGCCCGCGCACCGGCAGTGACGTCGTAGCCGTCCCAGGCAGCCCGCACAGCATCCACCGTGCGGGCCAGGCGCGCCAGGAGCCAGCGATCGGCGAGCGGCCGCTGCGCCGGCGCCGGGTCGGCGGCGGACGGCGCCCACTCCTCGGCGTAGAGCGGGAACAGGTTGTAGGTGTGCCGGAGCTTCTCCAGGACGTTGCCGGCTACGTCGGGAATGGCCCGCTCGTCGAACCGCTTGGGTAGCCAGACCTGGCTCGACAGCAGGAGGTACAGCCGGAGGGCGTCGGCGCCGTAGCGCTCCACCACCGCTTCCGGGTCCACCATGTTCCCTCGGCTCTTGGACATCTTCTGGCCCGAGGCGTCGAGGATCAGCTCGTTGACCACCACGTTGCGGTATGGAGTCCGACCGAACACCGCCGCGGCGATCGCCAGGAGCGAGTAGAACCACCCGCGCGTCTGGTCCACGCCCTCGGCGATGAAGTCCGCCGGGAAGTGCTCGCCGAACTCCCGCTCGTGCTCGAACGGGTAGTGCCACTGCGCGACGGGCATCGCCCCGGAGTCGAACCACGCATCGATCACCTGGGGCACGCGGCGCATGGTCCCGCCGCAGGCGCGACACGCCCAGGCGTAGCCGTCAATGTGGGGCTTGTGCGGGTCGAAATCCGCCGGGAGGGCCTTGCCCCACCGGGCGGCGAGGGCGGCGTAGGAGCCGATCACTTCCAGATGCCCGGCGTCGCCGTCGCACACCCAGACCGGGAGGGGCGTGCCCCAGAACCGATCGCGCGAGAGCGCCCAGTCAACGTTGTTCTCGAGCCATTCGCCGAACCGGCCGGTGCCGATCTCCGGCGGGTGCCAGCGGATCCCGGCGTTCAGCGCGACGAGCCGGTCCTTGATGGCCGTCGTCCTCACGAACCACGACTCGCGGGGGTAGTAGAGGAGCGGCGTGTCGCACCGCCAGCAGAAGGGGTAGGTGTGCTCGACGGTGTCGCGCCGCAGCAGATGGCCGTCGGCCTTCAGTCGCCGGAGAATCGCTTCGTCCGCGTCCTTGACGAACACTCCCTCGATGTCGGGCCAGGTCGTGCCGTGGAACCGCCCTGCGCCGTCCACCGGCACGGTGAAGGCCAGGCCGCGCGCGCGGGCCAGGGCGAAGTCGTCCGCGCCGAAGGGGGCCAGGTGCACCATCCCCGAACCGTCGGCGGCCGTCACGAAGTCTGCCGCGACCACGATTTCGCCGGCCCCGTCCACGGGGCGCGGCGCCACGTCGAGCGGGCGGCGGTAGCGCAACCCGATCAGGTCCTTGCCCCGGTAGCGCGCCACCACGGGCGCGGCCGAGAGCGGCTCGGCCGCTCCGCCCGCCGCGACGTGGGGTGCCCGCGCCGCAGCCAGGATGAGGCGCCGCCCCTGCCACTCGACTTCGACGTAGTCGAGGTCGGGGTGTACCGCGACGGCGAAGTTCGCGATCAGCGTCCACGGGGTCGTCGTCCACACGACCAGGTACCGTCGCTCGGCACCGGCGACCGGAAAGAGCACGTAGACGGAGGGATCCTTGGTCTGCTCGTAGCCGAGCGCCAGCTCGTGGCTCGATAGGGAGGTCCCGCACCGCGGGCAGTACGGCAGCACCCGGTGGCCGCGGGTGAGCAGTCCCTTCTCGGCGAGTTGCCCGAGCAGCCACCAGACGGATTCCACGTAAGCCGCGCTGAACGTGACGTACGGACGCTCGTAGTCGAGCCAGTAGCCGATCCGGTCCGACAGCCGCTCCCAGTCTTCCTTGTAGCGCCACACGCTCTCGCGGCAGTGCCGGTTGAACTCGGCCACGGAGAGCTTCGCCCCCGGATGGTCGCCGATCTCCGTCTTCCCGCCGATGCCGAGCTGCTTCTCGACCTCGATCTCGACCGAAAGGCCGTGCGTGTCCCAGCCCGCGATGCGGGTGACGCGGCGGCCCTGCATCGCCTGGTAGCGGCAGACCAGGTCCTTGATCGTCCGGGCGAAGACGTGGTGGATCCCCGGCCGCCCGTTCGCCGTCGGAGGCCCCTCGTAGAAGACGAACGGCTCGCCCGCCGCCGTGCGCCGCTGCGTCTCGTGAAAGAGGTCCTCGGCCTTCCAGCGGGCGAGGAGTTCCCGCTCGAGCGCGTCCGCGCGGGCGTCCGCCGCGATGGCCGGATAGCGCGCCATGCTCAGCCCGCGAGACGGCGCACGACGCCGCGGATCAGAGCGGTCAGCCTCGGCTCGGACCGGTTCGCCGTGGCGATGATGCGCCGGATGTCGGCGGCCTCCAAGGCGTCGGGGAGACACTGGTCGGTGATGATCGAGAGGCCGAGGACGCGCATGCCCGCGTGCACCGCGGCAATCACCTCCGGCACGGTGCTCATCCCCACCAGATCGGCGCCGACCGAGCGGAGAAACCGGTATTCGGCCCGGGTCTCGAGGTTCGGCCCCGTGACCGCGACGTACACGCCCTCACGCAGCACGATCCCGTGCTCGAGCGCGACCCGGCGGGCGAGCGCTCGCAGCCCGGCGTCGTAGGGCTCCGACAGGTCCGGGAAGCGGGGGCCGAGCCGCTCGTCATTGGGCCCCACGAGGGGATTGTCGCCGAGCAGGTTGATGTGGTCGGAGAGGAGGACCAGATCCCCCGGCGCCCACAGCGGGTGCATGCCCCCGGCCACGTTGGAGACGACCAACGTGCCGGCGCCGAGGGCGCGCAGCACCCACACCGGGAACGCGACGCGGGCGAGCGCGTAGCCCTCGTAACGATGGAAGCGCCCCGCCATCACCGCGGCGGCGCGCCCCTCGAGGGTGCCGAGCAGCAGCTTGCCGGCGTGGGTCTCGACCGTCGAGAGCGGAAAGCCCGGCACGGCCTGGTACGGGACTTCGGCCTCGAGCGCGAGCTCGCCTCCGAGGCCGCCGAGCCCGGTGCCGAGGATGACGCCGACCTCCGGACGCCGAGCCCACCGCCCGCGCACGACGGCCGCCGCGCGCTCGACGGCCTCGAACGTCACTCCTCGACGATCGACTTGATCCACTTCGGGGAGGACTTCCGTCCTTCGCGTCCGCGCTGGGCGTCGAGACTCTCCGGCGGGCTGATCGTGCCGGCCACCTTGCCGAACGGCGCCGGCTCGCTGGCCGCCAGCGCGTCGAGCTCCGCCTTCTGGCGGTCCACCACGACGCGCAGCGCGGCGAGGTAAGCGTGGTGCACGTGAGCGAGCTGCCGGCCCGACGCCTCCAGCCGGTCCACCTCGCGGCGCGCCCGCTCGATCCGCCGCTCGGCGTCGGCTTCGGCTTCGCGCAGGACGAGCTGCGCCTCCCGCTCGGCCTGCTCGCGGGTCTCCGCGCGCAGCTGCTGCGCCGCGACCAGCGCGTCGTTCATCGCCCTCTCGCGCAGGCGGAACTCGGTGAGCTGCTCTTCGCAGTGCCGGAGCTTCTCCTCCAGCCCGATCCGCTCGCGCACCACGCGCTCCAGCTCGTCGGCGACCCGGGCACGGAAGTCCTCGACCGCCAGCGGGTCGTAACCCCGGACGGTCTTGCGGAATTCCTGCTTGCGGACGTCGAGTGGCGTGAGCCGAAAGACGTCGTCGTTCATGGCTTCCGCTCCCCGAAAAGGATCGTCCCGAGGCGGACGAGCGTCGCGCCCTCCTCCACGGCGATCTCGAAGTCGTTGGACATGCCCATAGACAGGTGCCAGGAGGCAGGGGGCAGGCGGCAGGTGGTCGCCAGCCGGTCCCTCAGCTCCCGAAGTCCGCTAAACGTACCGCGGATCACCGCCTCGTCGTCCGTCAACGGCGCCATCACCATCAGGCCGCGCACCTTGAGGTGCGGGAGCGTCCAAGCGTGCGCGACCAACCGCCCCGCGTGCTCCGGGAGGACGCCCGTCTTGTGCGGATCGCGAGCCGCGTTGACCTCGACGAGGACGTCCTGGACCAGGCCGGCGGCCGCGGCCGCCTGCTCCAGCGCATCGGCGAGACGGATCGAGTCGAGCGAGTGAATCAACGCGAACCGGCCGACCGCCGAGCGGACCTTGTTGCTTTGGAGGTGCCCGACCAGGTGCCAATGCACCGGCCCGTCGGGCCACGCCGCCTGTTTGGCGAGGGCCTCCTGGACCCTGCTCTCTCCGATCTCGGCGAGGCCGGCGGCCGCCGCCTCGCGCACCCGCTCCACGGGCCACCCCTTGGTGACCGCGACGATCGTGACGGTCGCCGCGGACCGGCCGCCGCGCGCCGCCGCCTCGGCGATGCGGGCGCGCACCGCCTGGACATCCATAACCTTTCAAGCTACCTGAACCGGAGGCTAGCGGCGAGCGGGCCCGCTCTCCCCACCCGATGGAGGCGCGCGCAATCGCCCCGGCGTCCCTTCCGCCGCCGGCAGGCCCGAGTCACCGCCCGGCGGCGCGGAGCTCTGGGGCAGCGCCTCGAGCTGCCGCAGGTAGCGCTGCAGTTCCGGATTGGGCGACAGGCGCGCGGCCCGCGCGTAGTTCCTGATCATCTCCTGCGGGTTTTCCTGCTGCCGGTAGGCCTCCCCGAGGGTGAGGAAAGCGAAGGCGAGGTTGCCCGCGATGTTGTCGTCCGTGGGATCGAGACGCAGGGAGTCCACGTCGAACAGGCGGGCGTAGCGGAACACCTCCCAGGCCAGCGCGCGGGTCCGCTCGACGTCCACCAGGGTGCCGAACAGCCCGGCCGCGAGCCCGGGCGCCGGCGCGACGCCGTCAGGATGCAACTTGAAGGCGAGCGCGTGCTGCGTGATGTAGCCGTCCAGCCCCATCCGGCTGGCATTGCCCGCGGTGAGCGCGAAGAAGATCGGCCGCCGCCCCAGGTTCTCCTGGATGAGGCGCAGGACCATGATGTCCTTCACATACAGCGGCGTGCCTTCGGGGTACGTGTGCGAAAGGTTGCCCACCCGGAAGGGAAGGTCCCGCCCGAGCAGCTGCGGCTGCAGGGTCACGATCTGTTCGTCGTTCAGCGTGTGCAGGCAGAGCGGCGTGCCGCGCGACGAATCCGGCGGGCGCCGGCGTCCCGCGCGCGCCCACGCGTTCAACGTGTCCACCCATTGCGGAGTGCAGGCCGGCGCAGCCGGCGGCGCCAGGCCCCGGAACAGGCGCGCCGCGGCGCTGTCCGGCCGGTACGGGCGCGCCGGGTTGTCCCGAAGCTGCCGGATGTACCAGTCGGTGTTGATGAGCGACAGGTTGACCACCACGACATCCTGCCGCACGCCCTCCACCTCCTGGATGTACCACAGCGGGAAGGTGTCGTTGTCGCCGTTGGTGAACAGGATTCCGTACGGCTCCACCGACTGGAGCATGTCGTAGGCGAAGTCGCGCGCCAGGAGCGCCGACGGCCCGTGCCGACGGCCCGCGGCGCCGAAGTTGAGCGCAAACGGCAGCAGCGCCACCAGCAGCACCGGCGCCGCGCTCGCGGGAGGCCCGGCGCCGAGCCGCTCCCGCAGCCGCCGGTACGCGGCCGCGACTCCCAGGCCGGCCCACAGTCCCCAGGTGACGAACGAGACGGTGAAGAAGTAGTCGCGCTCGCGCACCTCGTGCATCTCGCGGTCCGGGAACTGAGGGAGCCCGACCGAGAAGCCGGGCTTGAAGTTGAGATAGAGGACCAGCCCGATGCTGGTCGTGGCGAAGAGCGTCGCGACGAGCCAGAAGCTCGACCGGTCCCACTTCTTGTGCTGGCTCGCTCCGAGGATCCCGAGCGCGGTGAAGAGCAGCGTGAAGGGCAGCCGCGCCGGGGCAAGGAGCGTCTGGGCCCGCTGCAGGCTCGCCGACCACTGCCAGTCGAAGTACTGGACGTAGTTCAGGAGCTGGAGGCCCAGGATGGTCGCCGTCCGCCCCGGATTGTCGGGGCCCGACAGGAACATCGGGTTGTCGAGCGGCGAGCGTGCGGGATACTGCTCGCGCCGGATCACCGCCCACAGCGAATCGAAGGTGGATGGGTCGGCCTCGTTGATGAACGGATGCAGGCCGGCCCGGATGTACAGGAACGCGTACGTCGTGACGCCCACGGCGGACACGACCAGCGCCATCACCGCGAACAGCCAGGAGCCGGCCGCGAAGGCCCAAGCCGCGGCGAGCAGATACAGGACGAGACCGAGCCCCACCAGCGCCCTGCTCCCGGTGCCGACGCCGACCAGCGTCACCCAGAGGGTGGCCGCCACGGCGAACTCCGCCCACTGGACGTTGCGCTCCTTCGGGTCCGCCGCGGGTTCGGTGCGCAGCACGTGGAACATGAACCCGAAAATCGCGGGGCCGCACAGCAGCGCCATCAAGTGGTTTCCCAGCGACACGCCGAACAGGTAGATGATGAGCAGCAGCAGGTGCGCGCCACGCACGCCTCCGCGGTCGCGCCGCCACAGCCAGCACAGCCACGCGATGAGGCCGATGCTGAACATGGCCACCTGGTAGACCTCGGTCTCGTTCGAATTCTGCCACACGGTGAAGGTGTAGGCCGACACCAGCACCGCCGCGAAGGCGCCGCCCACGCGGAAGATCTTCGCCGCGGCCTCGTCCAGTCCCCGCGCCCCGCGCGCCAGCGCCTGGTGCACGAACAGGAACAGGAAGCCCGCCGAGGCGGCGCTGAAGGTGGCGCTCATCAGGTTGGTCTTGAACGCCGTCTCGCCGAACGGGAAGAGGGCGTCCCAGACGTGGCCGAGCAGCACGAACACGGGCGTCCCCGGCGGGTGCGGGATGCCCAGGATGTGGGACGCGGCGATGAGCTCGCCCGCGTCCCAGAAGGTGACGGTCGGCGCGAGGGTGAGGACGTACCCGGCCAGGACGACGCCGGCGGCGACCAGCGCCAGCAGGTAGGGCGGCGGCTCGGCGGCTGCGCTGGCCCGGGCTCTCGGGCGGTCGGCGGCGGCCGCCGGTACGGGCGCGCGGGTCACGGGAGGCCCCCCGCTCAGGACCGGACCGGCACGAGGCTGGTGGCCGGCACGCGCGCGAAGGGACCGCTGGCGAGCAGCTCCTTCAGGTGACCGAGGGCGACTCCGCGCTCGAGCTGGCCGCGGCGGGCGACGGCGATCGCCGAGGTCTCCTCCGAGATGACGATCACCAGCGCATCGGTCTCCTCCGAGAGGCCGAGCGCGGCGCGGTGCCGCGTGCCGAGGCTCTTGTCCTCGACGGGGAACTGGGTCAGCGGGAGAATGCACGCGGCGCCGACGATGGCGTCGCCGCGAATGATGACGGCACCGTCGTGCAACGGCGAGTACGGCGTGAAGATGGTCGTGATCAGGTCGGCCGAGACCTTGGCGTTCAGCGCGGTGCCGCTGGCGACGTAGTCGCCGAGGCCCACTTCCCCTTCCACGGCGATGATCGCGCCCGTTCCCGCGCGACTGAGCCGATCGGCCGCCTCGGCGAGCTCCTCGGCCACCTGGTGCGCCTCGCCGCGGTAGAAGTACCGCATGACGCGCGACTGGCCCAGGCGCGCCAGACCCGAGCGCAGCTCCGGATGGAACACGATCAGGAGGGCGAACGCGCCGTACGTCAGAACCAGGCCCAGGAGGTACGTGATCATGGCGAGCTTGAGGAGCACCGCCGTCACGTACACGGCCGCGATGACCACCAGCCCGAGGAGGATGTGGATCGCCCGGGTGCCAACGAGGAACAGCAGCGCGCGGTAGATCACGTACGCCACGATCAGGATCTCCACCACATCGCGCCAATGCGGCACGAGGAAGCGCAGCGAGTCGCCCATCGCTAGCTGCCCAGGACGGCTTCGGCCACGGCGAGCGCCTCGCCGGTGCGCGCGACGTCATGCACGCGGAAGAGTTGCGCGCCCCGCAGCCGCGCCGCGACGCAGGCCGCCGCCGTGGCCGCGTCGCGCTCGCCGACCTCGCGGCCCGTCACGGCGCCGAGGAACCGCTTCCGCGACGGGCCCACCATGACCGGGTGGCCGAGCGCCACTATGGTCTCCAGCCGATTGATCAGAGCCAGGTTGTGCTCCACGCGCTTGGCGAAGCCGAGGCCGGGGTCGAGCACGATCGCCTCGCGCGCGATCCCTGCGGCAAGCGCGCGGTCCCGGCGCTGCGCCAGCTCCGCGGCGACATCCGCCGCCACATCGTCGTACCGCGCCTCGGCGTCCATCGTGGCGGGCGTGCCCCGCATGTGCATCACCACGACGCCCGCGCCGGACTCGGCGACCAGCGGGGCCATCGCCGGGTCGTGCGTCAGGCCGGACACGTCGTTCACGATCTCGGCACCCGCTGCGAGGGCGCGCCGGGCCACGGCGCTGCGACGGGTGTCCACGCCGACGGGGAGCCCGACGTCCCGCACCAGTCGCTCGACGACCGGGATCACGCGCCGCAGTTCTTCGGCCGCGTCCGGCGACGACGCGCCGGGTCTCGTGGACTCCCCGCCGACATCGAGCACGCCGGCGCCGGCCTCGCGCATTCCGAGCGCCGCCCGCACGGCGTCCTCAGGCAGGAAATGGCTGCCGCCGTCGCTGAACGAGTCCGGTGTCACGTTGAGGATGCCGACGACGCAGGGCGCCGTCAGCGGCAGCAGCCGCCGCGCCGTCCGCCAAGCCGATGGCCGCTCCTGCCCGCCGGCAAGAAAACGCCCCAGCGCGTCGCTGAGGCTCTCCGGCACCCCTGCCCCACCGCTCGGCCGGGCGAGGCCGCCCAGGCGCGCCCGCGTCCCAGCCAGCACGGCCCAGCCCTCGCCGGTGTGACAATCCACGCCCGCGGCCGACGCCGCGCGCACCAGCGCGAGCTGCAGGACCTCGCCCAGCGGTTCGAGCAGGACCGTCACCTGCGCGCCGCCTGCCGCCAGCGCTTCGGCGCGGACCGAATCCACGCCACGCGCCACCAGGGCCTCCGCCAGCGCTGCGGGGGCGGCGCCGGCGAGGGCCGTGCACCTCACGCCGGGCTCGGCGCCTCGTTGGGTACGCCGAGCGGGCGCGGCGTGGGACTCTTGTCCGCCGAGGGCAGACTGGCAGCCTGGGCCGTGACGGCGGGCTGCGACGGCGCGCGCGGCGGCAGCGCCTGACCCGAGACGACCGCCGTGATCTCGTCGCGGTCGAGCGTCTCACGTTCCAGCAGCGTCGCTGCGAGCGCGTCCAGCGGGCCGCGGTTCTCCACCAGAATCGCGTGGGCGCGCCGGTACGCGACGTCTATGATCCGCTTCACTTCGCCGTCCACCAGCTCCGATGTCCGCTCGGAGATCTCGCGCCGCTGCACCAGCTCGCGGCCGAGAAAGATCTCCTGCTCGCGGTCGCCGACCGCGATCGTGCCGACCTTCTCGCTCATGCCGAACTGCGTCACCATCCGGCGCGCCATGATCGTCGCCCGCTCGATGTCGTTGCCGGCGCCGGTCGTGATCTTCTCCGGCCCGAAGACCAGCTCCTCGGCCACCCGACCGCCGAAGAAGACGGCGAGCTGCCCCTCCAGCCAGTACTTCGTGTAGTTGTGCCGATCCTCCTCCGGCAGCGACGCCGTGAGGCCCAGCGTGCGCCCCCGCGGCACGATGCTGACTTTGTGGAGCGGGTCCAGCCCCGGGATCTTGAGCGAGACGATGGCGTGCCCCGCCTCGTGGTACGCGACCAGCCGGCGCTCGTCCTCGGAGAGCACCAGACTGCGCCGCTCCACGCCGAGCATCACCTTGTCCTTGGCGTCCTCGAAGTCCGGCATCTCCACCTGCGGCTTGTTCCGCCGCGCGGCGAGGAGCGCCGCTTCGTTCACGAGGTTGGCCAGGTCGGCGCCCGACAGGCCCGGTGTGCCCCTGGCCAGCGTCTCGAGCCTGACGTCGGTCGCCAGCGGGATCTTTCGCGTGTGCACGCGCAGAATGCCCTCGCGACCCTTGACGTCCGGCGAGTCCACCACGATCTGCCGGTCGAAGCGGCCGGGCCTGAGCAGCGCCGGGTCGAGCACGTCCGGCCGGTTCGTCGCCGCCAACAGGATGACGCCCTCGTTCGACTCGAAGCCGTCCATCTCCACCAGGAGCTGGTTCAGCGTCTGCTCGCGCTCGTCGGGCCCGCCGCCGATCCCGGCACCGCGGTGACGGCCGACGGCGTCGATTTCGTCGATGAATATGATGCACGGCGCGTGCGCCTTGCCCTGCTCGAAGAGGTCGCGCACCCGGCTCGCACCGACCCCCACGAACATCTCGACGAAATCGGACCCCGACATCGAGAAGAACGGCCGGGCCGCCTCGCCCGCGACGGCCTTGGCGAGGAGCGTCTTGCCCGTGCCCGGCGGCCCGACCAGGAGCGCCCCCTTGGGCAGGCGCCCGCCGAGCCGCGTGAACTTCTGCGGATCCTTCAGGAACTCGATGATCTCCTCCAGCTCGACCTTCGCCTCGTCGGCGCCGGCGACGTCGGCGAACGTCAGCTTGGGGGTGTCGCCGGTGAGCAGCTTCGCCTTGGACTTGCCGAACGAGAAGGCCCGCGAGCCACCGGACTGCATCTGGCGGAACAGGAACACCCAGAAGCCGATGAGCACCAGCCACGGCAGCATCGTGATGAAGACGCTGAGCAGCCCCTGCCGCGGCGTCTCCGCCTCGATCGCGACGCTGCGCTCCCTCAGCTGCTGAGTGAACGCCTCGGACGCCTGGAACGGGAGCTGCACCGTGAACCGCACGACATCGCGGGTGCCGACGCGCACCGGCGACTTGAACTCGCCGCGCACGTTCTGGAGCTCGACGATCTTGACCGAGCGCACGTTGCCGCTCTCCAGCGCGCTCACGAAGGCCGAGTAGGCAATCTTCGGGGCTTCGCCACCCCTCCGGGTCGTGAGCTGGATGAAGATCACCGGGACCAAAATGATGAGCAGCCAGAACGCCGCCGTCTTGGACAGGCGGCCCCAACCGAACTTCGGGGGAGGCAGACGATCAGCCATCGGACATCAGGGATCCGTGTTGGTGTGCCGTCGGCGCAGCGCCGGTCACTCGGCCAGGCTGGCGACGAACGGCAGGTGCCGGAAATCCTCCGCATGGTCGAGGCCGTAGCCGACCAGGAACTCGTGCGGCGCCTCGAAGCCCAAGCAGCGGGGCTTGAGCTGCAAGCCCTCGGCCAGTTGCTTGTCGAGCAGCGCGCAGATGGCCAAGCTCCGCGGACGCCGCGCCCCGAGCAGCTCGACGAGACGGTTCAGCGTCCGCCCGCTATCAATAATATCCTCCACCAGCAGGATGTGTTTCCCCTCCAAGCCGGTCTCCGGGTCGTAGACCAGGCGGACGTGGCCGCTCGAGACCGTGTCGCTTCCGTAGGAGCTGACCACGATGAAGTCCACCTGGAGCGGCCGCGGGATCTCCCGCACCAGGTCGCCCAGGAAGATGAAGCTCCCCTTGAGCAGGCCGAGCACGAGCAGATCGCCCTCCGGATACGCCGCGCCGATCTCGCGCCCCATCTCGCGCACGCGCGCCCGGATCGCTTCCGGCTCGAGGACGATGCGGGCGATCTTCCGGCCGCCCATCAGCTGCGCGACGCTAGCCGGCTGCAACATCTACCCTCACCGCCGTCGCGCCCAACGCCGGGATCGCAGCGGCGCCGCGACACACGCCGGGAATCCACAGCACGTCCTCACCGCACACCAGCACTGGATACGCGCTCCGATCGCTCCGCGGCACCCTCGCTTCCATGAGCAGACGCGCCACCGTGCGGCGCCCCACCCCTCCGATCGGAATCATCCGGTCGCCCGACGTGGGTGGCCGCACCGCGAGGTCGGCTGCTTCCACCCACGTCGTCCAGCCGCCGCGCGGGACGTCGGCCGGCGCGGGTTCGGCCCGCCAGCGCACCAGGTAACCGCCGAAGGCGGCAGGCCCCCCTCCCCCTCCCCCCGACCGCGTCAGCTCGAGCCGGGGCGGCGGCGCAGAGACCGACCGCACGACGAGGCGGTCGAAGGCAATCTCCCCCACCAGTCCCCGCCCCAGCGTGATGCGGCGGCCACTCACCCGATGGCGCGCCCAATGATGCAGCCTGTCGGCGGCACCCGGTCCGAGCTCCAGCCCCGCGCGTCGCGCTGCCGCTCGCAAGATGCGGCCGGCCAACGCGTTATCATAGCCGGTCAGGGCCCGACGAGCAACCTCGAGCCGGCCCGGCGACGTGGCCAGGGCGAGGTCGGAGAGCCGCTCCAGCGCCGCGTCCCATGCGGCCACCTCCCGCGCCGCATGCCGAGCCACCTCGAGGACCGCGGGTGCGGCTGTCCCGCTCATCCGCTCCTCGATGAGCGGCAGGAGCGCACCGCGGATCCAGGCCCTGAGGTGTGTGGGGTCGGCGTTGGTCGGATCCTGCGCGATGGGGACGCCCAAGCCCCCGGCATGGGCAAGCAGCTCGGCTCGGCGGAAAGGCAGGAGGGGCCGAACCAGGCCGCGCGGCCCTGTGGCGCGGATCCCCGCGAGACCCGAGGGCGCCGAGCCGCGGAGCACCCGCATCAGAACCGTCTCGATCTGGTCATCGGCGTGGTGCCCGGTCAATAGATACCGGGCTCGCCGCTCGGCCTGGACCCGGCGAAGGAAACGGTACCGCGCGATTCGCGACCGAGTCTCGCTCGCGCCTGCGCCGAGCCCCAGGACGCCGACCACGACCTCGAGCCCGTAGCGACGGCGGGCCAGGGCCTCCACCTCCCGCGCGACGCTCGCGCTCCCCGGGACGATCCCGTGATCGGCGTGGGCCACGAGCAGGGAGAGGCGAAGCTCCGGTGCGAGAAGGGAGAGCAGGTCGAGCAGCGCCAGCGAATCGGCCCCGCCGGAAACGGCGAGCAGGGCGAGGCCCGGCTCGGCGAGCAGGCCGGTCGCCGTCAGGTGCTCGCGCAAGCGCTCGAGGAGGGAGGGCTCGGGCATACCCCGAAAGCTCGCTTTCCCGCCTGCGTGCGGCAACATCGTCGGCACGAGCGGGGCGTCGCGCGCGCGACGAACCGAAAAAATCGCCCGCCCCACGCGGGGCCGGCGCCGACGC
>JACQVG010000018.1 GCA_016209905.1 Gemmatimonadota bacterium | reverse complement strand
CCGCCGCGCTCTCCGGCCCGGTCGCCGCAGCCGCCGCCTCGGCGTAGACCGGCCGCTCCAGTCGGTTGTGTACCGACCCCGTAGGCGCTTCGCCTGCCAGCCAATCCAGGTCGAAGAGGCGCGATGACGCGAAAGCGCGCAGCCGGTCTCGCTCCGGGCCCGTGAAGCCCTGCGGCTTGACGAGGAGCGTCGCGGCCGACCAGCCCCGGATGAAGGCCAGGTGCCGGCCCACCAGCGTGTCGCCCGATGCCCGCAACGCCTCAGCCGCCGTGAGGATCATCCGCACGTTGTCGCGCGGCGGGCTGCGGACCCAGCGCGTGATCGCGAGCACGCCTCCCGGCGCGAGCAACCGGACGTAGGCGCGCAGCGCCTCCACCGTGGTGAGGTAGTCTTCGGCGAGCGCGTGCACTCCCGCCGCCGAGGCCCCGAACGGCTCGCCGGGCGAGATCACGACGAGGTCGTAGCGCTCGCGGCTGCGGGCCGCGAAGCTGCGCGCATCCGCGATCACGGCCTCCACGCGCCGGTCACCGTAGGCGTTCGAGGCCCCATCGAGCGCCGACGCTAGCCTCACCACCTGCGGGTTGAGCTCGACGGCGACCACGCGCCCGGCGCCGTGAGCCAGGGCGCTCAGCACTTCGAGTCCCGCCCCCGCGCCGATCACCAGGACGCGTTCGGCGGCGCCGAGCCGATACGCCGCCGCCGCCGGGAGCCAGTCGAGGAAGGCCGCGGAGTCGGGCGCGCCGGCCCAGCCGGTCGCCGCGCCGGCCAAGTCCCCGTCGAGGAAGACGCCCGTCTGCGGCGGCAGGGACCCGCGGAAGCCGAGGCTGAGGCCCGGGGCGTAGTGGAACGCGGGCGTCTGCACGGCGACCAGCCAGCCGAGAGGGCTCCAGCGCTCGGCCAGCTTCCGGGCGCCCGGATACGCCTCGACCTGCGGCAGCGCCTTGAAGGAAGTGACGTGCGGCGTCCACGGCGCCGGGAGGAACAGGCAGGCCAGCGCGATCAGAGCGCCCATCCCCGAGCCCGCGAGGCTGGCGGCGTAGCGCGCAGGGGTCCGGGCAGGTTCGGCGAGCAGGGCCAGGATCACCGCCGCCGCCGCCGCCGCGAACGGGAGCGCGAGCGTGACATACAGCGCCAAAAGAACGCCCCACTGCCTCCCGCTCCAGGCGAGCGCCGTGGGCTCGAACGGGAGCTGGCGCGCGATCCACGGCGCCGCGGCGAGCAGCACCACGAATGCCGCCGCGCTCACGCGGAACAGGCGCTCCTCACGGCCCCGCACCCGATCGCGCAGGAGAACCAGCAGCGTCCCGCTCGCTCCGCCTCCGAGCATCGCGATCGAGACCACCGCGTAGGCGAAGTGGTGGTAGTGCTCGATGGCGAAGATGCGGAGCAGGACGATCTCGAACGCGAGGGCCGCCGCCGAGATCGCGAACACCGCGGCGGTCACGGGAGGCTAGTGGTCTCCGGTGAGCGGCACGAACCGGACCGGGAGCAGCGTGCGTGTGGATAGGCTGCCGTCCACCGCCTTCTCGACCAGAACGAGGAACTGCGCGCCGTAGATGCTCCCGACGGGAATCACCATGCGGCCTCCCGGCCGCAGCTGCTCGACGAGGGGCGGAGGGATGAATCCGGCGGCCGCGGTGACGATGATGGCGTCGAACGGTGCTGCCTCCGGCCACCCGTAGAAGCCATCAGCATGCCGCGTCCGGACTCGGCCATAGCCGAGCCTCCGCAGCCGCTCCTGTGCGCTGGTGGCCAGCTCGCCGATGATCTCGATCGTCGCGACGTCGTCGGTGAGCTCGGCGAGCACGGCGGCCTGGTAGCCCGAGCCGGTGCCGATCTCGAGCACGCGGGCCCCGGGGGCAGGACCCAGCAGCGCCGTCATGTACGCGACGATGTAGGGCTGAGAGATGGTCTGGCCGAAGCCGATGGGCAGCGGCGAGTCGGCGTACGCGGCGCCGCGAAACTGCGCGGGAACGAATTCGTGCCGCGGTACCGTCCGCATCGCCCGGAGCGTCGCGGAATCCCGGACGCCGCGCTCCACGATCTGGCGCTCGACCATCGAGCGGCGTTCGCGCTCCAGCGCCGCCTGGGCGTCGGCCGCGGCGGCGCGGGCGATGAGGCCGATCGCCGCCAACCCGTACCGTGCAAAGCGCATGAGGCCGCCGGGGAAGCTAGCCGGGCTCTGGCGCCGGCGCGAGGAGCCGCTAGAATCATCGGGAGCCATGACGACGGTCTATCTCAACGGCCAGTTTCTGCGCCTGGAGCAGGCGCGCATCAGCCCGCTGGATCGGGGGTTCAATTATGGCGACGGCGTGTACGAGGTCGTCCGGGCGTACCGCGGAAGGCCGTTCCGCCTCGAGGCACATTTCGCGCGGCTGGCCGACAGCCTCGCGAAGATCCGCCTGGGCGTGTACCTCTCGCCGCTCACCGACGTGCCGGCGCGGCTCGTGGAGGAGAACGGGTTGGGCGGCGGCGACGCGCTGATTTACCTCCAGGTGACGCGCGGGGCCGCGCCGCGCCAGCACGCCTTTCCTCCTCCCGACACGAAGGCGACGATCTTCGCCTACGCCTGGGAGCTGACGCCGAACCCTGCCTGGAGCGCGCCGGGGCTCACGGTCATCCTGGCGCCGGACGAGCGCTGGGCGCGGTGCGACATCAAGGTCGTCTCCCTCGTGGCGAACGTGCTGGCGCACCAGCGCGCCGCGGAGCGGGGGGCGCAGGAGGCGCTCCTGGTTCGCGACGGGGTCGTGCTGGAGGGGACGTTGAGCAACTTCTTCGCCGTGTTCGAGGGTGAGGTCCGCACGGCGTCGCTGTCCAACTACATCCTCCCCGGGGTCACGCGCGCCCTCGTCCTCGAGCTCTGCCGCGAGCACGGCATCCCCTGCCGCGAGACGCCGATCTTCCACCACGAGCTGGCGCAGGCGGAGGAGCTATTCGTGAGCAGCACGTCGTTCGGCGTCGCCCCCATCCACCAACTGGACGGAAGGACCCTGCCCGAGGCGCGGCCCGTGACGGAGCGGCTCCAGCGTCTCCTCGGCGAGACGATCGCGCGCGAGTGCGCGTAGGGTGAGCTCGGCAGGCGACCTCCTCGCGCTGCACGAGCGCCTCTGTTTCGCCCGTGCCTTCCCGAGGAGCGCGGCGCAGTGGCGGCGGGCCGCGCGGTCGCTCGCCGGCTTCGAGCGCCGGGTTGGGCGTTACCGGGCGGAGCTCGCCAACTCCGGCATCGCCGGTACTGCGTATCACTACCCCTTCAACCACGCCATGGCGCGGTGGCTCAGCGACCGCTACGGCCGGGCCGTTGAGATCGACTGGCCGGCGTACAAGCGCCACCGCTGGGACGAGATCGCCGCGCTGTTCTCGCTCGTGGTGGCCTGGGCGGAGAATGAAGGGCTGGACGACGACGACGTGCCGTCGTGGGGCTGGATCCGGTGGGCCAAGGGCCCAGACCGGCGGACCGACCTCGCGTGGCTGCTGGACGCGTTGCGCGCGCGGGGGTTCCCGGGGGAACTGGAGCGGCACCTCTTCGAGGGGCTGAACCTGCCGCTCCGCTGGGACCTCTCGGCCTGCGCCGAGGCGGTGACGCACGCGCGGCTTCCGGTGCGGCGGATCTTCTACCACCGCACCTTGCTGCGGGAGCGGCCTGCCGATTTCGCCGCCGAGGTGCGGCGCCCGCTCGGCCCGCTCGAGCCGCTCGCCCCGAGCCGCGCGGATCGCGTCATTGACGCGGCGCGCGCCGCGCTGTCCCAGCGCGAGCGCGAGTTCCACGTCATCGTGCACGGCAACCGGGACGAGGTCTACCGCGTGGCGGCGGGCCGGGGCCTGGAGATCTACGTCATCGGCCTGGCGCGGGCGCTGCGCCTCACCCTCGAGAGCGACTACGGCGCCCTGCTCGTCAAGAACGGGATTCCGATCGGCTACGGCTACGCCGTCCTGCTCTTCGACCGGGCGGATATCGCGATTAATGTGTTTCCGACCTACCGGGCGGGCGAATCGGCGTTCGTCTTCGGGCGGTTCGCCGCGTTGTTCCACCACCATTTCGGCGTCCGGAAGTTCATCATGCGGCGCTATCAGCTCGGGCACGAGAACCCGGAAGGGATCGAGGCCGGGTCGTTCTGGTTCTACTACAAGCTCGGTTTCCGTCCGGTGGATGCGCGGGCGCGGACAGCGGCGGAGCGGGAGTGCGCGCGTCTGAACCGTCGGCCGGGCGCGCGCTCGGGTCCCGCGGAGCTGCGCCGCCTCGCCCGCAGCGACCTGGTGCTCGCCACTGACGGGACGACGGTCGAGGACTTCCGTGACGCGGACGTCAAGGCGATCGGCCTCGCGGTGACGCGCCTGATCGAGCGGCGGTACGCGGGCGATCGGGCTCGGGCGCTCCGGGACCTCAGCCGGCGCGTCGCACGTCGGCTCGGCGCCCGCCGGGTGCCCGAGCGCCTCGTGCCGGTCGCGGCGCTGGTGGGGGACCTCGGGGCCTGGACGCCGGCGGAGCGTCGCGGGCTCGTCAGGCTCATGAGGGCAAAGGAGGGCAGGCGCGAGCGCGCGTACGTGCGCGCCATGCAGCGGCACGCGCGGTGGCGGCTGTGGATCGCGACGCGCTTCCCGCCGTCCAGCGCGTGAGGCGGCCTCATTCCGCGCCACCGGCGCGGAGGCTACATTGCTAGCGTCCCGCACCCGAGGGTCTCCCGCATGGCCAAAGCGGCCACCAGGCAGCAAATCGTCCGGGCGTTGATCAGGTCGTACTGGATGGAGATCGAGGCCGTCCTCAACTATCTGGCGAACTCGATCCACCTCGACGGGGTGCGTGCCGAGGAGATCAAGAAGTCGCTGACGACCGAGGTGCAGGACGAGCTGCTGCACGCGACCTCCCTCGGCAACCGCATCAAGGAGCTGGGCGGGACGCTGCCCGGCTCGATGCAGTTCAGGGCGGCGCAGAAGAAGCTCCAGCCACCCGAGGACCCCACGGACGTGATCTCCGTGATCGAGGGCGTCATCGCCGCCGAAGAGAGCGCGTGCGCAGAGTACAACGCGACCATCGCCATGTGCGAAGGCCGGGACTACGTGACCCAGGACCTCTGCGTTCGGCTTCTCGCGGACGAGGAGCACCACCTCCGGATCTTCAGGGGTTTCCTCAAGGAGTACAAGAAGGGGCGCTAGCCCCGGGGGTCCGCCTGACCGTCCGCCGCACCAAGATTGTCGCCACCTTGGGGCCGGCCTCGTCCGCGCCGGAGGTGGTGGCATCGCTGATCGCCGCCGGAATGGATGTGGCCCGCGTGAACGCCAGCCACGGGACGCCGGAGCAGCGCGCCGCGCTGGTTCGCACCGTGCGCGCGACGGCCCGCGACGCCGGCCGGCCGGTGGCGGTGCTCCTCGACCTGCAGGGACCGCGCATCCGCGTCGGCGAGCTGGCGGCGCCGCTGACGCTCGTCCCCCGAGAGACGATCGTCTTCGCGCCCCAGGGGCAGGCACGGCCCGGCGAGATCCCCACCACCTATGCCGACCTTGCGGCCGATGTCCGGGTCGGGGCGCGGATCCTCCTCGACGACGGGTTGCTGGCGGCGGAGGTGACCGCGGTGCGGGGGCCGCTCATCGAGGCGCGGGTCGAGTACGGCGGCGAGCTCACGAGCCACAAGGGGATGAACCTGCCGGGTGTGGACGTGTCGGCGCCGACGCTGACCGAGAAGGACCGCGCCGACGCCGCCTTTGCGGCCGAGCACGACGTGGACTACGTGGGTCTCTCGTTCGTGCGCCGCGCCGAGGACGTGGCGGCGCTGCGCGCGCTCCTGCCCGCGGGGACGCACGTGGTGGCCAAGTTCGAGAAGGACACTGCGCTCAGGGACGCGGACCGGATCATCGAGACGAGCGACGGCATCATGGTGGCCCGGGGCGACCTCGGCGTCGAGCTCCCGTTCGAGGAGGTGCCGCTGGTCCAGAAACGGCTAATCCGGATGGCGATCCGACACCGCCGACCCGTGATCACGGCCACCCAGATGCTGGAGTCCATGGTCCACAACCCGCGGCCCACGCGGGCGGAGGCCTCGGACGTCGCGAACGCGATCGTGGACGGTACCGACGCCGTCATGCTCTCGGCGGAGACGGCCGCCGGCCACTACCCGCGCGAGGCACTCGAGGCGATGGACCGGATCATTCGCGAGATGGAGCGGCACGATTCCGGGCGGCCCTCTCGCGAGGCGTGGCCTCCCGAGGACGGCGACCCGGTCAAGACGGAACATGCCGTGGCCGCCGCCGCCGTGGCGGCCGGGCGCATGCTGCGCGTTCCCATCATCGTGACCTTCACGTCGAGCGGATTCAGCGTGCGGGTCGTCGCCGCCAGCCGCCCGCCCATGCCCATTCTCGGCGTGACGGACAAGGAGCGTGTCTTCCGCCAGCTGGCCCTCGTATGGGGCGTCGTGCCGATGCTGACCGACGAGCCGCCGCGCTACGGGACGATGCTCGACGCCGCGCGCGAGCGGATCCTCGTGCACGGCCTCGCACGGAAGGGCGACCGCTTGGTGGTCATGGCGGGCGTTCCCTTCGACGTTCCGGGCACCACCAACATGATGAAGGTCGAGGAGGTGTAGCCCGGCGTGAGGCTGCACTTTCTGGGAACGGGCACCTCGTTCGGGATCCCGCAGATCGGATGCTCCTGCCGAGTCTGCCGCTCGCCCGACAGCCGCGACCGACGCTCCCGCACCGCCGTGGTCGTCGAGGAGCGGGGCGCCCTGCTGCTGGTGGACACGCCCCCCGAGCTTCGGATCGCGATGGTGCGCGCCGGCATCGGCGCGGTGGACGCGGTTCTCTACACCCACGACCACGCCGATCACACCCACGGCATCGACGACCTGCGCGCCCTCTCCGGCGGTCGCCACGGGACCCTCCGGATCTTCGGGCCGGCCGACTCGCTGGAGCGGATGCGCAAGCGGTTCGACTACATCTTCGATCCCGACGCCCGGCCCCTTCCCGGTTCGCCCCGGCCCGACGTGGAGGTCACGCCGCTTCCGGCGGGCAGGCCGGCGACCGTCGCCGGGATCGCCGTGCTGCCGCTGGCGTTCGGCCACGGCCCGACGACGGTCTTCGGGTACCGGTTCGGCGACCTGGCATACATCACCGACGCCAAGGAGGTCCCCGCGGAGGCCCGGAGCGCCCTCGCGGGGGTCAGGGTGCTCGTATTGAACGCGCTGTTCCACAGGGTCCACCCGACCCACCTGTCGATCCCCGAAGCCGTCGAAACGGCGCGTGCCATCGGGGCGCCGCGGACCTATCTCACCCACCTGACTCACGAGACGGGACACGCCGAGCTCGAAGCCGAGCTGCCGCCCGGGATTCGGCCGGCGTACGACGGGCTGGTGATCGAGGTCTGACCGGGTCTACATTTCTCCCCGCGGAACGACAGCCAGGAGTCGCCATGAACGATATCGTCCAGAGACTGCTCGCTCCCTTCGGCGGCGCGGTGGTGGGCGCGGGCGGCAGCGTGCAGGTTCCGCGTCCGCGCGACCTGATGGGCCCGGCGACCGACCGGCTGGTCTGCACAGCGGTGTTCGGTGACGACATCGCGCGCGACGCCGCGCGGTGGCTCCTGTGGGAGATCGGGCAGGAGGTCGGCGCGAAGCCCGCGTCGATCCACCAGCTCTACCTGGCGCGGGGCCGGGGTGAGGTCGGCGGGTTCACGGTGCCCGCTATCAACCTTCGCGGCCTGGCCTACGAGTCGGCGCGCGCCCTCTTCCGCGCGGCCCGGCAGCTCAACGCCGGCGCCTTCATCTGCGAGATCGCCCGGTCCGAGATCTCCTACACGGACCAGCGCCCGGCGGAGTACGTCGCGGTCCTCCTCGCTGCGGCGCTGCGCGAGGGATTCCAGGCCCCGCTGTTCATCCAGGGCGACCACTGCCAGATCAATGCCAAGAAGTACGCCGGCGACCCCGAGGGAGAGGTCGGGGCCGTGACGTCGCTGATCCAGGAGGAGCTCGCCGCCGGGTTCTACAACATCGACGTGGACACGTCCACGCTCGTCGACCTGTCGCAACCGACCCTCGATCTCCAGCAGCGCGCCAACTACGAGCGGGCGGCCGAGATCACGGCGTGCATTCGCGCGCACGAGCCCCCCGGGCTCACGGTCTCGGTCGGGGCCGAGATCGGCGAGGTCGGCGGCAAGAACAGCGACGTCCACGAGCTGCGCGCCTTCATGGAGGGTTACGCCCGAGCGCTCGCCGAGTTCGGCCCGGAGCTGGCCGGCATCTCGAAGATCAGCGTGCAGACCGGCACGTCGCACGGGGGCGTCGTCCTGCCGGACGGGTCCATCGCCGAGGTCAAGCTCGACCTCCAGGCGCTGGAGGCGCTCTCCCGGGAAGCGCGGGAGCGCTATGGTCTGGCCGGCGCGGTGCAGCACGGCGCGTCCACCCTCCCGGCCTCCGCGTTCGGCAGATTTCCCGAGATTGAGACTGCCGAGATCCATCTCGCCACGGCGTTCCAGACGCTGCTGTTCGAGCACGAGGCGACGCCGGTGGCGTTCAAGGCGAAGCTCTACGACTGGCTGCGCGAGAACGCCGCGGGCGAGCGCAAGGCGGGCGAGACGGACGAGCAGTTCTTCTACAAGACCCGTAAGAAGGCGCTGGGGCCGTTCAAGGCGGAGTGGTGGAACTTGCCCGAGGTGGTGCGGACGGCCCTGGGTGCCGCGCTGGAGGAGCAGTTCGCCTTCCTGCTGAGGTCGCTGCGGGTGGCGGACACGGCCGACGTCGTGGCGCGGTACGGGGGCGCTCCATCCATCCGGCGGCCCGAGCCGGCGGTCACCATGGCCGCCGCGCCGGACGACGCCGAGGCAGGGGAGTAGAAGGGGAGGACTTCGTATGGCACGGCATGAGGACGAGGACGAGGTCGTGGTGGTCGAGAAACGCGGCTTCCCGGTGGTGCCCTTCCTGTGGGGCGTCGCCGTCGGCGCGGCCCTCGCGTTGCTCTTCGCGCCGATGAGCGGCGAGGAGATGCGCGCGAACCTTCGGACCCGCGGGCGCCGCCTCACGGACCTGGCGGTGTCGAAGGCGGACGAGCTCCAGGAACTGGTGACCGACACGTACGAGCGGGCGCGGGCGGGCGTGGAGGCGGGGCTCGAGACGGCCAAGCGCGGCGTGCGCGAGGGTCGGCAGGTGGCCGGCGACGTCGCGGAGGCGGGGCGCGCCGCGGCCCACACGGCGCGCGAGGAGCTGGAGCGCCGCCTCGGCGAGGCCCGCGAGGCAAGGCGCGCGGCCCGCCCGGCCGCGAGCGACGAGGAGCCGGTCGCATAGGCTTGGCCGTGGAGGCCACTGCCGGGCTCCGCTGGCGCTTTCTGTGGCACGACGTACGGAACTTCGTCCGCCGGGTCTACCAGGGCGCGGCGGAGTCGAACGTGCCGTTCCTCGCCAGCGGGCTCACCTTCGATGCGCTCCTGGCGGCCATTCCGCTGGCGCTGCTGGTCCTCTCCCTGGTCGGCTACCTCTTGAACGCCGGGGCGGACGCGGCGCAGGTGGAGTTGCGCGACTACCTGCAGCGGTGGCTGCCCACCAGGGCGCGCGGCGGCACCGACCCCTTCGAGCCGGTGATCCGGTTGGCCGAGGGAGTCACCCAGTCGCGCGGCACGCTCGGCGTCCTCGGCCTGCCGCTCTTCGTCTGGTTCTCCACCCGGCTGTTCGGTTCGCTCCGTGCGGTGCTGTGCGAGGTCTTCGACACGGAGGAGACGCGCTCCTGGCTGCGGGGCAAGCTCCAGGACGTCGCCCTGGTGCTGGTGACCGGCCTCCTGTTCGTCGCGAATGCCGCGGCCTCCGAAGGGCTGGCCGTGCTGGGGGAGCGCAACCCGGCGATCGGGTTCCTGGAGTTCGTGATCGTCCAGCTCCTCGCCTACGTGTTCGTGCTCCTGCTCTTTCTGGTCGTGTTCCGCTATGCCCCGGCGCGCCGCATCCGGTGGGACAGCGCGCTGGTGGCCGCGGTGACGTGCAGCCTCGGCTTCGAGATCGCCAAGCAGGTCCTCGGCCTCTACTTCCGGACAATGGTCCGGGCCGACCAGCTGGTGAGCGACGCCACGCTCGGCGCGCTCCTGCTCTTCGTCGGGTGGGTGTACTACATGACCTTCGTGTTCCTCCTCGGCGGCGAGATCGCCCAGGTCTACGAGCTGCGGCGCCGCCAGGCGGCGCAGCGCGCGATCCTCTCCGGTTGAGACGGGCATCGTGCCCGCCGGCGCCTTGGCGTCGGCGCAGCGTCCAACTATCTTGTGATCGCCCCAGGTCCGTCGGGCACGGGCTTGCGAACCGCGTCAGGGCCCCGCAGGCAGCAGCGCTAAGCGATGTCTCGCGTCGCGACGGGGAGCCTGGGGCACTCCCGTTTCCAGTGGCCCGCAACTCTGCGAACTCGCTGCCGGCTCGTTGGGGTGTAGGTCAACTGGCAGACCGCCCGGCTGTTAACCGGGAAGTTGGAGGTTCGAATCCTCCCGCCCCAGCTCACCCACTCGGAACTGCATAGCCGTTCGGGGGGCCGTCTGCACCTGCAACTCTCTCACTCTGCAACTCTGCAACTCTGGTCTCGATGCACGTAGCCCTCGCCCGCAAGTACCGTCCGCGCCTCTTCGGCGAGCTGATCGCCCAGGATCACGTCGCGCGCGCGCTGCGCGGCGCGGTGCAGCAGGGCCGCGTGGCGCACGGCTACGTCTTCGCGGGCCCGCGCGGAGTGGGCAAGACGACTGCGGCGCGCATCCTCGCCATGGCCCTGAACTGCGATGCCCGACACGCGGGCGCGCCGACTGCGGCGCCCGGCGAGCCGTGCGGCGAGTGCGTGTCGTGCCGGCGCATCTGGAGCGGCTCCACCAGCCTCGACGTCGTCGAGATCGACGCGGCGAGCAACCGCGGCGTGGACGACGCGCGCGAGCTGAGGGAGCGTGCGATGTACGCCGCGTCGCAGGAGGGGCGCTTCAAGGTCTACATCGTGGACGAAGCGCACATGCTGACGCGCGAGGCGTGGAACACGCTCCTCAAGATCCTGGAGGAGCCGCCGCCGGGCGTCGTCTTCGTCTTCGCGACGACGGAGCCGCACAAGATCACGAACACCGCCGCTCCCGTGATGAGCCGGCTCCAGCGGTTCGACTTTCGGCGCGTCGGCCCGCGGGCCATCGCCGAGCGGCTGAGGGAGGTCGCGGACGCGGAGCGGGTGGAGGCGGACGAGGACGCGGTCGAGCTCATCGCGCGCGTCGCCAACGGCGGCGTGCGGGACGCGCTCTCCATCCTGGAGCAGGTCACGACGTTCGGTTCCGGCGTGGTGTCCGCCGCCCGGGTGCGCGACGTGCTCGGCCTGGTGGGGGACGAGGTCTACGCGGAGCTGTTTTCCCTCGTGATCGAGCGCCGTCCGCGGGAGGTGTTCCCGTTCGTCGCCAAGCTGGTGGACGCCGGCGTGGATCTCGCCGCCTTCGCCGAGGGAGCCGGCGACCTGTGGCGTGCCGCGCTCGCCGCCCGCGTCGGCGCCGCGCCGGACGGCGTCAGCGCCGCGCTCGCCGCCGAGGTCGTGCGGCGCTCGGGCGAGCTGGCCCCCGGCGACCTGCTCCGCATCCTGCGCGCCCTGGCGGAAGCGGAGGAGCCGATCCGGCGCGGTGGCGCGCCGCGTCTGGCCCTCGAGACGCTGCTGCTCCGGTGGGCGCTGATGGACCGGACGGTGGACATCGCCGAGCTCGTGAAGGCGGTCGGCGCACACCGGGATGCCCGGGCGACGGAGGAGGCTGAGCCGACTTCGCCGCCGCGCGCACTGTCCGATCGCAGCCCGGCGAGCCCCGGCCCACGAGGCCCGGAGGCGTCCGAGCCCGCTCGGCCGTCCGCGCGCCGGTCCGGTCCTCTCACCTTGGACGCGTTGCGCGAGCTGTGGCCGGAGATCGTCGTCGCCGCCCGGACGGGCAAGAAGATGCTGGTGGCCGAAGCACTCGCGGACGCCCTCCCGGACAGCCTCGAGGGAGACGCGCTCGCCCTGCGGCCGCTGGGCGGAAGCCCACTCACCGCCGAGGGACTCGGCCGCCACCGCGCGGCGGTCGAGGCGGTCATCGCCCGCGTCGCCGGCGCGCCGCTCCGGGTCACGGTGGCCTCCGCCGATCCCGAGCCGTCCCGGGCCGCGGTCGCGAAGCCGCGGCGGGCCTCGCCCGGCGACGCCAAGGCCGAGCGAACGCGGGCGCTGCGTGCGCGAGACCCGGCGCTCGATCGTGCCATCGATGCGCTGGACCTGGAGCTGTTGGAGTAGGCTTGCCACCGGCCCGCCCGGACTCTAGGTTGTAGCCAATGACCGATCTTCGCGCGCTCCTGCAGTTCGGGCAGCAGGTGCAGGGGCGCCTGGCGGCGATTCAGAGCGAGCTGGCGCAGCGGACGGTGACCGGCTCGGCGGGCGGGGGCATGGTGACCGTGACCGCCGACGGGCGCGGCCAGATCCGCGAGATTCGAATCGATCCCGGCCTCCTCGGGGGCGACGTCGAGATGCTCGAGGATCTCGTGGTGGCCGCCGTGTCAGAGGTGCAGAAGCGGGCGGCGGAGATTGCGCAGGACGAGATCAAGAAGGTTCAAGGCGCCCTGCCGTTCCCGCTGCCGTTCGCGTTGTAGCCGTGTCGGCCATCGAGGAGCTGGTCGCCGAGTTCGCCAAGCTCCCCGGCATCGGTCGGAAGACGGCGCAGCGTCTCACGTATTTCCTTCTCAAGCAGCCTCGTGAGCAGTCGGCCCGGCTGGCGCGCGCCGTGGCGGCGCTGGGAGAGCGCGTGCGGGCCTGCTCGGAGTGCGGCAACCTGACCGAGGCGGACCCGTGCGCGCTGTGCAGCGATTCCCGACGGGACTCCGGGGTGCTGTGCGTGGTCGAGGAGGCCTCCGACGTGCTGGCCATCGAGCGGGCCGGCGAATACCGCGGGCTCTACCACGTCCTGGGTGGACGGCTGTCTCCGCTCGACGGCGTGGGCCCCGACGCACTCAGCGTTCCGGCGCTCGTCCGGCGCGTCGGGAACGGATCGAGGATCCGGGAGGTGATTGTGGCGACGAACCCGTCGGTCGAAGGGGAAGCGACCGCCCACTACCTGGAGGGAGTCCTCCGGCCGCTGGGCGTGAGAGTGTCGCGCCTCGCCCGGGGGCTGCCGATGGGGGGAGAGCTCGAGTACGCCGACGGCGAGACGATTGCCCAGGCCATCGCCGCGCGGCATTCGATGGCGCAGGAATGAGGCGCCGCGCCTGGTATTTCATGGGGTCGCTCGCAGCCGGCTTCGTCGTCGGCGCCGCGCTGGCGCAGCGCTCGATGGGTCGCTGGCGCTCCTCGCTGTTCTCGGCCCGTCCGCTCCGCCGCCTGTCGGCGCTGGGCTACTTGAGCGGGCACCCGGGGGTCGAGACGGTGCGGGTGCTGCGCGAGTACATCGCGTGGGAGGAGCATCCGTCGCTGCGGCGGCGGGCCGAGGCCATCATGCGCCGCATGGAAGCCAAACTGGACTAGAGGCGAGGCGCCGATGCCGGGTGCGTCCAGCTGGTCGTTCCGGGAAGAAGACTCCAAGGCCATTTCGGCTCACATGAACGGCCTCCTCCGGGAGACCAACGTCAAGAGCCTCCTCCTGGTGGACCGCGCCGGCCAGGTCGTCGCCAGCGTCGGCGAGCCCCCCCAATTCGATCCGCAGGCCTTCGCGTCCCTCACCGCAGCCGATTTCAGCGCCAACGACCAGCTGGCCAAGATGATCGGCGAGCAGGAGTTCTCATCGCTGTTCCATCAGGGCGAGAAAGAATCCATGTACCTCGCCGACGTCGCCCGGCGCGTGATTCTGGTCGCGCTGTTCGACAACCGCACGACGCTGGGCATGGTGCGGCTGAAGGTCAAGACCGCGGTCGAGGATCTTAGCAAGCTGTTCGAGGCGATGTTCGATCGGACCGGGCCGGAGTCAACCAAGCTCGAGGGCTTCGCGAGCAAAGAGGCGGAAGATGAGATCGACAAGCTGTTCGGCGACTGAGAGGCGCGCACCATGTCGATGATCAACTACGCCTCGCGCGAGATCAACTGCAAGCTGGTTTACTACGGGCCCGGGCTCGGAGGCAAGACCACCAATCTGGAGCATGTGTTCGGCAGGGTGAACCCGGCGTCCCGCGGCAAGCTCATCTCGCTGGCCACGGAGACCGAGCGGACGCTGTTCTTCGACTTCCTCCCGGTGGACCTTGGCACGGTGCGAGGTTTCAAGACCCGGTTCCACCTCTACACGGTGCCGGGCCAGGTTTACTACAACGCGAGCCGCAAGCTCATCCTGAAGGGCGTGGACGGCGTCGTGTTCGTCGCCGACAGCCAGCTCGAGCGGCTGGAGGCGAACGTCGAGTCCATGCAGAACCTGTACGACAACATGGGGGAGTACGGGTACGATCTCACCAAGATCCCGTTCGTCGTCCAGTTCAACAAGCGGGATCTGCCGAACGCCTCCCCGGTCAAGGAGCTTCAGGCAGCGCTGAATCCGGGCTGGCCGGTCGCCGACTCCGACAAGCAGACGCCCGTGCCGGACCCGGTTTTCCCGGGTGACTTTCTCGTCCGGCAGTTGCCGACCGGCGAGTGGGTGGAGCGGGCGCCGGCGCGCGAGGCCGTCGCCATCACCGGTGACGGGGTGTTCGAGACCCTCAAGGCGGTCAGCAAGCTCGTCCTGAAATCCCTGGGCTGAGCCGGGTCATGTGGACCCTGTCCAACGTCCTGACCCTGGCGCGCATCGGGCTGGCCCCCGTCATCGCGCTCCTGCCGTTCATCCAGGGCTCGTGGCCCAAGGTCGTGGCGTTCGTGATCTTCGTCGTCGCCGCCGTGAGCGACGTCGCGGACGGCTACCTCGCGCGCAGCCGCAACCAGGTCACCGACCTCGGCAAGCTGCTCGATCCGATCGCCGACAAGCTCCTCCTTTTCGCCACCCTGGTCCCGATCTACTGGATCACGCGCCACCCCACGCTGCTGGCCGACTATCAGATCCCGTGGTGGGGCAGCCTGCCGCTCTGGGTCGCCGTGCTCCTGGTGGGGCGCGAGACTCTGATGACGATCTTCCGCTTCCAGGCCAGGCGCCGCGGCGTGATCATCCCGGCCGGCCGCGCCGGCAAGCTGAAGGCCGTCTTCCAGAACATCTTCATCGGGGCCACGATCGCGTGGTTCGCCTGGAAGGATCTCATCGTGGAGATGCGCTGGACCGGGCGGCTGCGCGACTACTGGGACCAGTTCCACGGCGCCGTCGTCGCGCTGACCCTCGCCGCAGCCATCGTTCTCACGGTCTCCTCGCTCGCCGTGTATCTCTACCGCTACCGCGCGCTCCTCCGGACCGCCGGCCGGTAGATGGATTGCGAGCTTCTCACCGTCGGCACCGAGCTCGTCCTCGGCCTCGTCCAGGACAGCAACGCGGCGGATTTGGGCCGCGCCCTGGCGGCGAGCGGCGTGCGCGTGCGCCGTCGCGCGACGGTCGCCGATGAGGCGGCGGAGGTGCGCGGGGCCGTAGCGGCCGCGCTGGAGCGCTGCGGGACGGTGATTGTCACGGGCGGCCTGGGCCCGACGCACGACGATCTCACCCGGCAGGCGGTGGCCCAGCTTTTCGGGAAGCGCCTGCGGCGCGACCCGCAGATCCTGGCGACGCTGGAGGCGCAGCACCGCCGCCGCGGCGTCTCTCCCATGCCGGAAGCGAACCGCTCCCAGGCCGACGTACCCGAGGGGGCCACCGTCCTCCCCAACCCGCTGGGCACCGCGCCCGGCCTGTGGATCGAGGACGAGGCCGGGCGCCTCGCCGTGCTCCTGCCCGGCGTGCCGAGCGAGATGCGCGCCCTGCTCGAACGCGAGGTGCTCCCGCGGCTCCGGGCGCGGATGGACCGGGGCGCCCCGGCCCGCGCGAGCGCGCCGGCCGATCGGAGCGGCGGCGCCCGAGTCATCCGGTCCCGCACCATCCGCACGACCGGTGTCGCCGAGTCGGCGCTCGCGGACCTGGTGCGCGAAGCGGCGATGTCGCTGGGGCCGGCGGTCACCCTGGCATCGCTGCCGTCGGTGGACGGGGTGGACTTGCGGCTGACGGCGTGGGAGCTCCCGCCCGGCGAGGCCGATGCCGAGCTCGCCAGGGCGGGCGACGCCCTGCGCGCCGTCGTCGCTCCGCACGCGTACGGCGACGGCGACGAGGACCTGGCGGCGGTCGTCCTCCTGGCGCTCGAGCGGGCGGGCGCGAAGCTCGCGGTGGCGGAGTCGTGCACCGGCGGCCTCCTCGGCGCACGCCTGACGGCGGTGCCGGGCAGCTCGACCGTCTTCCTGGGGGCAGTCGTCGCCTACGACGACGAGGTGAAGCTCGGGCTGCTGGGTGTCGCGGCTGACGCCATCGCCGAGCACGGCGCGGTGAGCGAGGCGGTGGTACGGCAGATGAGCACGGGCGTGGCGCGCGCTCTGGGCGCCGACGCCGCGATCGCCGTCACCGGAATCGCGGGCCCCGCCGGCGGGACGGAGGCGAAGCCGGTCGGCACGGTCTGGATCGCGGTGCTGTGGCACGACGTCGTGCGCGCTTTCCGGCACGTCTTCCCCGGCGAACGCGACGACGTGCGCCGACGCGCCGCGCAGGCGGCGCTGAACTACCTGCGCCGCGTGGCTGCAGGCACGCTGTAGTGGGGGAGTTCGACCGGGTCGAGCACTGGACGGCGGCGGACGGTGCGCGGCTGGCCCTCCGGCGCGCCCGCGCGCAGGGCCGGCACCGGGCATCCCTCGTCCTCCTGCACGGCTTCGGCGAGCACAGCGGACGCTACGGCCACGTCGCCGGCTGGTTCGCCGGCCGCGGCATCAGCGTCTTCGCGCTCGATCTGCGCGGCCACGGCCGGTCGCCGGGACCCCGCGGGCACGTCGCGCGCTTCGCGCAGTTTCTGTCCGACGTCGTGGCGCTCAGGAAGCTCGCGGCCGCCGAGGCGCCGGGGCCGCAGCTCGTCCTCGGCCACTCCTTCGGCGGCGCGATCGCGCTGCGCTACCTGGAGACCGGACCGCAGGGGCTCTCGGGCGCGATTCTCTCCAGCCCCGCGGTGGTCTTGGCCATACGCATCCCGGCCTGGAAGACCACGCTCGCCTCGTGGCTCGCGGGGCTCGCTCCCGCCATCGGGATCTCCACCGGCGTGGAGCTCGCCCACCTGTCCACCGACCCTGCGGTGGGCGAGGCGGTCAAGAGCGACCCGCTCTGCCACCAGGTCATGTCGCCGATGGCGTATCGCGAGACGGTAGACGCCCAGGCGCTGCTCCTCGCCCAGCGAGACCGGATCACGGTGCCGCTCCTCTTCCTGCTCGCCGGCGACGACCGCATCGTGTCGCGTCCGGCGGCGGAGGCGTTCGCGGTGGGGCTGCCGGGCGACGTCACGGTCCGGGTGTACGAAGGATTCTTTCACGAAGTACTGAACGAGCGCGAGCGGGACCGCGCCTTCGCGGACATCGAGCCGTGGCTCGACCGCGTCCTGCCGCGTCCTCAGCGCTGACACTCCGCGACGCAGGGCGTCCTGACATGGAACCTTTCAAGATCAAGGTCGTCGAGCCGCTGGCCTTCACCACGCGGGCCGAGCGCGCCGAGGCCCTCGCGCAGGCGGGGCATAACCTCTTCAACCTCCCGGCCTCGCTCATCACGATAGATCTCTTGACCGACTCGGGGACCTCCGCCATGTCCGACCGCCAGTGGTCGGCGATGATGCTGGGCGACGAGTCGTACGCGGGGAGCCGCAACTTCTACGCCTTCGAGACCGTGGTGCGGCGCGTCACCGGCTACCGTGAGGTGATCCCGACCCACCAGGGTCGCGTGGCGGAGAACCTCCTCTTCAGCACCGTGCTGCGGCCGGGCGACCGAGTGCCGAACAACATCCACTTCGACACCACGCGCGCCAACGTCGAGCACAACCGGGGTGTGGCGGTCAACTGCGTCATAGACGAAGCGTACGATCAGACAGTCAATCACCCCTTCAAGGGGAACATGGATCTGGCGAAGCTCGACCGCGTGCTCGCCGAGGTGGGGCGCGATCGCATCCCGCTGGTGATGCTGACCATCACCAACAACTCGGGAGGCGGTCAGCCTGTCTCCCTGGGGAACGCCCGCGCGACGGCGGACTGGTGCCACGGTCACGGCATCCCCCTCTACTATGACGCCTGCCGCTTCGCTGAGAACGCATACCTCTGCAAGACGCGCGACACCGGGTGCGCCGGCCGATCGATCGAGGAGATCGCGCGGGCGTTCTTCGCCCTGGGTGACGGCTGCACGATGTCGGCGAAGAAGGACGGCCTGGTCAACATCGGCGGCTTCATCGCGATGAACGATGAGGCGCTCGCCGCGCGGGTGTCGAGCATGTTGGTCCTGATCGAGGGCTTCACGACGTATGGGGGGCTGGCGGGGCGCGACCTCGAGGCGATGGCGCGCGGGCTCGAGGAGGTACTCGACGAACGCTACCTGGAGCATCGCGTCGGCCAGGTGAGACGCTTCGGCGAGCGGCTCCAGGCGCTCGGCGCCCCGGTGCTGCTGCCGATCGGGGGACACGCCGTGTACCTCGACGCGCGGCGCTTCCTGCCGCACATCCCTCAGGAGCAGTTTCCCGCTCAGGCGCTGGCGTGCGCGCTCTACCTGGAGGGAGGCGTCCGCGGGGTCGAGATCGGCGGGCTGATGTTCGGCAAGCCGGACGAGGCGACGGGGACGTGGGAGTGGCCGGAACTCGAGCTGGTGCGTCTCGCCGTCCCACGCAGGGTCTACACGGATAGCCACCTCGACTACGTCGCCGAGGTGTGCGCGGCGCTGCTGGCCGGCCGCGGCGCCGTCCGCGGCCTGAGGATCGTGTCGCGCAGCCCGGTGCTTCCGCACTTCACGGCGCGGCTCGAGCCGGTCGTGGGCTGAAGCTCCAGGCCGGCCGGCGCGTCCCTCGTGGGCGCGCGGCGGACGGTGCCGCGCCTGCGGCTCCATCCGACGGGCCGCGCTAGCGACTGCCGTCGTGGCTGTCCGCGGTGGCACGGCCCTTGCCACCCGCGTTATCGTTCAAGGCGCAGACTTGCGCCATGCAAGCTGGGAGCACCATGGGAAAGAAGCATCAGGGCCGCGCGGCGAATGTCGGCTCCCCCGCCACCGCAGGCCGGGGGGACGGCCCGGCGGGAGAGGCGTCGGAACCGGCGCCCGCACCGGACTCGGTGACGGACGAGGCGGTCGGTCACGAGCCTGGTGACGCGGCGGCGGCACCGGGCGACGCGAGCGCCGCGGCGGTGCTCGAGTCTGCCGACGAGGCGGTCCAAAGGCTCGCCGGCGAGCTGGCCGAGTGGAAGGATCGCTGCCTGCGCACCGCGGCGGACCTCGAGAACTATCGCAAGCGGGCGATTCGCGAGCGGGACGATGCGTGGGGCCGGGGGCAGGCGGAGCTGCTGCGGCGCATCCTGGAGGTCGTGGACGACCTGGCGCGCGTCGCTCGGCTCGACCCCGAGCAGACGTCTGCGGCCGCGCTCCACGAAGGCGTCGGGCTCGTCGAGCGCAAGCTCCTCAAGGTGCTCGAGGGCGCGGGGCTCGAGCGCCTCGATCCGGCCGGCCAGCCCTTCGACCCCAACAGTCACGAGGCGGTGGCGGCGCTGGCCGCGCCCTCGCCGGAGGCGGACCACACGGTCGGCGATGTGTTCCAGCACGGCTATCGCTTCCGGGGCACGCTCCTCAGACCGGCGCGCGTGGCGGTGCTGACCTGGACGGCGCGGGCCGAAGACGAAGCGGCGAGCTAGCCGGTGTCGCAGCAGAAGGACTACTACCGGATACTGGGCGTCGCCGAATCGGCGACGAAGGACCAGATCAAGCGGTCCTACCGGAAACTGGCGAAGAAGCACCATCCCGACGCCAGCCCCGGCGGGGGGGACAGGACGACCGGCGAACGCTTCAAGGAGATCACCGAAGCGTATGCCGTCCTGTCCGACGACGAAAAGCGCAAGCACTACGACCGCCTCCGCCGCTACGGCGGATTCACCGGCTTCGGGGCGCGCAGCGCCCCGGGCCGGCCGGCCGGCGGCGGCGCGGGTGCGCGGTTCGAGGACTTCGACCTCAAGGATTACGCTGGTCTGGGCGGGATCGGCGACCTGTTCTCCTCCATCTTCGGCGGCGAGGCGAAGCGCGGCGGGCGCGAGCGGGGCGAGAGCGTGGAGACGGTGGTGACCCTCCCGTTCCGAGTAGCGGCGCTCGGCGGCAAGGTGCCGGTGGTTGTGCCCGTGACGGAAGGCTGCCCGACCTGCGGAGGCTCGGGGGCCGCGCCGGGCGCGACGCTCACGGCCTGCTCCGAGTGCCAGGGGAGCGGGCAGGTCTCGTTCGGTTACGGAGGCTTCGCGGTCAAGCGACCGTGTCCCGCCTGCCGCGGCAAGGGCCGGGTCGCGTCACGGCGGTGCGGCACCTGCCACGGGGTCGGCGACGTCAAGCTCGAGAAACGCCTGATGATCGAGGTGCCTGCCGGCGCCGATTCCGGCGCGAAGCTGCGCCTCAAGGAGCAGGGGTTGCGCGGGACGGGCGGCGCGGCAGCGGGCGACCTCGTGATCACCTTCCAGGTCGAGCCCGACCGATTCTTCCACCGCGACGGACTCGACGTGCACTGCGTGGTGCCGATCAACGTCGCCCAGGCGATGCTCGGAACGAAGCTCAAGGTGCGCACGCTCGACGGCAAGCACGTCGTGCTCCGGATTCCGGCCGGCACCCAGCCCGGTCGCAAGTTCCGGATCAAGGGGCAGGGCATCGAGAAGAACAGCGCGCGGGGCGACCAGTTGGTGGAGGTCAGCCTGGAGGTTCCCACCAAGCTCTCGGCCGAGCAGGAAGCCATCCTGAAGCAGTTCGCGGACGCGACGGGGCTGAGATACTAGGAGGCTGGAAGAGATCAGCCCCCGTTCTCCGGGGGAGCGCGGGGGCTGGAGGACATTTCTTCCGACCGATCACTTTGGTCGGGTCGTGCCTGACCCGATGGCGTCCGCTCCTCGAGTGCCTGTTTGTCGCCGGGTTTCGTGTTCTCGTACCGGCGCGAGCCAGTGAACGTGCGGCCGGTGACTCCGAGCGAACCGATCCGTCGGCGGCGTTTTGAGCGCCGGCCCCTCCTCAGGGGCGATCCCGCACCGACCACCGATTCGGGTGGTCACAGCGAGCCTAGCCCGCGCCGGATGAAGGCAGCGTGAAAGTTGCGTGAAGATCCCATCATCGAGGCCTAGGGTTTCTGGAGGCGGAAGCCGACGCCGCGCACGGTGTGGATCAGGCTCATCTGGGCGGCCTGCCGAAGCTTGCGCCGCAGATTCCCGACGTGCACGTCCACGACGTTGCTCTCGGGGTCGAAGTGCATGTCCCACACCTTCTCCAACAGCTCGGTGCGACGCACCACCTCCTCCGGGCGCAGGAGGAAGTGCTCCAGCAGGTGAAACTCCTTGGGAGACAGCTCCAGCCCCCTCCCGCCGACGCGGACCTTGTGCTTCAGCCGGTCGAGCTCGATCGGCCCGTACGTCAACAGCTCCGTCCGGGTCGCGCCGCCGCGGCGCACGAGGGCGCGCACCCGCGCGAGCAGCTCATCGAACTTGAACGGCTTGGTGAGGTAGTCGTCGGCACCGGCGTCGAGTCCGCGGACGATGTCCTCCGTGGCGTCCCGCGCGGTCAGCATGAGGACCGGCGTCCCCCGGCCCTCGCGCCGAAGCTCCGCCGCAACGTGCAGTCCGCTTTTCTTCGGCAGCATCACGTCGAGAACGATCACGTCGTAATCGTACACGTGGGCGAGCATCGTCGCCTCGTCGCCGTCGGGGGCGACGTCCACGGAGTAGCCCTCCTCACGGAGGCCCTGCTCGATGAACCCGGCGACTTTGCGATCGTCTTCGACGACGAGGATCTTCATTCGGGCACCATACCTCGCGACGGCTGAATCGCCGCTAAACCCGGCGTGAAGAAAGGTTCATTCGCCGGGCGGAGCGCTCGGAACCGCCAGCGTGAACGTCGCGCCGCGGCCCAGCGCGCTGTGCACGCTCAGCCGGCCGCCCAGCAGCTCCGCCAGGCGGCGCGAGACGGGCAGGCCCAGGCCCGAGCCCAGGCCGGACTCCGGGTCCACGCGGATGTAGGGCTCGAAGATCTTGCCCTGCGCTTCGAGCGGGATGCCGGGCCCGCGATCAATGACGTGCACCAGGATCTCGTCCGCCGTGGTCTCGACCCTGACGGCGACCGTCTCGCCGGACGGGCTGTGGCGGATGGCGTTGCTCAACAGGTTCACCAGGATCTGCTCGAAGCGCATGGTGTCGGTGCGGCAGCGGGGCGAGGGCTCCGGGAACTCCTCCTCCAGCGCGATCCGCTTGGCATCCGCGGCCGGCTGGACGAGAGCCCGGGCGCGCTCGACGACGTCGCGGAGCGCGGCCTGGCGCCACACCGCCTGCACCTTCCCGGCGTCCAGGCGGCTCAGGTCGAGCAGGTTGTTCATCAGCGTGACCGCCCTCTCCGCTCCTTCGTAGACCTCCCGCGCCGCGCGGGCGGCCGCCCTTCCCGAATGGGAGCGGAGCAGCCGCTCGGCCCATCCGTACACACCGGTCAGCGCGTTGCGCAGTTCATGGTTGATCATGGCGAAGAACTGATCGCGCTGGCGCTGCATCGCCTGCACCCTGCCCAGCAGCTGGGCCGTCTCGTCGTAGAGTCGGGCGTTCTCCACCGCGACCGCCGCTTGGGCCGCCAGGAGGACGGCGATGGACTCGTCCTCCGCGCTGAACTCGCGCGCCCCGATCTTGTCGCCCATGTACAGGTTCCCGACCGGTCCCGTGCGCCCGACGACGGGGACGCCGAGGAACGAGCGCATGGCGGGATGGTGGGCGGGGAAGCCGTAGGCTTCCGGATGGGCGCCGATCTCCGCGATGCGCAGCGGCTTCCGATCCCGGATCACCGCCCCGAGCAGCCCGCGGCCGCGCGGCCAGGCGCCGATTCGTTCCCGCTCGGCCTCGCTCAGGCCCGACGCGGCGAAGCGCACCAGCGTGGCGCCGTCCTCGCCCAGGATGCCAAGGGCGGCGTAGCGCGCCTCGACGACCGCGCGCGCGGAGTCCACGACCTGCTGGAGCACGCGGTCCAGGGAGCGCTCGGAGGAGATGGAGATCCCGGCTGCGAGCAGCCGCTCGAACCGTTCCCGGATGCGGAAGGTGTCGGGGTCGGAGGTCAGCGGCTCTCCGGCGGTGCGGTGGGAAGGCAACCGGTCCTCGGCGCGAGCGGCCGCGGGGGTCCGCGGGGGTCCGCGCGAAACCTACGTCTAGGGCGGCGGTCCGGCTACCTCGCCGTGCCGGCCGGCGGCGGCGCGACCGCCGGCAGAGGGCCGGCATCGCTCGGCCTGGCGACCGGGATGACGAGCGTGAGCGTAGGCAGGAGGTGGAGCAGCCGCTCCGACGTGCTGCCGATCAGCAGCCGGTCCACCCACCCTTTCCCGTGCGAGCCCACGATCACGAGGTCCGCCCGCCACTGGGTCACCTCGCTGACGATGACCGCGGCCGCCCGCCCCCGCCGCACGACTTTCTCCGCTCCCGGCGCTTCGACGAGCGGCCACACCGTCATCTCAAGGAGCCGCTCGACGCTGCGGTAACAGTCGTCGTCGCCGATGTCCAGCGGGAAGCCCGGGATCACCGGGACCGGCTCGACGGCGTGCATGACTCGAAGCTGCGCGTCGAACAGCTTGGCGAACCGCTCACCGGCCTCGATGGCAGGCCTGGCGGCGTACGAGAGGTCCACAGCTACGAGCACGCGCTCGACGGTTCCCGAGGTGCCGTCCGTGGCGAGCAGCGGGACGTCGGAGGTGCGCACCATGTGCTGCAGCGTGCTGCTGCCCAGCCGGCCCAGGCCCTTGTGGTGCTTGCCGCCCAGCACCACCAGCCCGGCACCACGCTCGGCCGCCACGTGAGCCAGCACGATCGGCGCCCGGCCGACGCGGACGTCGAGGTTGCGCAGCAGCCGGCTCGGCACGCTTCCCTCCAGCGCGCTCACCAGCAGCGTGCGGGCGTGGCCTCTCAACGCTTCGTTCAACTCCGCCGGGTCGCCCGCGACTTCGGGCATCCAGGTCGCCCCCCAGTAGTCGGGCACCGCGTGGACGAGCTGGCAGTCCGTGCCGGCCGCTTTCGCCACCGCGCATCCGATGACCGCCGCCCGCACCGACTCCTGCGAGCCGTCCACGCCGACGATGATGGGGTTCCACGTCATCGCGCCCACTCCTTGTCCCGGGGCCCCGCTCCATTCCCGTTCCACCCCCGGCGACGTCAAGTCACGATACTCGGCTCCCCGCGACGGGGGCGCCAAAGCCGAGCGAAGCCTCCCTGGCCTAGAGGTCACGGCGCGCGAAGAGGCGGGCCGCGAGGGCGAGCGGCAGCGCCGTCCACGCCGCGAGCCCCACCCACAACGCCAAGAGACCCCAAGGACCGAGGACACGCCGCAGCGCCGCGCCCATCGGCCCGGCGATCGCCTCCGCACCGAGGAGACCCACGCCGATGGCGCGCGCCGTATCCACCGGGTCGAGGAGGAGGAGCCCCGACAGGCACCAGGTCAGCTGGGCGCGCGGCAGAACGCCGAGCGCGGCGATGGCCGCCAGGTCGAACCCCAGCGCGAGGACGAACCACAGTCCGACGGCGAGCGCCAGCGCTCGCGTGCGGGTGCGCGCAGCGACGCCCGCCAGCGTGCCGAGGCTGGTGCTCGCTGCCGCCAGCGCGACCGCCACGCCCACCAGGCCGAGGTAGCGCAGCGCGTCGCCCGTCCCGGCCGCCCCCGCGATCACGACGCCCGCCACGCCGTAACCGACCGCCACCGCCGCGCCCAGCGCGACGAAGCGCCCGAGCGCGCGGCCCACGACCAGGGTGCCCCGGCCGATGGGCTGCGCGGCCAGCGTCTCCATGTCGTAGCCGTCGGCTGCGGCGAGAGCGCTCACCGCCAGCCCGACCAGCGGGACGACCCAGAGGGAGAGTTGGAGCAGGCTGACCGCCGTCCGGCCGAATCCCTGCACGAGGATCGTGCCGCCCGCCGACATACCCACGAGCGCGACCGCCAGCGCCGCGAGCGCGAAGCCGACGGCGAAGACCGGCAGGATTCTGCCCCGCATCTCCACGGCGAGCTCGTAGCGGGCGAGCGCCGCCAGCTGGCGGCCGAGCGGCCGGATCGCCCTAGGCCGGGCGAAGCTGAGCGGCGCCGGCTCGGCGACGGTCGTCACGGCCGCTCCTCAGGGCGGTGCCGGCTACGCCGCACGGGACACCTCACGGCGGAGCGCGTCGCGATAGAACGCTTCAAAACTGCCCGGCCCCTGAATCTGGGCGGCCCCGGCCCGGGCCACCGCCTGCCCGTGGCTGAGCACCACGACACGGTCTGCCAGCGCCGCTACCTCGTGCTGGTGATGGGTCGCGAAGAGGATCGCCGCACCTCGGGTCTTGGCGGAGAGGATCGCCGCGCGAACGACCTCCGCCCCGTCGGCGTCGAGTGAGATGGACGGCTCGTCGAAAACGAGGGCGCGCGGCGCGCCGACCAGGGCGAGCGCGAGGGACAGCCGCTGCCGCTGGCCTCCGGAGAGGTCCCGCACCCCCGAGCGCGCGCGCTCGCCGAGCGCCACGGCGTCCAGGGTCGCGCCGGCGTCGGCGTCGGATGCCCCCACGCCCCGGAGCGTGCCGACCAGGCGACACAGCTCGTGGGGCGTGACGTGGTCGGGGAAGGCGAGCCGCTGGGGCACGTACCCCACGAGACGGCGCGCCGCCACGGCCTCGGCTTCGACGTCGTGGCCGCCCACCGTGATGCGTCCGCCGCTGGGCCGGACGATCCCGACCACGGCTTTGAGCAGCGTGGACTTCCCGGCGCCGTTCGCTCCGACGACGGCCACCACTTCGCCGGGAGCGACCGAGACGGAGACGTCGCGCAGGGCCTCCCGGGAGCCGAAGCGCTTGGTCAGCCGCTCGACGCAGATCATGCGCGCCCCCTCCCCCTCGGTGCGCCCCGGAGCAGCAGGGCGAGGCCGAGCAGCAGAGTCGCCCCGGCGGTTACCAAGGTGGGGCCGTTCCCGCCGCGCGGCGCCTCCCACGCGCCGGCCGCGTGCCAATCACGGGGCGGCGCGGCGAGGGGGCAGCTGTCGGTGACGGACGCGATGTCGAAGACCGGGAAGGTTCGCTCGGCCCAGCCCAGCGCGGCGGCGGCCGGACTCGCCAGGAAGAGTCGCAGCGCAGGTCTGCCCCGCGACAGCTCCGTCAGCGGCGAGGCCGTCTCGAACGGCACGTCGCTCACTCCGTCGCCGTCGAGGTCGTACCGCCGGCCGTCGTCCCAGTAGTTGCCGCGCCCGTTCACGCAGAAGACGTTGCCCCGGCCGGCCCCGGTGGCCGGGTAGCTGTTCCCGACGATCGCGTTGTCCCACACGCGGTTCCGCTCGGCGCTCTGGTAGATCTCGAGGCCGACGAAATTCCCTGCCACCAGGTTGCCGCGCACGACGCCGTCCACGGCGCCGTCGAAGAAGAGGCCGACCCCGTTGTCGAGGAACACGTTCTCCTCCAGCGTGACGCGTTCGGTCGTCTGCTGCAGGAGGCCGAACGACTCGACGCCGCGGTTGTGCGCGAAGAGGTTGCCGCGCACGAGGACGTCTCGCGAGTTCATGATCGAGGTTCCTGCCGCGCTGGCGGTGAAGCGGTTGTCCTCGAACCGGTTCGCGTGCGAGAACATGTAGTGGAGACCGTAGCGGGAGCGCGTGACCCGGTTCCCGCGAACGACCGTCGTGTCGCTGTACGAGAAGTACATCCCGTCCCGCACGTCCGCGATGTCGTTCCCTTCGGCGAAGACGTGGGTGGAGAAGTAGAAGTGGATCCCGTCGCCGCGTTGATTGGGCCCGAGCGCCGCGCGCCCACGGATCGTCACCCCGCGGATGACGGCGTGATGCGCCTGCTTGAGATACACGCCGTGGTGCACGTCCCGGATTTCGAGGTCTTCGAGGCGGGCGCGGACGGCCTCCACCAGCACGCCGGCGTCGTCGCGATCGGTGTCGGGGCCTCCCTCCTCGAGCCGGAAGCCGCGCAGGGTGACGTCGGGCGCGGTGATCCGCACGATCGTCCCCTGCCTCCGCCCCCCCAGCGTGGGTCGCCCTTCGCCGAGGATGGTCAGGGATCGGGTCACGATGAACGGCCCGTCGTAGCGTCCGGGGCCGACGGCGACCACGCTGCCGCCGGGCGCCGAGTCGAGGGCGGCCCGGAGCGCGGCCGCGTCGCCGGCCGTCACGCGGACCGTGTCGGCCGCGAGGGCGAGGAGCGCCGCGAGCAGCGTCATGCCACCACCCGGTTCCTCCGCTTCAGCCGGTAGTCCGCCACCAGGACCGCCGCGAGGACGGCGCCGAAGAGGAGGAACGGCCCGCTGCCGAGGCCGGGGAAGCTGTAGACATCGAAGTTGGCGAGCCGGTGGTGCCCGATCAGCGGCGGCGTGAACGGCGCCACCGTCATGGGGGCCTCGGCGTCGAGCTGGTGACCGTAGCTGTACAGCCGGTAGTAGAACGAGCCGAGCGAGAAGAGGCCGAAGTAGGTGAAAAGCACCAGCAGGTCGAGGGCGTTGCCCACCTTGCCGAACACCGCCGCGCGCGCCGCCAGGAGCACGAAGACGCCGAGGGCGAACGGAATCCACCTCATCTCGGCGAAGTCCCGGGCTTGGATGGTCCTCATCCCGATGTAGTGGTTGAGGGTGTTGATCTCGCTCAGGTCCCGGCCGCCGTTGCCGCCCGCAATCCGCTGCGGGTAGATCGCCATCTCCAGCCCGTCCGGAAACTGCGTGGCGAACATCGTGATGCGCCACATGGGGAGGGCGAACGAGACGAGGAGAAGCAGGCTTGCGAGCACTATCGCGATGCGGGCAGGCTTGTTCAGCGTGCCGTCGAGCCAGAGGGCGATGCGACCGGGACCTTGGAGCGATGCGGGTAGAGCCATGGTCTTCACCGCGGGGCGGGGGGAACGGCCCCCGGGCCGCTCCCCGCGCTCCATTCGGGTGTCAGTCGGCGCGATGCCGCGGCGTGCTGCGACGGCGCTGCGCCTGCGCGACCGTGGTGCCGCCCCGGGGCCGGACCAGGAGGTAGCCCTGCATCTCCTGATGCATCGCGGAGCAGAAGTTCGTGCAGTAGAACGGGAACACGCCGGGCTTGGTGGCGCGGAACGCCACGGTCTTCGTCTCGCCCGGGTCCATCACGATGTTGATGTTGTACTCGGCGAGCCCGAACCCGTGCAGCTCGTCCGTGCTCTGCTCGGTGTTGGTGACGTAGATGCGGACCGAGTCGCCCTGGTTCACCTCGATGTTGTCGGGCGCGAAATAGGTGCGCACCGCGAACATCCGCACGTCGACGCGGTTCCCCGTGCGGGTGACCCGGGCCTCCTGCGGCGACCAGATAGCGTTGGGGTTCCGGTTCTCCTCGCGGGGGTAGACCTCGATCGGCCGCAGCAGGCCGGCCTGCATCAGGATGGCGTAGTGCGGCTCGGGCTCCGTGTACGCCTCGTACAGCATCGTCATCCCGCTGCCGGTGATGTCGATGAGCTGGCTCGACTCCGGCTGCGACGGGCCGACGGAGAGATGCCGCCCGTGGGACAGCTTGTTCATCGAGACGAGGTAGCGTCCCACCGGATGGCGGGCGTCGCCGTGCGCGACGACGAGGTGCCCGACGTTGTAGTGCACCGGGATCTTGGCCACGACGAGCGCCGAGTCGTTGCCGTCGAACGGGCCGAGGCGCCACTTGGCGATCGCCGACTCGACAAACAGCGACGTATAGGCGTACCCGTCCGCGTCGAACTGCGTGTGGAGGGGACCGAGGCCCACCGGCACCTCGGCGACGCGCACCGACTCGTAGCGCAGGACGGGGATCCCGTCCTCGTTGCCGACCGTGTCGTTCCGCTGCACCGCGTCGAGGAACCTCTGGAAGTCGTACACGGTGGCGAAGGGCGCGAGCTTGCCGCTGCCCACCACGTACCGGCCGTCGGGCGAGAAATCCGCGCCGTGCGGGCTCTTGGCCAGCGGAATCAGGTACATCAGGCCCGGCACGTCACGGGGGTTCAGCACCCGGGCGCCGCCCACCATGCGAAAGCGGCCCGCGCGGGCCGCTTCGGCCGCCCGACGCCAGTTGATGAAGGCGAGGTAGTCGCGGTCGCGCCGTGAGGCGGTCACCTCGAGGCGACCGGTGGCGCGCTCGGCGTTGTAGCAGCTCCACACGGCCCAGTCGCCGGAGAGCTCTCTGCCGGTGGACGCGAGATCCCAGTTCATGGGCGGGGTCTCGATCTGCCAGTCGAGCGACATGGTGCCGGTCGCGCTGTCGATCTTGATCCCGCTCACGATACCGCGATAGTCGGTGGCGTAGCGCGCGAGCGGCGCCACCGTGCCCTTCGGGATCGGAATCGAGAACCGCGAGGCGACCAGCGCGTACTCGGTGTTCGCGGTCGTGAACGAGGAGCCATGGTTCCCGCTCGAGTTCGGGATCGGACCCAGGATCTGCTTGGTCTTGAAATCCCGGAGGTCGATGCGGGCGACGCGATTGTTCGCGTTGTCGTTCACGAACAGCCACCGGCCGTCGTAGTCGCCGTTGGTGCGGCTCGGGGCGGGATGGTGCACATCGCCCCAGCTGTACTCGCCCAGCATGCGGCGGCTGTCTTCGTCGAAGCCGTACCCGGTCGCCGGGTAGGGTGCGAAGACGGGGATGGTCGAGATGTGCCGCATCGAGGGCACGCCGGCGACGTAGACCTGGCCGGAGTGGCCGCCGGAATAGAACAGGTAGAACTCGTCCTGCCGGCCGGGCGCGACGTACGTGGCTCGCGAAGCCGTGGCCACGTCGGCGATTTGGGCGTTGCGGCCCTGGGTTCCCCTGGGACCGCAGCCCGCCACAGCGACGAGTCCGGTGACGAGAAGCACTGCGGGGCGCTGCATGGTCGGCTGCCTCCCCCGTGAGCGGGTCACGGGTTGTTGGTGTCGAGCCGGCGGAGCAGGGCGACGATCGAATCGCGCTCCTGCACCGAGAGCTGGATCTGACCCGAGAGCACGATCTGCATGGTGCCCGTCGGGCTGCGTAGGAATTGGTCGAGCTGTACGCCAAACCGCCGCGGCACGTCGGCGGCCGCGGTGCTCAGGTCGGGGCCGACGTTGGTCGGCGAGACCACCTGCAGGCGGCTGATCGCGTGGCACTGCGCGCAGCCCCTGGCGAGGAAGATCTGCGTCCGGGGGTCGCGCCGCGCCGCCTCCGGCTGCATCTCGATCAGTGGGTTCTCTTCAGCCCGCTCCTCGCGCTCTTCCCGGTCCGCCGAGTCCGCCCGGTTGCACGCGGCGAGCGCGAGCACGGCGAGGAGCGCTGGCACGAATCGAACTGCCGACACTGCTCGATCCTTCGGATAAGATGCGGCGGAACGTAGACGGGGCGGTGGGGGACAACCGTGAATCGAGGGTGAAGATTCCTTCAGGCCGGTCTAGGGCGCCGCCATCGCCGGCTCGAAACTCATCGCCAGCACCTCGGCGATGCGGGGGAGAGCCCACTCGAGATCGGCCTTCGCGATCACGAGCGGCGGCGCGAAGCGCACGACCTGGTCGTGCGTCTCCTTGGCCAGGATGCCTCGCTCCATCAACGCCTCGCAGTAGGGGCGCGCCGCACCGCTCGCCTTCCTGATCTCGACCCCGATCAGGAAGCCCAGCCCGCGGACGTCGGCAACGTGCGGCGAACCGATCTTCCGGAGTTCGGCCAGGAACCACCCACCCAGCTCCAGCGCCCGGTCGGCGAGTTTCTCCTCCACCAACACCCGCAGCGCCGCACAACCGATCGCCGCGCCCAGCGGATTGCCCCCGAACGTCGAGCCGTGGTCCCCCGGGGTGAAGACGCCCATGACCGCCTCGTCGGCCAGGAATGCCGAGACCGGATACAGGCCGCCGGAGAGCGCCTTGCCGAGGATCATCGCGTCGGGGCGGACGCCCTCCCACTCGCACGCGAACATCTTTCCGGTCCGGCCGAGACCCGTCTGGATCTCGTCCGCCACGAACAGGATGCCGTGCCTGGTGCAGATCTCCCGCGCCCGCTTGAGGTAGCCGGCGGGGGGCACGATCACGCCGCCCTCCCCCTGGATCGGCTCGACGATGAACGCGACCGTGTTCGGCGTGATCGCGCGCTCGAGCGCCGCGGCATCGCCGTAGGGAACGAGAGTGAAGCCCGGCGTCAGCGGCCCGAAGCCATCGCGGTACTGCGGCTCCGTGGACCAGGAGATGATCGAGATCGTGCGCCCGTGAAAGTTGTTCTCGCACCCGATGATCTCCGCCTTGCCCTCCGGCACGCCCTTCACGCGGTAGCCCCACTTGCGGACCGCCTTCATTGCCGTCTCGACCGCCTCGGCGCCCGTGTTCATAGGGAGCGCCTTCGCGAAACCGGCCAGCTCGCAGAGCTGATGCAGGAACGGCCCCATCCGGTCGTTGTGGAAGGCGCGGGACGTCAGCGTGAGCCGGTCGAGCTGTTCCTTCGCCGCCCTCACGATGGCCGGGTGCCTGTGGCCCTGGTTGAGCGCGGAGTACGCGCTCAGGCAGTCGAGGTACTTCTTGCCCTCCACATCCCAGACCCAGGCCGCCTCGCCTCGCTCCAGCACGATGGGAAGCGGCTTGTAGTTGCGCGCACTGCACCGCTCGACTTCGTCGAGGTACTCGGCGGTTCGAGTCATCTCACTTCGGGGGGAGGATCCTGAACATTCCGGTGCCGCACTTGGAGCAGGTGCCCTTCAGGGCCGGTCGGCCGTTGGCCATCTTGACCGTCTTGGCGCCGGTGATGGTCCGCCTGGCCTTGCACTTGACGCAGTAGCCCTCATCGGCAGCCATCGCGGCCGCCTTGTCGCCCTTTCCCTTGGTCATCCGTCTGTTCTCCGGGGTGGATGTGACATGCGCGCGAGTCCGCGGACGCACGAATATAGCGGGTGGGCGCGCCCTTCTACAGGCGAGGCGCAGGCCACGCCTCACCGACGGCGGTGAGGTGGACGGCTGCGCGGCCCCGCGCGCGCCGGCGCCCCGATCCGAGACGGCCTTTCCCGGACAGCCCCTTCCACTCGCGGAGGGTTGCCGCTATACTACGCGCCCAGCGCTTGTTATTTTTTTCACAAATCTTGTGAACATTTTCACAAAGTACCATTGCCATGGAGTCTAACACCATGACTCGAAAGATCTTCCAGCTCATCTTCGTCCTTCTCCTGCCCGGCGCCGCCGCGGCGCGGCTCAGCGCAACCGCGAGCGAGGTTGCCGGCCCCAAGCGTGTGGACGTGGTGATTGACGCCAGGATGGGCGGCTACCTGACGCAGGTCATCCGCGCCAGCCGCGGCGACACCGTCCACGTCACGCTGCGCGCGATGGATTCGGCGCACGGCTTCAGGGTGCAGGGGACGGACATCGAGGTCACGGCCTACCCCGGCATTCCGGCCGAGGTGACGTTCGTCGCCGACTGGCTCGGTGGGCGCGAGTGGTACTGCACGTTTGACTGCGGTCCCACGCACGGCCAGATGAGCGGCATGATCGTGGTGACTCCGGTCGGGGGGGACTAGCCGAGCGGCGGCCTAGCCAGTCGAGTGACGAGGCGCCCCCTACAGCGGGGCGCCTTCGCTTTCCTGGAGCGAGCGGTGCACCACGCGGCAGGCGCTTCCGCCCGGGGGCGGGGGGGGCCCGACGCGCGCCTACCGGCCCACGGCCCTGAGCTGGCTCGGTTTGAGGTGGTACATCAGCGTCCCGGCGCCGGCCGCGGCCGCCCCGTCGAACTCGATCCCGACGACGCCGCTTTTCTTGAGGGTGATGCCGACATGGCCCGAATGGCTGATCAGCGCGGCGGCGAGGGAGGAGAAGTCCGGCTCGTGGCCGACGAGGGCCACCCGCACGTCGGGGGGGAATTTGGCGAGGAGCTTGATCACGGCCGGCACCGAGCAGCCGTGGCCGAGCTGGTCGGCTTGCTGGGGCGGCTCCACCCAGCCATAGACTGCGGCCACGATCTCGGCCGTTTGCCTGGCGCGCGCGAGCGGGCTCGTCACGAGGAAGTCGAACTTGATCCCCATCTTCTTCATCGCCCTCGCCGCCGCGCGCTGCTCGCTGCGCCCCTGGGAGGTCAGCGGACGGTCGTCGTCGTCGGGCCAGGTGTTGGGGTCTCGGGCTCCGGCCTTCGCGTGCCGGATCAGGATGACTTCCATGCCCGCTACGCGATGACGCCGCCGCCCAGGAGGCGGTCGCCGCGGTAGAGAGCCCCGCTCTGGCCCGGTGCGACGGCGCGCGCCGGCTCACGCAGCCCGAGCGATATTGCCTCGGCGCTGACGGCTTGCACTTCGGCGCGAACCGCCCGCGCGTGGCTGCGCACCTGGACCTCGCACTCCTCGCCCGCGGCCAACGGATCGGCGAGCCAGTTGAGCTCGCGCAATTCGACATCCCAGCGGTCGAGGTCGTCGGCGGAGCCGACCACCACTTCTCGCGTCTCCGGCCGGATCGCCACGACGAAGCGCGGCCGGGACGAGCCGCCGGGGAGGCCGCGCCGCTGGCCGACGGTGTAGCGCGCAAAGCCGGCGTGCTCCCCGATCGTCTCGCCGCGGGTCGTGACGATCGGCCCCGGCGCGAGGGCCGCCGCGCCCGCGGGCAGGCGCTCTTCCAGGACGCTCACGTAGTCGCCGGTCGGCACGAAGCAGATCTCCTGGCTCTCGACCTTCTCCGCCGTGACCAGCCCGAGGCGGCGCGCGACGCCCCGAGTCTGCTCCTTGGTCCGTGAGCCCACCGGCGTGAGCAAACTGGGAACGACCTCGCGCCGCACGCCCCACAGGAAGTAGGACTGATCCTTGGCGCGGTCGAGCGCGCGGTAGAGCGAGCCCTGCTCCGCTCGCGCGTAGTGGCCGGTGGCGAGCGCCTCGCAGCCGAGGGCATCGGCGTGCGCCAGCAAGTCGGAGAACTTCGTGAACGCGTTGCAGCGCACGCACGGGATCGGTGTCCGGCCGCGAGCGTACTCGGCCACGAAGTTCTCGATCACGTCCCGCCCGAAGCGATCCTCGAAGTTGAGCGTGTAGTGGGGAACGCCGAGGCGCTCGGCGACCGCGCGCGCGTCTAGGATCGAGTCGAGGGAGCAGCACGGCCGGTCGGGAACCGGCGTGCGGGCGTAGCAGAAGAGCTTCATCGTGACGCCCACGACGTCGAAGCCCGCCTCGACGAGGAGGGCCGCCGCCACGGACGAATCCACGCCGCCGGACATGGCGACCAGGACGCGGGGAGCCATCAGGAGGCCATCGGGCCGGGGGCGTCAGCGGGGGAGCGGCACAGCTTCAGGCCCGCGCCAGGACCGAGCGCAGTCGGCGGACCTTTGCCACGACGCCCGCGAACGCGTCCGCGATCTGCGGGACCCGGTCGGGCGAGGACAGCGCGCCGAGCGAGAGGCGGACCGCGCCGACGGCGAGGTCGCGCGGCACGCCCATGGCCGTCAACACGTGCGAGGGCTCTACGACGCCGGTCGTACAGGCGGAGCCCGAGGCGCAGGCGAGCCCCGCGAGGTCGAGGTGCATGAGCATCGCCTCCGAGTCGGTCTCGGGCGCGCTGACGTTCAGAATGTTGGGTCCGCGCTCCGCCCCGGCCCCGTGCACCACCAGGTCGGGCAGCCGCTCCCGCAGCGCCGTCTCCAGCGCGTCGCGCATCGCGCCCAGCCGCGCGTGAGTCTCCGGCTGCTCCCCGGCCGCCAGCTCGGCCGCCACCCCGAAGCCGACCGCCCCCGGCACGTTCTCCGTCCCCGGGCGCAGGCCGCCCTGCTGCCCGCCGCCGTGGAGGATCGGGCCGACGGCCCGGCGATCGCGCACCACCAGCGCGCCGATCCCTTTCGGACCTCCGATCTTGTGCGCCGAGAGCGACGCGGCGCTCACGGGCACGGCGGCCAGGTTCACCGCGAGCTTGCCGAAGGCCTGCACCGCGTCGGTGTGAAAGGGCACGCCGGCCGCAGCGCACCGGTCCGCAATCGCGCGCACCGGCTGCACCGTGCCGACCTCGTTGTTGACCCACATGACCGACACGAGCGTCGGCCTGCCGCCCGGTGCCCGGCCGGCGAGCAGGTCGTCGAGAGCCGCGAGGTCCACGAGACCGGTCGCGTTCACCGGCAGGAACGTCACCCTCGCGCCGTGGCGCTCGGCCTCGTGGAGCGCGCCCAGGATCGCCTTGTGCTCCGTCGGGGAGGAGACGAGGTGGGCGGCGCCTCCGCCGCCGAGCGAAGGGCGGGCGGCCAGCACGGCGCCGAGGACGGCTAGGTTGTCGGCCTCGGTGCCGCCGGACGTGAAGATGACGTCGGGGGCTCGGACTCCGAGCGCGGCGGCGAGTTGCTGCCGCGCGTTCTCCAGGCCGGCGCGCGCCGCGCGGCCGAACGCGTGGCCGGAAGACGGGTTGCCGAACGCGGCGTCCCCGAGGAACGGGAGCATCGCGTCGCGCGCCTCCGGCCGGACCGGCGTGGTGGCGGCGTGGTCGAGATAGAGGCGATCGGGCATGACGGCCGTAATCTATCTCACCGAACGGCGGGGTGGCGACCTCGCGTCCCGACGATTCAGAGCGACCGGACTTCCATCGCGACGACGTCCCTGATCGCCACGGTTTCGTAGGTGAAGAACGGCTCCCCGTACCTCGCCCGGATCAGCGACCCGTAGTGGGCCGACTGGGTCACGATCAGGTCGTAGAGGTGCTGGCCCGTGGGGAAGATCTCGCCCGCCGTGTGAGCGCCCTCGAACTGCGACGCATAGCAGCGGATGGCACGCATCTTGGCGGCGAACGTGGCCGAGACGTCCACGACGAACGTGGGTTTCACCGGGTCCTCGCGGTAGGCCAGGGCGTAGAGGAGCTTGGCCGGGCGGTGCGGCTTGCCGGGCGCGTCGAGCTTCGCGAGGCCGGCGAGGTAACAGGCGTCGCGGCCGAGCTCCGAGGCGACGCGGTGGTCGGGGTGGCGGCCCACGGGGAAGGGAAGGATGACGGTTCGCGGGCGGAGCCGTCTGATCCAGCCGACGACGAGGCGCCGGGCGGCGTCCGTGTTGAAGAGATGGGCGTCCGTGAGGCCGGCGTTGTCGCGCATCCGTACGCCGAGGGCGCGTGCCGCCCGGGCGGCCTCCCGGGCGCGCGTCGGCGCCGAGCCCCGCGTGCCCGCCTCGCCGGCGACGAGGTCGAGGATGCCGACGCGGTAACCCTGCCGCGCGGCGGCGGCGAGGGTGCCGCCGCAGGTCAGCTCCGCGTCATCGGGGTGGGCGGCGATGGCCAAGAGATCGAGCTTCACGGGCCTCCCTCACTCATAGCGCAGCGCCTCGATCGGGTCCAGCCTCGCGGCCCGATTGGCGGGGAAGATGCCGAACCCGACCCCCACGGCGACGCTGGCGCCGACGGCGGCCACCACCGACCAGAGCGGCACCTGGGCGGGGATCGGCGTGAGCCGCGCGACCGTCGCGGCGACGGCGCCGCCCAAGACCAGGCCCGCCGTGCCGCCCAGAGCCGTCAGCGTCGCCGCCTCCACCAGGAACTGCCACAGGATATCCAGCCGCCGCGCCCCGAGCGCCTTGCGCAGGCCGATCTCGCGGGTGCGCTCGGTGACGGAGACCATCATGATCGCGGTCACGCCGATGCCGCCGACCATCAGCGACACGCCGGCCAGCACCAGCATGACCAGGAAGAACACGCTGGTGAGTTTGTTCCACGTGTCGAGCACCTGCGCCTGGGTCACGATGTCGAACGTGTTCGGGGCGCCGACGGGGATGTTGCGCACCCGGCGCAGCTCCCGCGTCACCGCGTCCTGCGCCCGGAACACGGGGACGCCCGGCTTCGGCTTCGCGACGATCGAGTTCTGCTCCTCCGGGAACCTAAAGTTGTGGCGCAGGCTCTGGAACGGAATGACGGCGGCTTCGCTCTGTCCGTCGGAGGCGAAGAGGTTGTCGGGTCGTCGGTAGATGCCGATCACGCGGTAGCCGCGCGTGCCGATCTGGACGACCTTGCCGAGCGGGATCGAGGGACCGAAGAGCCGGTCGGCCACCTCCTCGTACAGCACCACGACCGGCGCGCCCACCAGCTCCTCGTCGCGCGTGAACTGGCGTCCGGCCACCATGACCCCGCCGTCAATCTCCAGGCCGTGGCGGCTCCCGCCGTAGATGGTGATCGGCCGGGTCTGGTCGCCCTTGTAGCTGACCCGCTGGTTGGTGAACCCGTACATCGCCGTGTACTCGATCTCCGGCAGCTGTTCGAGGGCGTCGGCCTCCGCCTTGACGAGGTACGGGCGCAGGCGGATTTCGGCGGGCGGCCGCCCGACCTGGAGGCCCCCGTTCCACCACCAGACGACGTAGAAAGTCGTCGGCCCCGCGTTCTCGATCTGCGAGGTGATGTCGTCGTTGATCCCCTGGATCAGCGCTGCCATGGTCATCACCGTCGTCACGCCGATCAGCACGCCGAGGATCGTGAGCGCCGAGCGCAGCTTGTTGGAGCGCATGGCGTCGAGGGCGATCACTACGCCCTCGGCGGCGAGCCGGAGCCGGTGCAGGCCGTTCACGTCTCCGCCCGCAGCGCCACGACGGGGTCGAGCCGCGCCGCCCGCGCGGCCGGCACGACGCCGAAGACGATCCCCACCGCCGCTCCCAGGGCGAGGGCGCCGAGCACGGAGGTCAGGCTCACCCTCGCGGGCAGCGGGGTCACGGTCGCGATCAGCGAGGCGAAGAGCGTCCCGGCCAGGACGCCCATCGCCCCGCCCATCAGCGCCATCGTGGCGGACTCGATCAGGAACTGCCGCCGGATGTCGCGCGCGCGCGCGCCGAGGGACTTGCGGATCCCGATCTCGTGGGTGCGCTCGTTCACGGTCATGAGCATGATGTTCATGATCACGATCCCGCCCACCAGCACGCCGATGACGACCACGCTCGGGATGATCGCGAACAGCAGGGACGTGAGCCGGGTCCAGAACCCCACCAGCGCGTCCGACGCCTCGATGGTGAAGTCGTTCTCCTGCATGGGCCGCAGGCGGTGCCGGACCCGCATCGCCTGCTCGGCGCGCGCCATCGCCCCGCTGAGCTCGCCGACCTCCGCCATCTTCACGAACACGACGGTCGTCTTGCGCCGCCCGAAGAAGCCCTCGAAGGTCGGGAAGGGGAGGAGGATCATGTTGTCCCGCGACTGGCCCAGCACGGTGCCGCGGTGGCCGACGACCCCGACGACCGTGACCTCGTGGCCGTTGACGCGCACCCGTTGGCCGACCGGCGGCACCTGCTCGCCCATGAGCTGGGTGTACACGTCCCAGCCGATCACCGCGACGGGCCGGCGCTGCGAGACGTCCACGTCGCTGAGGCCGTGCCCCATGGCGAACTGGTGCTCCTGGATCCGGTGCCACGCGGGGGTGATACCGAGGGTGATGACCCCGTCCGCCGACTGCCCGTGCCACCGGACCTCCGAGAACGGCGGCGGGAAGCCGGTCTGGATCGCGACCGCTCTGGCGTCGGGGATCGCGCGCGCCACCGCCTCGGCGTCATCGCGCGAGACGACGGGGCGGCGCTCGATCCGCCGCCACTCGAGCTCGTCGAAGTTGAACCCGGAGAGCAGCGGATCGCGGCGGACCTGGAAGGTGTTCGAGCCGGCGATCGCCTGGACGATGTTCTCGCGGACGTAGGCGTTCATCCCGTGGATGATCGCGAGCACCGCCACCAGGAACGCCACGGAGACGATGATGCCGAGCAGGGTGAAGAACGAGCGGAGCTTGTGGGCCCAGATCGCGCGCAGCGCGAGGAGGAAGGCGTCGCCGATCGGCATTCCGGAATGATGCTCCTCTCGAGAATCCGTGCTGCCGCGTAGGACGTGAATGTTGAAGAGCACGTGTCCTGTCGGCTATTCCCGGTCCTGGTCGAGACAACCGGGACTGCTTGGAGGGCAACGTGCTCGTAGCGAATATCGTTCGGGAGAGGCTTGGCCTCAAGGACCATCGCGTGGTTCAATCCGCAACTCTTGACCCTCATGCGGTCGAAGCTCCGGCTGGGGCGCGATGGCCGACCCGTACCTTCGCCACCGCCGGGCCTCGGCCTTGCGGATGAACCGCGATTTCGTGCAGTCTATCACCGGCTGGTGTTCGCTCCGCCGCAGCCACATCTTCGTTGGTGCCGGGGAGTTGAACCGCTTCTCGCCCACGCTCTGGCGAGCGATAGGTTGCGAGGAGATGCTCGACCGGCGTGCTAGATAGTTCTGTTCAATTACTAGTTAGGCACCACCGGGGCCTTGCCAGGCAGTACCAGCAACAGTACCTTAGGTTGTACCAAAGCCCGAGGACCCGTTGGCACGTGTACCCGACATCATTCCGGTTTCGGATCTCCGCCAGGATGCGGCGGGCACCCTTAAGCGCGTCGGCCGCTCGAAGCAGCCGCTTGTGGTCACTCAACGCGGTCGGGCGGCGGCCGTCTTGCTGAGCATTGATGCCTACCGTCAGGGTGAGCGCGAGCGTCAGATTCTCAAGTTGCTGGCACGCGGAGAGAAAGAGATACGGGCCGGTCGCGGCCATGCCCTGGACGCGGTGCTGGCTGAGGCCGACGAGTTGCTTCAGCGGGCCTAGCCCGTGCGCGTTCAGTTCACGCCGGCTGGCCGCGCGCAGTTTGTAGCGGCTGTTGGCTACATCGCCCAAGACCGACCACTGGCGGCTCGACGGTTCCGGCAGCGAGCCGAGAGGGCTCTGCGCCGACTCGAGCGGTACGCTGCGTCGGGGCGCCGCATCCCGGAGTTCCCCGACCTGCCTCACCGCGAGGTCGTGCTGCCTCCTTATCGATTCTTCTATCGCACCCAGGGGCGCGCGGTCTGGGTGGTTGCGGTGTGGCACGACGCTCAGCTACCCGAGCCTCCCGAGTTGTCCGGTGGCGCCTAACAAGCGAATGAAGCTGCCAGCGCGGCCGGTCATGCCCAGGTGCGCGGCTCGTGCGGGGTCGCGCTCGACTCACTTGCCCAGTCGTCGGCCGCGCTGCAGCTTATGCCGCTCACGTTAGACGGCAGCCCGGTCCTAGAGAAGCTGGCGGAATTGCTCGATGCTCAGGCTGGCGTCGCGCACGATGCCGCCCGTAGTGATCGCATTGATCGGATTGTGGCGCGGGATCGTGAGGATACGCACACCGTCCGTCATCACGATGTGCTTGCCCTGGCGGGCGATGCGGAAGCCGGCCTTTTT
>JACQVG010000013.1 GCA_016209905.1 Gemmatimonadota bacterium | reverse complement strand
GTAGAACGACCACTTCGTGTCGTAATCCGGCGCAGTTCGTGCGTATTCCTCGACGACCGGATTCGGATCCTTCTCGCGCAATTGCGTAGCGCGTGCACTCATGGTCCAGACACGTTGCCGGCTTCTAACCGACATGGCTTATTCCTGACCGGACCCGATCACGATCGCGTCGAACGATCTCATGCGGCGGGCCGCGCCGTCGGCGGAAGGAGTCCCGGGCACGTCGGCAGTCTAGCGGCTCAGGATGAGCGCAAGCGCCCCGGCCAGCGCCAGCGCCGCCGTCGCAACCACGACCGCCACGCGCCAAAAACGCCCCGGCCGAGCCGCCGCCGGCCTCACACTGAGGCTCGTCAGCGCCGCATGGAACTCGGCGGCCGTGGCGAACCGATCCTCCGGCTCCTTCGCCAACGCCTTGGCCAGCACCCGCTCGAACTCGCGGGGCACCAGGTCGAGCGAGCGCCGGTGCTCCGGAGGCGTGTCCGTCATGCGGCCGCTCCTGGCCGAGGAGCGGTCGGGCCAAGTCGCCGGCGGCTCGCCCACCAGCATCTCGTAGAGCACGCAGCCCAGACTGTAGATGTCCGTGCGCTCGTCCGACTTGGCGCTTCCCATGGCCTGCTCGGGGCTCATGTAGCCCGGCGTACCCATGACCTTGTCGGGCATGGTGAGCCGCTCGAACCCACACGCGTCGCACGCGCTGGCGAGCCCGAAGTCCGCCACCATGGTGTGGCCTTCGGAGATGAGGATGTTCTCCGGCTTGATGTCGCGGTGGATGATGCCGTGGGCGTGGGCGTACGCCAGCGCGTCGGCCGCATCGCGGGTGAAGTGCAGGATCTCCTCGAGGCCGAGCCTGGGGTCGCGCTCTAAACGCGCCCGGAGCGCCTCGCCCTCAATGTAGGGCATCACATAGTAGAGGAGGTCCCCAGCCCCGCCCGCCGCGAAAATCGGGACGACATGGGGGTGCGAGAGCTGGCCGGCCAGCTCGATCTCCCGGCGGAAGCGGTCCCGCGCCGTCGGGCTCGGAACCGCCGGGTTCATGACCTTGATCGCGACCTTGCGCCTGGGGTGCCGCTGCAAGCCGAGGTACACCGTGGCCATGCCGCCCCGGCCGATCTCGCCGAGCACGTCGTATTCGGCGGTCAGGGCGGAGCGGAGCGTCTCGAGCGCGTCGGTCATGCTACTCCACACAACCGCGTCGTCGCCACCCGGGTTCCCGGTGAACCGCGTCTGACCCGCCGGCGAGGGGCCACCCGGAGGCCTGGGATGTCCCGTCGACCCGCTAACTCAGCCGGTAAGTCGCCGTACAACGGTGGACAGCGTGATGACCGTCCCGAGCAGGGCGAATAGCACCGCAACCCCGCGCTTCAACTGCCGTTCGGGGACGAGCGCTGTCAACCGCGGCCCCAGCTGACCGCCGATGAGCACGGCTGGGACGGTCCACACGACCAGGTTCCACGGAATCCCCAGATCGGTGCGCTGCAGCATTACCGCTTGCACGGCGCCTGCCGTCACGACGGTCGGGAGCACGACACCGACGCCGGTGCCAACGGCAACGCGGCCGGGCCAGCCGAGTCGCAGCATGAGCTGGCCGCTCTGGAGTAGCCCACGGACTCGATGATCAGCGCCGTGGCAATCGCTTGTCCTGGGGTGAGGGCCGACGCCCCGATGAGCGGGAACCCGAGCGCGAACAGCGGAGTGAACATCGTCGCCCCCTCCACCGAGGCAGCGCACGCCGTCGAGCAGATGAGCACGCCGACCGGGAGCATCCACCAGTAGGCGGTCCAATACGACGAGGACTCCACCGCAGCGGTCATGAGGGGTTGCGGCATTCTCGTCGGACCGCGCTAAGGCACCGCGACGGTGGCCACATCCATTCCAGCCAAGCCAAGCCGGTCGAGCCGACGGCTCGTCTCCTCGTACGCTGCGGTGATTAGCGCCGCGGTCGCCGAAAAGTCCAGACTGGAAACATCTAGCTCGGCCTCCACCGACCACACGCGCGCCACGACCCCAGGCCGCGCGACCTCGGCCTCTCTCCTCGTCCGATCGACCGCCAGACCAAAGACCTGTGCGATGATCGAAGTGAGCGAGTCGAACCGATATTTCGGGCTGGCGCAGCACGCGCATCGCATGGCCCAGATCTCCGAAGCACCCCTACGCACAGCCTCGGCGACGGGCAGATCCGCCGAGAGACTCCCGTCCACCAGGCAGCGGCCGCCCAGCACCACCGGGCTGAGGAGCCCGGGGATGGCCACGCTCGCGGCAAGTGCCGGTGCGAGGGAACCCTTATCGATCACCACGGCTGCGCCGGTGGCCAGGTCCGTGGCGACCACCGCGAGGGGAATCGAGAGCTGCTCGAACCGGCGGACACCCAGCCGATCGATCAACGACCGCAGGCTTCGCCCCAGTGTGAACATAGACCGCGCCCGGACGCCGCGCACCAGGAGCCGCCAGTTGAAGCGGAAAACGTCCTTGAAGCGGAGGGTGCGCCAGATGTCCGCCAGTTGCTCGGGGCTGCCGCCGGCAGCAAGAAAGGCGCCATTGAGCGCCCCGACGGAGCTGCCCACGATCCCGTCAAAGCGGACGCCCCGCTCCCACAGGGCCTTCGCGAAGCCCACCTCGATGGCGCCTCGGCTCCCGCCGCCACACAAAACCAGGTATCGCATCGAGGCCTACCGCAGCGCTCCGCACTCACCCACTCCCGGGCACGGGAGGCTAAGCGTCACTCGCGTTCCCTGGCCCTGAACGCTGCGGCAGGACACGGTACCGCCGGAGCGGCGCCCACCGGGTCCCACGCTACGCCGCGCAGCACGAGAGCTTCGCCACGTCCCTGTCAAAGGTCTGCGCCGCAAGCTTGATCCCTTCCGAGAGGGTCAGGTACGGGTGGAAGGTGCCCGTGAGATCCTCGATCGTGAGCCCATGCTTGATCGCGAGCGCCGGCTCGGTGATCATCTCGCCCGCTTCGGCCGCGAGGATGTGCGCACCGACGATCTTCCGGGTGGCAGCATCGGCGACCAGCTTGACGAACCCGCGCGTGTCGCGCGCCGCGAGGGCGCGCGGCACGTGCTCGAGCGGGAGCTTCGAGACGAGGGGCTCGATCCCCGCGGCCCGTGCCTGATCCTCGGTGAGCCCAACGGACGCGACCGCCGGATCGGTGAACGTGACCTTGGGCAAGGCCGCAAGATCGTAGTGACGGACGTTCCCCCCGAGCGCGTTCTCCGCCGCCAGCGCCCCGCCATAGGCCGCCACGTACACGAACATCGGGTCACCGATGACGTCGCCGGCCGCGTAGATGCCCGGGTTCGCCGTCTCGAGGAACTCGTTGACCACGATCTCACCGTTCTTGCCAAGCGTCACGCCCGAATCCTCGAGGCCGAATCCCCTCGTGTTGGCCCGGCGCCCCGCAGCCACAAGCAGCTGGTCGGCCCGGACGGCACGGGCCTCGCCTTCCTCCTGGAAGCGGGCTGAGTAGCCGTCGTCCGCGCGGCTGACGCTCTCGATGGCGACGCCCGTGCGCACATCCAGTCCTTCGGCACGCAACAAGTCGCCCAACGCCTCCCCGATCGCCGGATCTTCGGCCGGAACGACCCGCGGCAAGGCCTCCAGGACCGTCACGCGCACGCCGAGCCGCGCGAACATCTGGGCCAGCTCGAGCCCGACCGCGCTCGCCCCGATCACGATCAGCGAATCCGGCAGGCGGTCGAGCGCCATCGCGCTCGCGTTTTCGAGGTACCCGCTCTCGGCGAGGCCGGGGATCGGCGGCGCCCAGGGCGAGGCGCCCGTGGCAATGAGGATCCTGCCGGCCGTGAGGGTCCGGCCGTCGGCCAGGCGAACCGACCGGCCCGACGTCAGCGTCGCCCGCTGCTCGAACAGCGTGATCGCCTCGTAGGAGCGCAGCACGTCCCGGTACTTGGCCTGCCGGAGCTCGCCGACAAGCTGGTCCTTCTCCCCGCGCACGCGCGCCCAGTCGGGCCGGCCGTCGCCCGCGGGAATCCCATCGAACGGGTGATGTGAGCGCCGGTGCTGGACCTCGGCCGCGCGGATGAGCGTCTTCGAAGGGACACAGCCGACGTTGACGCACGTGCCACCCAAGGTGCCGGCCTCAGCCATCGCAACGCGCGCCCCCATATCCGCGCCCTTGATCGCAGCGGCAAACCCGGCAGAGCCGCCGCCCACGATCAAGAGGTCGAAGTCGGCGCCGCGACTCGGCACCACCACAGGCGCCGCCGCACCGCCGGGCGACCGTACGCGCGCGCGGTAGCCGGCCTTCGCGACGGCCCCCTCGATGCGGTCGGAAGTCGCCTCTGGACCGGCCTTGACGCGCGCCAGGGCGCCGGCGTGGCTCACCTCCAGGACCTGCTCGACTCCGGGCACCGTCTCTAATGCCTTCGCAACCGAGCGCTCGCAGTGGTCGCACGTCATGCCGCTGACTTCGATGGTCAACTCGCGCATGTCGCTCATCGTCTCCCCTTTCATTCGTTGACCTCGCCCGCGACTGTGGTCTTAGCGGAGGCGGTCTCAGCGGACCACATCGGCGCTCTCCGGAGGGATGCCGGCGATTGGCCGGTGCGCGAGCGCGCGCACCAAGCCGAATATCGTGCCGCGATGGGCCACGTACCGCTCCAGGAGCAGCCCCAGTACGACACCATACGAAATGTGAGGAACCAGGCTTCCGAGGAACACCCCGTT
>JACQVG010000172.1 GCA_016209905.1 Gemmatimonadota bacterium | reverse complement strand
GGAGCTTCGGCGTACTGGCGCCGGCGGCGTGCGGCGGATCCATCTCGCTCGTCTTGCCTCGCGTGCCTCACGCGCCAGCGGCCGTGTTGGCGGTCGTCGGCACCTGGCACCGCGAGGCGCCCCGCCGGCCGGCCATCATTCCCGTGCGGCCATCGCGTGCGGGGCGGCTGGTCGTTTTGCGCCTGCGTCCCATCGCCGCGCCGCCCGGGGTGCGCGCGCGGCTGAGGCTGGGTGCCGAGCGCCGTCTCGCCAACCTCTTCGGCCCCGATCGCGCGGGGCTCGCCGCCGCCCTGACGATCGGGCCGGGGGAGCAGATCCCGGTCGAAATCCGGCAGCGATTCGCGCGGGCGGGGATCGCCCACCTGCTCTCGATCTCGGGCCTCCACGTCGGCCTGCTCGCGGCGGCGCTGATCCTGCTGCTTCGCGCGGCGCGCGTGCCGCTCGCCACCGCGCGGGTTGCGGGCACGGCCCTCGTGGCCGGGTACGTGTGGCTGCTCGGCTTCCCTGCGCCCGCCGTGCGCGGGGCCGGACTCGTGGCACTGTGGTGTTGGGCCCACGTCCGGCAGCGGCCACCCGTCGCGTACGCCGCGCTGGCCACGACGGCGATCGTCGTCGTGGTGCTGGATCCCTTCGCCGTCTTCGACGCCGGGCCGTGGCTCTCCTTCGCGGGGGCGTGGGGCTGCGTCGCCGCAGCGCGCTGGTGGCGCCGCACCGCGGCGGCGTCCGCCTCGGCTCGCGAGCGGCGCTGGATCCGCGCGGCGCAGCCCGGCGTCGTCTCCCTCGGAGCCACGCTGGCGACCGCGCCGGTCAGCGTGCTCGCGTTCGGGACCATGTCCCCGGCGGCGGTGGTCGCCAACCTCGCGGCCATCCCGCTCGCCGCAGCCCTGATGCCGGCACTGGCGCTTGCCCTCGCGCTTGGCGCGGTGCCCCTCCCCGGCGCGGAGAGCCTGGCGGTGCGCGCCGCGGCCGCCGCCGGCCTCGGCCTGGACCTGCTCGACTGGGTCACGCGGCTGGCGGGCGCGCTGCCGTTGGCGACGGTGTCGTTCGAGCGCCGCCTGCTCGGCGCCGGGGTGCTCGGCCTCGTGGCATGGACGATGCTCCGCGGGGGTGACGACGCGCACACGCCGCGTGCCTGGCGCATCGCGCTGATTCGCCGGGTCGGGCTCGCCGGCCTGGTTGGTCTCGCCGCAGCGCTATGGTGGCCGGAGCTCAGGCGCGAGCGTTCGGGTTACAGGCCCGCCCGGCTGGCGCTACATTTTCTCGCCGTCGGGCAGGGCGACGCGGCGGTCCTCCGGACGCCGGCGGGCCGCTGGCTCGTGATTGACGGTGGTCCGCGGACCGTCGGCTACGATGCCGGAGCGCGGCGCGTAGTCCCGTTTCTGCGCCGTCAGGGGGCGGAGCGCCTCGCTGTGGTGGTTGCGTCGCACGGGGACGCCGATCACCTCGGAGGTCTGCCGGCCGTGCTCCGCGCCTACCGCGCGGACCTGGTGCTCGAGCCGGGCGAGCCGCTGGGACGACGGGCGTACCGGAGCTGGCTCGCGAGCGTGGCCAAGAACGGCGCTCGCTGGCGCCGAGCCCGCGCGGGGGACCGGCTGGAGGTGGACGGCGTCACCCTGCGGGTCTGGCACCCCGACGGCTCGTGGCTGCGGCGCCGCATGCCGGCGAACGAGAACTCGGTGGTTCTGACCGTGGAGTATGCCGAGTTCCGGGCTGTTTTCCCGGGCGACGCGGGGTTGCCGATGGAGGCGGTGCTGCGCGGGGCGATCGGGCCGGTCACGCTGCTCAAGGTGGGACACCACGGGAGCCGGAGCGCGAGCGGCCCGTCGTGGCTCGCCGCCTTGCGGCCCGCTATTTGCGTGATATCGGTCGGCCCGAATCGGTACGGGCATCCCGACCGTGCGACGCTGGGCGGGCTCGCCGCCTCGGGGTGCCGCTCCTACCGTACGGATCGCGCGGGGGAGGTCGTGATCGAGACCGACGGCCGGTCGGTGATGCTGCGCGCCGCGGGCGCGCGCGATACCTCGTTTCTCATCACGCGGGGGCAGCGGTGAACTCGAAGCTGGCTCGAGTGGTCACGATCGAGCGGTTCATCATGGACCAGGAGCGGCTGCACCCGGAGGCGACGGGCGAGCTCTCCAACCTCCTGTACGACATCGCGCTGGCGGCGAAGATCATCAACAGCCACGTGCGCATGGCCGGGCTCGCCGACATCCTCGGTTCCTCCGGCTCCATCAACGTGCAGGGCGAAGTCGTGCAGAAGCTCGACGAGTTCGCCAACGAGACGATGAAGCACGCGCTGCACCACACCGGCCGCGTCTGCGTGCTCGCCTCGGAAGAGGATGAAGCGCCGATCCCGACGCCCGCCGGCTATCCGAGCGGCAAGTACGCGGTGCTGTACGATCCGCTCGACGGCTCCTCGAACATCGACGTCAACGTCTCGATCGGGACGATCTTCTCCATTCACCGGCGGGTCACGCAGCAGGGCGAACCGGGGACGCTCGTGGACTGTCTGCAGAGCGGCCGGCGGCAGGTGGCGGCGGGGTACGTGCTGTACGGCTCGAGCACCGTGATGGTGTACACCACCGGCCACGGGGTGCACGGCTTCACCTATGACCCGACGATCGGCGAGTTCCTGCTGTCGCATCCCAACATCGCGACACCGCCCGTCGGGATGTACTACAGCGTCAACGAGAGCAACTTCCCGCGCTGGGATCCGCGGGTGCAGGCGCTGGTCAAGCGCTACAAGGGGCTCGACAGCGACTACGCGGGGAAGAACTCCCGCTACATCGGCTCGCTGGTGGCCGACTTCCACCGCAACCTCCTCGCCGGAGGGGTGTTCGCGTATCCGGCGGACGTCAAGTCGCCGCGCGGCAAGCTCCGCCTTCTCTACGAGTGCGCACCGCTGGCGCTCATCTGCGAGCAGGCCGGCGGCTACGCGTCCGACGGCGGGTGCGCGATCCTCGACGTCGCGCCCGAAGAGCTGCATCAGCGCTCCCCGCTCTATGTCGGCAGCAGGGACGACGTGCGGCTGGCTGAGGCGATGCTGGCGGACGCGCCGCCGTGAGCGAGCCCGTCAGCGGCTCGGGCGTGCCGATCAGGGCAGCCTACGGGCCCGACGATCTTCCCGCCGATTTGGGGCGCCGCCTCGGCGCGCCGGGCGCCTTCCCGTACACGCGCGGCATCCACCCGACGATGTATCGGGGCCGGCCCTGGACGATGCGCCAGTACGCCGGCTTCGGGACGGCGGAGGAGACGAACGCGCGGTTTCGCGAGCTCCTGGACGCCGGACAGACCGGGCTGTCGGTCGCCTTCGACCTGCCCACGCAGATGGGGTACGACTCCGATCACCCGCGCGCCGCAGGCGAGGTGGGGCGAGTGGGAGTCGCGATCGACACCGTGGACGACCTGGCGCGCGTCCTCGATGGAATCCCCCTCGATCGTGTCACGACGTCTATGACGATCAACGCCACCGCGCCGATCCTCCTGGCCATGTATCTGGTCGTCGCGGAAGAGCGGGGGGTGCCGGCGAGCGCCCTGGGGGGCACGGTGCAGAACGACGTGCTCAAGGAGTACATCGCGCGGGGGACGTACATCTTCCCGCCGGACGCGAGCCTGCGCCTGGTCACCGACGTGTTCCGCTTCGTGCTCGAGCGCGAGCTGAGCTTCAACCCGATCTCGATCAGCGGCTATCACATGCGTGAGGCGGGGGCGACGGCGGTTCAGGAGCTCGCGTTCACCTTCGCCGACGCGCTCGAGTACGTCCGGCGCGCAGTGCGGGCCGGGATCGCGGTGGACGACCTCGCGCCGCGCCTCTCCTTTTTCTTCGCCGCCCATAACGACCTGTTCGAGGAGGTCGCGAAGTTCCGCGCGGCCCGCCGTCTCTGGGCCACGCTGCTCAGAGGGGAGTTCGGCGTGAGCGAGCAGGCGTGCCGGCTCCGCTGCCACATCCAGACGGCCGGCTCGACCCTCACCGCGCAGCAGCCGCTGGTCAACGTGGTGCGCGTCACGGTCCAGGCCCTGGCGGCGGTGTTGGGTGGCGCGCAATCGCTCCACACCAACGCTTACGACGAGGCACTGGCGCTCCCCACGGCGGAGGCGGCGCTCCTGGCGCTGCGCACCCAGCAGGTGCTGGCGTTCGAATCGGGTGCGGCGCGCACCGCCGACCCGCTGGCGGGCAGCTACTACGTCGAGGCGTTGAGCGCGGAGCTCGAGGCGCGCGCGCGGGCGCTGCTCGGGGACGTCGAGCGGCGCGGCGGTGCAGCCCAGGCGATCGCCGAGGGGTTCGTCCAGGAGGAGATCGCCGGCTCCGCCTATCGCGCTCAGCTGGCGATCGAGCGGGGCGAGGAGGTCGTGGTCGGCGTAAACCGGTTCGTCGCAGAGCGCCCCGACGCCGAGCCCACCCGGGTGGACTATTCGGCGCTCGCGGCCAAGCAGGTCGCGCGGCTGCGCGCGGAGCGGGCGGGTCGAGACGGCGCGCGGACCGCCTCGGTGCTCGAGGCGCTCGGCGCCGCGGCCCGCGAGCGGGCGGCGCCGCTGATGGAGCCCATCCTCGATGCGGTCCGAGCCCGCGCAACGGTGGGCGAAATCACCGCCAGCCTGGAGGGGGTCTGGGGGCGCCACGGAGGCGGCTTGACAGGCCTGCCACGCGCCGGCTAAGCTAAGCACTCACTTGTAATTACACCATCAGCGCGCGATGCCGACCTACGAGTACAAGTGCCCCAAGTGCGGCACCCGCTTCGAGGAGTTCCAGCGGATCACCGTGCCGCCCGTCGCCCCGTGTCCCCGGTGCGGCGCCAAGGCCGAACGGCTGCTCTCCGGTGGGGGTCTATTCCTCTTCAAGGGTTCGGGGTTCTACGCTACCGACTACAAGCGCTCCGGCGAGCCCAAGCCGGGGCCGGGCGAGGCGCCCGAGGCCGGCTCGGCGGGTCGCGCCGCCTCGGACGGGCCGGCGACGCCCAAGCCTGCCGCCAAGCCTCGATCCCCCCCCCAGCCGAAAGACGACTAGCCATGGCCCAGGAGGAGATCCGGGCCGAGCTCGCGCGGGTGGCGGCGACGCTCGGGGCCCCGGCGAGCGTCGTGGTGGAGCTGGAGACGCCGCGCGAGAAGAGTCACGGGGACCTGGCGACGAACCTGGCCATGGCGCTTGCCAAGCCGCTGCGATCGTCGCCGCGCGAGATCGCCGCGCGGCTGGTGTCCGGGCTACGGTTTCGGCCCGGTCTGGTCGAGGCGACGGAAATCGCAGGACCGGGTTTCATCAACTTCCGCCTCGGTGCGGCCCAGCTTGTCGAGACCGTGCACGCCGTTCTCGCCGCGGGCCGGGAATACGGGCGGGCGCGCGCCGACCCGCCGCTGCGCGTCAACGTCGAGTTCGTGTCCGCCAATCCGACCGGTCCGCTGCACGTCGCGCACGGGCGGGGAGCGGCGGTGGGCGACTGCGTCGCGTCCCTCCTGGAATGGTCGGGCCACGCGGTCACCCGCGAGTTCTACGTCAACGACACGGGCATCCAGGTTCGGCTGCTGGCGGAGTCGCTCTGGGCCCGCATCCAGCAGCGCGTGGGGCGCGAGGCGGCGATTCCGGAGGAGGGCTACCACGGCGGCTACCTCGCCGAGTTGGCTGGGAGGCTCCTGGCGGAGCGGGGCGCCGCTCTCGCCGACGAGGAGCCCGCGACGGGCGTCAAGATATGCCGCGCCTTCGCCGTCTCCGCGCTCAGGGGCGAGCAGCAGGAAGACCTCGCGCGCTTCCGCGTGAACATCGACGTGTACTTCGATGAAAGCCGACTGTACGCCGAGCGACGGGTCGAGGCGGCTATCGCCTCGCTCGAGGCCCGCCGCGTGCTGTTCGAGCAGGACGGCGCGCTGTGGCTTCGCACCACGGCGTTCGGCGACGACAAGGACCGGGTGTTGCGCAAGTCGGATGGGAGCTTCACCTACTTCCTGCCGGACATCGCGTACCACGAGGACAAGGCCGGCCGCGGGTTCGACCGCGCGATCGACGTGTGGGGCGCGGATCACCACGGCTACGTGCCGCGCATGCGGGCGGCGATGGCCGCGCTCGGCCACGGGCCGGCCTTCTTCGCTGCGCTGATCGTGCAGCTGGTGACCGTGCTCCGGCACGGGGAAGAGGTGAGGATGTCGAAGCGCGCGGGGGAATTCATTTCGCTGCGGGAGCTCGTGGACGAGGTGGGTGTGGACGCGGCGCGCTACTTCTTCCTGATGCGCCGGAGCGACTCGCCCTTCGTGTTCGACGTGGATCTCGCCACGAGCCGGACCGACGAGAACCCCGTGTTCTACGTGCAGATGGCTCACGCACGCATGTCCGGCATCTTCCGCGTGGGTGGCCTGGGGCCGGCGAGCGTCGCCGCGGACGGGGTGGACGTCGCCGCGCTCTCGGACCCGAGCGAGGTGGAGCTGATCAAGGTGCTGGGCCGCTTCCCGCTCGTGGTGCGGCGCGCCGCCGAGGCGCTCGAACCGCAGCGCGTGACGGCCTATCTGGAGGAGCTGGCGCGCGCGGCGCATTACTGGTACCACCGGTGTCGGGTGCTCGGCGAGCCCCGCGCCCTCGAGCGCGCGCGGCTGGCGCTCGCACGGGCGACCCAGGTCGTGCTCGCCAACGGTCTCGGGCTGCTCGGGATCTCGGCGCCCGAGCGCATGTAGCCGTGTCAGAGGAGGGCTTGATGGGACTGCTCGTCGTCGGCAGCATCGCGCTCGACTCGGTCGAGACGCCGTTCGGCCGCGCCGATGACGCGCTGGGTGGCTCGGCGGTGTTCTTCGGCGCGGCGGGCGCTTTGCTCCATCCGGTGCAAATGGTCGGCGTGGTCGGGCGGGACTACCCCATGGCGAAGCTGCAGCGCCTGGCGGAGCGCGGCATCGACCTGCGCGGGGTCACCGTCTGCGACGGCGAGAGTTTCCGCTGGGCGGGGCGCTACGGATTCGACCTGTCGACGCGCGACACGCTGGAGACGCGACTGGGCGTGTTCGCCAACTTCCGGCCCGCCATCCCCGAGGAGTTCCGCGACGCGCGGTACGTGTTCCTCGGCAACATCGATCCCGAGCTCCAGCTCGAAGTCCTGGAGCAGGTGCACCAGCCGGCGCTGGTGGCCTTCGACACGATGAACTACTGGATCCAGGGCAAGCGTACGGTGCTGCTGCGATTGTTGGAGCGGATCGACGTGCTGATGGTGAACGACTCCGAACTGCGCGAGCTCTCGGGCGACTGGCACATCCATCGGGCCGCGCGCTGGGTGCTGGCGCGCGGACCCAAGTACGTGGTCGTGAAGAAGGGGGAGCACGGGGCGGTGCTCGTGGCGTCGAGCGGCGTCTTCTACGTGCCGGCCTTCCCGCTCGACGACATCTTCGACCCGACCGGCGCCGGGGACGCGTTCGCCGGCGGCTTCATGGGGCACATCGCCCGGACCGGGGGCCTGTCGCCGGCCAACCTGCGGCTCGCGATGGTCTACGGCTCGGCGATGGGCTCCTTCGCCGTGGAACGTTTCTCGATCCAGCGGTTCGACGAGATCACGCCCGCCGACGTGGCCGAGCGCGTGAGAGCGTACCGCGATCTCGTCCACTTCGATCTCGACGCCGATGCCCGGGACGCCCGCGGCTGACCGCTATCGCGCCGCCGGCGTGGACTTGGGCGCGGCCGCCGCAGCCAAGGCGCGCATCGCCGAGCTCGTCCGGGACACCCGCACCGCGGCTTCGCTCGGCGCCGTGGGCGCCTTCGGGGGGCTGGTGCGCCTCCCGCGCGACGTCACCAACCCCGTGCTGGTGGCCTCGACCGACGGGGTCGGCACCAAGGTGCTGGTCGCCATCCGCGCCGGCCGGCACGACACGGTCGGGGAAGACCTGGTCAATCACTGCGTGAACGACATTCTCGTGCATGCCGCCAGGCCGATCGGCTTTCTCGACTACTTCGCCTCGGGCCGCCTCGATCCGGCGGTCGCCGCGCAGGTCGTGAGCGGCGTGGCGCGCGGCTGCGGCGCGCACGCGATGCCCCTGCTGGGCGGCGAAACCGCGGAGCTGCGCGACGTCTATCGCGCCGGCGAGTACGACCTGGCCGGCACGATCATCGGGATCGTCGCCGAGGCCGAGGCGCTGCACGGAGACCGGGTGCGGGTGGGCGACCTCCTGATCGGGTACGCGGCGAGCGGGTTTCATACCAACGGCTACGCGCTGCTGCGGCGGGTGGTGTTCGGCGACCTCGCGCTGGGCCTCGACGATCTCTTCCCCGAGGTGGGCGCGCCGGTGGCGGACGTCCTCCTGGCCGTGCATCGCAGCTACTTCGCGGCCGTCTGGCCGGTGCGGGACGCGATGCACGCCCTCGCGCACGTGACCGGCGGCGGCATCCCGGGCAATCTCGCGCGCGTGCTGCCGCGCGCGGTGGACGCGGTGGTGAACGAAGGGAGCTGGCCGGTGCCGGCGGCGTTCCGAGTGGTCCAGCGGGGCGGCCGGATTCCGGACGAGGAGATGCGCCGCGTTTTCAACCTCGGCGTCGGCTTGGTCGCTGTCTGCGCGCCCGAAGCCGCCGAGCGGCTGCGGGCGGCGGCAGGAGCGAGCGGCGTGGAGGCCTGGGTGATCGGCGAGGTCGCGCCCGGGACGGGACGGGTCCGCTGGGCGGGCGCCGGCGGCTGAATCGTGGACGACCGGGCGGCGATGGAGCGCGCCATCGCCCTGGCGTGGGGCGGATGGGGTCGGGTCGGGGAGAATCCCCTCGTCGGCGCACTCGTGGTCGCGCGGGGGGAGGTCGTAGGCGAGGGATTCCATGCCGAATTCGGGGGCCCGCACGGCGAAGTCGTGGCGCTGCAGGCCGCAGGCTCCCGCGCGCGCGGCGCCGGCCTGGTTGTCACCCTGGAACCCTGCGCGCACCACGGCAAGACGCCCCCGTGCGCCGAGGCGATCGTCGCGGCCGGGATCGGCCGCGTCGTCTTCGGCGCTCCGGACGCCGATCCGAAGGCGAGGGGCGGCGCCGACCGGCTGCGACAGGCGGGGGTGGTCGTGGCGGAGGGCGTCCTCGAGTCCGCGGTCCGGGCGCAGAACGCGCTGTTCTTCCACCGCCACTCCGCCTGCGACGGGCCGTTCGTCGCACTGAAGCTCGCGGTCTCGCTCGACTCGAGGATCGCAGACGGCGCCGGTCGGTCCCGCTGGGTTGCGGGCGAGCAGGCGCGCGCGTTCGTGCAGTGGTTGCGGGCGGGGTTCGAGGCGGTCGCGGTCGGCGCGGGGACGGCTCGCGCGGACGATCCCCGCCTCACGGTGCGCGGGAGCGTGGTGCCGGCGCGGCCGCCGGTGCGCGTCGTGTTCGACCGGCGTGCCGAGCTTCCCGTCGAGGGGCGACTGGTCCGGAGCGCCCGTGACTGTCCCACCGTCGTGGTGGTCGGAAGCGACGCGCCGGCGGAGTCGCGCGCGCGGCTGGAGGCCGCGGGCATCGCCACCGTCGTGGGCGACGGGCTTCCCGCCTCGCTCGCGCGGCTGCGGAGTCGAGGGATCCGGAGCGTGCTGGTCGAAGGGGGAGGCGTGCTCGCCGGGCGCCTGCTGGCGGCCGGCCTCGCGGACCGCGTGTATCTGTTCGTCGCACCCATCTTCCTCGGCGCCGACGGGGTGAGCGCGTTCCCCGGCGTCCCCGGCGCCCGCATTGACGCCGTCGCGCGGTGGCGCACGGTGGAGCGGCGGGCCCTCGGCGAGGATACGTTGCTCGTGCTCGATCGGCCCTGATGTTCACCGGCCTGGTGAGCGCCGTCGGCGTGGTGCGCGCCGTGAGGCGGACGGCGCGCGGCGTGCAGCTCACGATCTCGGCCCCGTATCGCGGGCTCAGGGCGGGGGAGAGCGTCGCCGTGGACGGAGCGTGCCTGACCGTGGTGCGGGCGGCGCGCGGCACCTTCACCGTTGACGCGGTGGCGACGACGCGCAGCCGCACCACGTTCGGCTCCTGTCGCGCCGGGCGGCGCGTGAACCTGGAGCGCGCGCTCCGGGTCGGGGACCGGCTGGGGGGGCACCTCGTGTCGGGGCACGTGGACGGCGTGGGGATCGTCGTCGGGCGCCGGACGCTCGGCGACGCGGTGCTGCTGGACATCCGCGTGCCGAAGGCCGTGGCGGCGTTCGCGGTGCCGTACGGCTCGCTCGCGGTCCACGGGGTCAGCCTGACGATCAACGCGCGCCCCCGTGCGGGCGTCGTGCAGGTGGCCCTGATCCCCCACACCCGGCGGACGACGACCCTGGGTAGAGCGCGTCCGGGGACCCGCGTACATTTAGAAGCCGACCAGATCGGCAAGTTCGTGCAGCGGGTTGCGGCGCCGTATCGCGCCGCCGTGCGAGCGGAGGGCTAGATGTCGTTCGGCACCGTCGAGCAGGCGATTCGGGAAATCGCGGCCGGCAGGCTGGTCATCGTCGCGGACGACGAGAGCCGCGAGAACGAGGGGGATCTGATCGCGGCGGCCGAGAAGGTCACGCCCGAGCTGATCAACTTCATGGCGGCGCACGCGCGAGGACTGATTTGTCTGACGCTGATACCCGAGCGGTGCCGCGCGCTCGCTTTGCCGCAGATGGTGGACCACAACACCGAGGCGCACGAGACGGCGTTCACCGTGAGCGTGGATGCCGCGGCCCGGTTCGGCGTGACGACGGGGATCAGCGCCGCCGACCGCGCCAAGACGATCGAGGTGGCCATCGACCCGGCGACGGCGCCGGGCGACCTGCGCCGCCCCGGCCATGTGTTTCCGTTGCAGGCCCGTCCCGGCGGCGTGCTCCAGCGGGTCGGGCAGACCGAGGCGAGCGTGGACCTCGCGCGGCTCGCGGGGCTCTATCCGGCCGGGGTGATCTGCGAAATCCTGAACCCTGACGGCACGATGGCGCGCCGGCCGGAGCTGGAGCGGTTCGCGCGGCGCCACGGGATCACGTTCATCACCGTCGCGCAGATCGTCGCCCACCGCCTCCGGCATGAGCGGCTGGTGCATCGCGTGGCCGAGGCGCGACTGCCCACGCCCTACGGGGAGTTCGCCGTCATCGGGTACCGCAACGACGTGGATTCGGCGGAGCATGTGGCGCTGGTGTACGGCGAGGTCGCGGGCCAGCCGGAGGTGCTGGTGCGGATGCACTCGCGCTGCCTGACGGGGGACGTGTTCGGCTCGTCGCGGTGCGACTGCGGCTGGCAGCTCCGGACGGCGCTGCGGGTGATCGCGGCGGAGGGGCGCGGGGTGGTGGTCTACCTGGACCAGGAGGGTCGCGGGATCGGGTTGCTGAACAAGCTCAAGGCGTACGAGCTCCAGGACGCGGGGCATGATACGATCGAGGCGAACCGACGGCTCGGCTTCAAGCCGGATCTGCGCAACTACGGGATCGGTGCGCAGATCCTCCTCGATCTCGGCGTCCAGAGAATCCGCATTTTGACGAACAACCCCATGAAGCTCGTGGGCATCGAGGGCTACGGGCTCACCATCACCGAGCGGGTGCCACTCGTCTCGCCCCGGACGGAGGAGAACGCCGGCTACCTCGACGTCAAGCGCGACAAGCTGGGTCATCTGCTCGCCGACTGATGCCCGTGCCTGAGGAGGGCCCCCGCCCCCTCACCGGGCGTGTCGGCATCGTCGCCAGCCGGTTCAACGAGACCGTCAGCGCCAAGCTGCTGGCGGGCGCGCAGGCGTGTCTCGCCGAGCGCGGGGTGCCGACGTCGCGCGTGGACCTGCGCTGGGTGCCGGGGGCGTGGGAGCTTCCGGTCATGGTGCGCGCCCTGCTCGCGCGCGGCGGGTACGATGCCGTCGTGGCGGTCGGCGCGGTGATCCGGGGCGAGACGGCGCACTTCGACTATATCGCCGGCGAGGCGTCGCGCGGCCTGATGGCGCTGGCCGTCGAGTACGGGGTCCCGGTCGGGTTCGGGCTCCTGACGTGCGACACGATGGCGCAGGCGCTGGCGCGCGCAGGCGGGGCGGCTGGCAACAAGGGGTTCGAGGCGATGGCGGCGGCGCTCGACGTGGCGGCGCGGCTCCCCCGGCGCGATGCCGATCCGCGCTGAGACGCGCTCGCGCGCGCTCGCGCTGCAGCTCCTCTACGCATGGGATGCGGCCGGCCGGCCGGCCGGCGGGCACGACACCTGGAGCGGCGTCCTGCGCCTGGCGCGCGCCGGGCCGAAGATCGAGGCGCGGGCGCTCGCGCTGGCGGAGCAGGCCGTGGCACGCTGCGCCGAGCTCGACCGACTCATCGCGCTCGCGGCCGAGCACTGGCGCTTGGATCGGCTCGGGACGGTCGACCGGAACGTCTTGCGGCTCGCGGTGCTCGAGCTTCTGGCCGGCGAGACGCCGCCCAGGGTCTCGATCGACGAAGCGGTGCGACTGGCGCATTGGTTCGGCGGCGCCAAGTCGCCCGCCTTCGTGAACGGGATCCTCGATCGGGTCGCCCGCGATCTCGAGCGGCTGTGAGAATCCTGGTGGTGAACTGGCAGGACCGCACCAATCCCCAGGCGGGCGGGGCGGAGGTGCACCTGCACGAGCTGTTCGGTCGCCTCGCCGCCCGCGGCCACGAAGTGCATCTGCTCGCGAGCCGCTACCCCGGTGCGCCGGCGGAGGCCGAGGTCGACGGCGTCCGCGTGCATCGGGTGGGCTCGCGCTACGGCTTCGCCTGGGCTGGCCGCTCGGCCTTCGGGGCGCTGGCGCGCGCCCTGGCCCCGGATGTCGTCGTCGAGGACGTCAACAAGATCCCGCTTTACCTGCCGCTCCTGTGGGCCGGGCCGTTCGTCCTTCTGGTTCCCCATCTGTTCGGCACCACGGTGTTCCGCGAGGCACGGTGGCCGCTCGCGGTCGCGGTGTGGGCCGCGGAGCTGCCGATGGCTGCCGTCTACCGGCGGGCGGCGGTGCAGGCGATCAGTGGCAGCACTCGGGACGACCTGGTGGCGCGCGGCTTCCGGGCCGAGGCTATCCGCGTCATTCGTCCCGGCGTGGACGCGGCGCACTATCGTCCCGATGCGACGGTGGTGCGGGAGCCCGCGCCGAGCTTCTTGTATCTCGGTCGCCTCCGGCGTTATAAGCAGGTGGACACGGCGATCCGAGCCGTGGCGCGCTTGCGACGCGGCGGCGGTCCGGAGGCGCAGCTCTGGATCGCCGGCGTCGGCCCGGACCGACCTCGGCTGGAGCGGATCGCGCGGGCGACCGGTGCGGCCGAGGCGGTGCGGTTTCTCGGTTTGGTGCCCGAAGAGCGGAAGCTGGAGCTCTATCGCCGCGCCTGGGCGGTCGTCTACCCCTCGCTCAAGGAGGGGTGGGGCATCACCAACGTCGAAGCGGCGGCGTGCGGCACGCCCGCGGTCGCCAGCGACAACTCGGCGCTGCGCGAGACGGTGCGGAACGGCGAGACCGGTCTGCTCGTTCCGACCGGAGACGTGGAGGCACTGGCCGTCGCTCTCGGCCGCTTGGCGCGCGACGGTGCGCTGCGCGAGCGACTGTGCCGCGGGGCGCGGGCCTTCGCCGAGACGTTCAGCTGGGAGCGCGCAGCAGACCAAACTGTGACGGACCTCGACGCCGTCGTGGGCGCCCGGCCCCGCGGCTAGGAGCATCGCCATGCGGATCACGATCACGGCCCGCCACCACGAAGTTCCCGACGCGCTGCGCCAGAGAGCGGAGGCCGTGGTGGTGCGCGTCGCTCGGCTGGCCGCGCGGCCGACCAGCGCCCAGGTGACCTTCGACGTGCTCCGCCGGCGCGCCACGGCGGAGCTGATCCTGAAGGCCGCCCGCGGCGCGGTGCACGTGGCGAGCGCGCGGGCGTCCAACCACCGCTCGGCGCTCGACCTTGCAGTGGCCAAGCTGCGGCGTCAGCTCGACAAGCGAGCGCCGGGCCGCCGGCGCGCGGCGCTCGGCGGGAGGTAGCGGCTCCGATGCGCATCCGCGACCTCCTCGAACAGCGTGGCGGGCCGCTGGGCCTCGAGGTGCTGACCGACGAGGCGGGGCTGGATCGCCCGGTCCCGTCGGCGGAGGCGTCCAGCCCCGGCCTCGTCCTGGCAGGGTACACGGGGCGATTCGCGCCCGGCCGGGTCTTCATCCTGGGCGAAACGGAGATCACGTATCTTCACGCCCTGGAACCCGCCGCACGTCGCGCCTCGCTGGAAACGCTGTTCCAGTTCGACTTCCCGTGCCTGTTCGTCACCAAGGGCCAGGCGGTGCCGGCGGAGCTCATCGAGATCGCCAAGCGGAGGGACGTCGCGGTCATCCGGTCCGGGCTCAAGACGGCCGAGTTCTACCATCGCATCAAGCCGTTCCTCGAAGAGGCGTTCGCGCCGCACACCACGATTCACGGCTCGCTCGCCGATGTGTTCGGCGTCGGGCTCCTCTTCGTCGGCCGCTCGGGGATCGGCAAGAGCGAGTGCGTGCTCGACCTGGTGGAACGGGGGCACCGCCTGGTCGCCGACGACGTCGTGCTGGTCCGCCGGCTGGGCCAGGAGGTCCTCATCGGCCGCGGCCACGAGGACCAGCACCACCATATGGAGATCCGCGGGATCGGGCTGATTGACATCGCCGCCCTGTTCGGCATCCGGGCCGTGCGGCAACAGAAACGGATCGAGGTGGTCGTGCAGCTCGACGACTGGAACAGCGGGACGGCCTACGACCGCACCGGGCTCGACGGCGAGGAGACGTCGATCCTCGACGTCCGGCTCCCGAAGGTGGTCGTGCCGCTCAACCCCGGCAAGAACATCACGGTGATCGCCGAGGTGGTGGCGATGCGGCACCTGCTCAAGTACAGCGGGATCGACACGGCGCGGGAGTTCAACGCCCGGCTGATTTCCCGCATGCAGGGGCAGCGCGCCATCCGCGAGTACCTGGAAGAGGACTATGAGTGAGCCACTGATCGGGGTAGTGCTCGCGCACGACGAGCTCGCGGCGGCGCTCGTGGCCGCGGTCCGCGAGATCGCCGGCGACGAGCACGGACTGCTGCCCGTCTCCAATGCGGGGTCCGACCGCAAGGCGATCACCGCGCACCTCGACGCCGCGATCGCCGGCCGTCGCGCGGTCGTGTTCGCCGACCTGCCGGGCGGCTCGTGCGCCTTCAGCGCGGCGGCCTTCGCCCGCGAGCGGCCGGAGGTGCGGGTGGTCACGGGCGTGAACCTCGCCATGCTGGTCGATTTCGTGTTTCACCGCCACCTGAGCCCGGCCGACGCCGCGGCGCGCGCGATCGAAACGGGTCGCCGGGCGGTGGGGGCGGTGCGGGCGGCGGGGGCGGTCGGGCGGTGAGCATCGCCGTCTACCGCATCGACGACCGGCTGATTCACGGCCAGGTCGTCGTGGGGTGGGGGCAGGTGCTGGGCGTCGGGTTCATCGTGCTCGTGGACGACGAGGTGCGCGGCAGCGACTGGGAGCAGGAGCTCTATCGGATGGGCGTGCCGCCGGCGGTCAGCGTGGAGTTCGCCGGGGTGGCCGAAGCGATCATGCGGCTGCCGGCCTGGGAAGCCGACCCGCGGCGCGGGATCGTGCTGACCGGCGACATCGACGGCATGGTCACGCTGTGCACCGGCGCTCCGGACCGGATCTCCCGGGTGAACCTGGGCGGGATCCACTTCCGGGAAGGACGCAAGGAGCGGCTGCGCTACCTGTACCTCAGCGACGAGGAGGCGACCAAGCTGCGTGCGCTCGCCCGCTGCGGGATCGAGGTGACGGCCCAGGATGTGCCGACCGCTCGACCGGTGCCACTGGAGGAGCTGCTCGCGTGAGCCCCCTCGAGGCTGGCGCCGCCGTCGCGGTCGGAACCCTCGTCGGGCTCGACCTGGTCAGCGTGCCGCAAATGATGTTCTCGCGCCCGATCGTGGCCGGCCTCCTCGGAGGTGCCGTCGTCGGTCAGCCTCTCGCCGGGCTGGCCGTGGGTGCCCTGCTCGAGTTGTTCGCCATGGAAACGCTCCCGGTCGGCGCAGTGCGCTATCCCGACTGGGGTCCGGGGTCGGTGGCGGCCGGCGCGCTGGCCGGGGCGGAAGCCGGGGGCCGGTCGCCCGCCGGGCTGCTCGCCGTGGTCCTGGTCGTGCTGGGAACCGCGTGGCTCGGCGGTTGGCTGATGCACGTCATGCGCCGGGCCAACGTCGCATCCGTTGCTGCGTGGCGCGTGGCGCTCGACGCCGGTGACGCTCGGGCGGTGCGGCGGATTCAGCTCGAAGGGCTGGCGCGCGACGCGGGACGCGCGGCGGTACTGACTGTGCTGACCCTCGCGGCTGGCCAGGTGCTGGCCGGGGCGTTCGTGTCCGGCTGGCAGGCTGGCGAGCTGATCGCCCGCGTCGCCGTGGTCGCGGCTACCGTCGGGGTCGGGATCTGGAGCGGCTGGCGTCTGTTCGGCCAGGGCGCGCCGGCGCAGTGGTTCGTGACCGGCCTGGGCGCCGGCGCGCTGGTGGCGGTGCTGTGGCTGTAGCGGCCAGCCCCGTTCCGGCGTTCGGCGCCGTGCTGTTCCGGCTCTTCGCCATCCAGGCCGGGTGGAACTACGAGCGCATGATGGGCGTGGGCTTCGGTTACGCGGCGGAGCCGATGCTGCGCGGGCTTCCCGGCGGCCGCGCCGGGGACCGCTACCGCGAGGCGCTGGCGCGCGAGTCGCGCTTCTTCAACGCCCACCCGTATCTCGCCGGCCTGGCTGTGGGAGCGGCGGCGCGCGCGGAGGTGGACGGCGAGTCGCCGGAAAAGATCGAGCGCCTCCGGGCCGCGCTGTGCGGTCCGCTCGGTTCCTTGGGAGATCGGCTGATTTGGGCCGGATGGCTGCCGGCGTGCGCCGCCATCGCGCTCATGCTGGTGGCCTTCGGCGCCCGGGCCTGGGCGGTGGTGGTCTTCCTGGTGCTGTACAACCTGGTCCACGTCTGGCTGCGGATCTGGGGGCTCAGGGCAGGGTGGCGCGAGGGGTTGCACGTGGCCGGGGCGCTGGCGGCACAGGGCCTGCGCCGGGGGAGCGAAACGGTGGGCCCGCTCGCGGGGCTGCTGGTGGGGGCGGCACTGCCCATCGCGTTCGCGTGGCAGCTGCGGGGCGAGCCGTGGGAGGCGGTGGGCGCGGGCGCCGGCGGCGCGATCGTGCTGGCCGGAGTGGTCCGGCTCGCCGCGCCTCGGGCCAACGGGATGGCCCTGGCCGCGCTGCTCCTCGGCGCGACGTCGGTGTGCGGTCTCCTGTGGCCGTGGTAGAGCTCGCGGTGCCCATCGTCAACTCGCTCGGGCTGCACGCGCGGCCCGCCGCCGAGTTCGTGAAGGTGGCCAACCGCTTCAAGGCGGAGATTGACGTGCGCAAGGACACGCTCGAGGTCAACGGGAAGAGCATTATGGGAATGATGATGTTGGCGGCCGAGTGCGGGAGTGAGCTGTTCATCCGCGCCGAAGGCGACGATGCCGACGAGGCGATCGCGACGCTCAGCGCCCTGGTGCGCGCCGGTTTCGGGGAGGCCTGAGTGCCGCACCGCCTGATCCGTGGCATCGCGGTCTCGCCGGGCGTGGCCGTGGGTCCTGCGCTCGTGGTGCGCTGGGAAGTGCCGGCCGTTCCGGAACACGCGATCCGCGCGGACGAGGTGGAGGGTGAGGTGGGGCGCCTGCGCGAGGCACTGGCCTTCGCGCGCGAGCGGATCGCCGGGGTGCAGGCGCGGGCGGCCGAGCGTGCCGGACCGGAGGAGGCGCGCATCTTCGACGCTCAGCTCATGATCCTGGACGACGGCGACCTCGTCGCCGCGGTGGAGCGGCTCATCCGCGACAACCACTTCTCTGCCGAGCGCGCCTTCGAGCTCAAGATGCTGGAGTGGCGGGGACTGTGGATGACGCACGGCAGCACGCTGTTGCGCGACCGGCTGATCGACCTCGCCGACGTGCAGATCCGGGTGCTGACGCGCCTGCTCGGCGTGGACGAGCCGGAGGTGCTGGAGACGCGTCCCGACGGACCGGTGGTCCTGGTGGCCCGGGACCTCACCCCGTCGCTCACGGTGCAGCTCGACCGGGACGCGGTGCTGGCCATCGCGTGCCAGGAGGGGACGCGGACGTCCCACGCCGCGATCCTCGCGCACTCGATCGGCATCCCGGCCGTCGTCGCGCTGCCCGACGTGCTGGGGCGGGTCGCCACGGGCGAGCTGGTGGTGCTGGACGGCTGGGCAGGGACGCTGCAGGTCCAGCCGCTGGAGGCGGACCTCGCCGCAGCCCGGACGCGGGACGCGCGGCGACGGAAACTGGACCGCGACCTCGAGGCGGCCGTGGCCCTCCCCGCGACGACGACCGACGGGGAGCACGTCGTGCTGCGGGCCAACCTGGACCTCCCGGAAGAGCTCGCGACTGCGGTGCGCCACGGCGCCGACGGCGTGGGGCTGATGCGCACCGAGTTCCTCGTGGTGGGCCGCGGCAAGATGCCGGACGAGGAAGAACAGGTCGCGGCCTACCGCCGCGTCGGCTCGGCGTTCGCGGGTCGCGACGTCGTGGTCCGCACCTTCGACATCGGCGGGGACAAGTTCCCGGCGGGCTTCCGCATGACGGCCGAGGACAACCCGTTCCTCGGGTGGCGGGCCATCCGCGTCTGCCTCGACCGGCCCGACGTGTTCCGTCCGCAGATCCGCGCCATCCTGCGCGCGGCGGCCCACGCGCGTCTCAGGCTGATGATTCCCCTCGTGACGCGCACCGAGGAGGTGGTCGCGACCCGTGAGCTGGTCGAGGCCGAGGCGGCGGCGCTGCAGCGCTCGGGCGTGGAAGCGGCCGAGCGCGTGCCGGTCGGCACGATGGTGGAAACGCCGGCGGCCGTGCTCATCGCCGACCGGCTCGCCGAGGTCTCCGACTTCCTCTCGGTCGGCACCAACGACCTGGTGCAGTACACGCTGGCGGTGGACCGGGGGAACGCGCGGCTTGCGGCGCGGTTCACGCCGCACCATCCGGCGATCCTTCGCCTTCTCGCCGAGGTGCAGCGCGCGGGCCGGGCCGCCGGCATCGAGGTGTCGGTGTGCGGGGAGATGGCCTCGGATCCGCTGTCCATCTTCCTCCTGATCGGTTTGGGCTACCGTGTGCTGTCGGTGGCCGCGCCCAGCCTGCCGCTGGTGAGATGGATGGTGCGCCAAATCGGAGCGAAGGACGCGCGCGAATGCGCTGAGGCGCTGCTCGGCGCCCGCGCCGCGGACGACGTCACCGCGCAGGCTCGGCGAGCGCTCGGGAGCGCGGTGGACCTGCGCCTGCTCGAGCCCACCGAGTAGTTGCCAGCCCGGACCGCCTGGACTAGCTTCCGCTCCGAACCCTGAGAAAGAGAACGCCGACCTTGCCTCCCGCACGCCGCTGGCTCTTCACGTCCGAATCGGTGACCGAGGGCCACCCCGACAAGATCGCGGACCAGATCTCCGACGCGGTCCTCGACGCCATCCTGACCAAGGACCCGGGCGCGCGCGTCGCGTGCGAAACGTTTGTGACCACGGGCATGGCCGTCGTGGGTGGCGAGATCACCACGAACACGTACGTGCACATCCCGAAGATCGTCCGCGGCACGCTCGAGGCCATCGGCTACACGGACGCGAACTACGGCATCGGCGCGGAGACCTGCGCCGTCCTGAGTTCGATCGACCGCCAGTCGCCGGACATCGCGCTGGGTGTGGACCAGGGCGGCGCGGGAGATCAAGGGATGATGTTCGGCTACGCCACGGACGAGACGCCGGAGCTGATGCCGCTGCCCATCCTTCTCGCGCACGGTCTGACCCAGCGGCTCGCCGAGGTCCGCAGGCAGGGGCTCCTGCCGTGGGTCCGTCCGGACGGCAAGTCGCAGGTCACCGTGGAGTACGAGGACGACCGGCCGCGGCGCGTCCACAAGGTCGTCGTCTCGGCGCAGCACGCGCCGACGGTCACGTACGACGAGCTCCAGCGCGAGATCGTCCAGCACGTGATCAAGCCGGTCATCCACCGGTGGATGTCGGACGCCGAGCCCGAGTACCTGATCAACCCCACCGGCCGCTTCGTGGTGGGGGGCCCCCAGGGTGACGCCGGGCTCACGGGGCGCAAGATCATCGTGGATACGTACGGCGGGATGGCGCGCCACGGCGGCGGGTCCTTCAGCGGGAAGGATCCCACCAAGGTCGACCGCTCGGGCGCCTATGCTGCGCGTTGGGTCGCGAAGAACGTCGTTAAGGCAGGGCTGGCGCGGCGGTGCGAGGTGCAGCTCGCGTACGCGATCGGGATCGTCGAGCCCGTCTCGATCCTGGTGCAGACTTTCGGCACCGGCGCGGTGCCGGACGAGATCATCGAGCGTGCCGTCCGCGAACAGTTCGACCTGTCGCCTCGCGCCATCATCGAGGCGCTCGACCTGCGGAACCCGATCTACAGGGCCACCGCCGCCTACGGACACTTCGGCCGCCGGCCGGAGCGGCGGTTGGTGGAGGGACCGGAAGAGGGCACCGAGCGGGAAGTGGACTTCTTCACCTGGGAGCGGACCGACCGGGTCGCCGAGCTGCACGAGACTGCCAACCGTCTGGCGGGCGCCGCGCAGGGCGCCCGTCGGTAGGAGACCACGGCGATGGCGGTTGTCGCGAACACGCCGGCGTTCGACGTCAAGGACCTCGCTCTCGCTGACGCGGGCCGGGACCGATCGGAGTGGGCCGAGCGCTCGATGCCGGTGCTGCGCCAGATCCGCGAGCGGTTCGCCGTGGAACGGCCGCTCGACGGCAAGCGAGTGAGCGCCTGCCTCCACGTCACGTCCGAGACCGCGAACCTCGCGACCACGTTGAAGGCGGGCGGCGCCGACGTCGCGCTGTGCGCCTCCAACCCTCTTTCGACGCAGGACGACGTCGCCGCCCACCTGGTGCGCGATCACGGGATCGCCGTGTACGCGATCAAGGGCGAGGATCACGAGACGTATTACGAGCACATCCGCGATACGCTCGCCCACCGGCCCGACATCACGATGGACGACGGTGCGGACCTCGTCGGCGCGCTGCACATGATCGCGCTGAACCGGCTCGACGACCTGGCGACGCCGGTGCGTCGCTGGGTCGAATCCCAGTCGAGCGACGCCCGCGCGGCGGTGCTGCGCGGGGTGATCGGGTCCACCGAGGAAACCACCACCGGCGTCATCCGGCTCAAGGCCATGGCGAAGGACGGCGTCCTCCAGTTCCCGGTCATCGCGGTCAACAACTCGGAGACCAAGCACCTCTTCGACAACCGGTACGGCACGGGGCAATCGACGGTGGACGGCATCCTGCGCGCCACCAACATGCTGCTGGCCGGCGCCACCGCCGTCGTGGCCGGATACGGGTGGTGCGGGCGCGGAGTGGCGATGCGGCTGCGCGGCGCCGGCGCCAACGTGATCGTGACCGAGGTGGATCCGGTCAAGGCGCTCGAGGCGCAGATGGATGGCTACCGGGTCATGCCCATGGAGGAGGCAGCGCCGGTCGGCGACCTGTTCATCACCCTGACCGGCAACGTCAAGGTCATCCGCATCGAGCACGTGCGCCGGATGAAGGACGGTGCGATCGTCGCCAACAGCGGCCATTTCAACGTCGAGATCGACCTCCTGGCGCTGGCCGCCGCCGCCACCGGTCCGCGCGCCGTGCGCCCCTTCGTGGAAGAGTGGGTGCTGGACGGCAAGCGCGTCTTCGTCCTCGGGGAGGGCCGCCTCATCAACCTGGCGTCGGCGGAGGGGCATCCGGCCAGCGTGATGGACATGTCGTTCGCCAACCAGGCGCTCGGTGCCGAGTATCTGGTCAGGCACGGCGCCGCGCTGTCGCGGGACGTGCACCGGGTGCCGATGGAGGTTGACCGGGAGATCGCCCGGTTGAAGCTCCAGGCGATGGGCGTCCGGACGGACGGGCTGACCGCCGAACAGCGACACTACCTCACGTCGTGGGACCTTGGCACCTGACGCGCAGGGCAACGGACTGGTCGAGGTGCGCGTCGCGCACCTCGGTCTTGACCGGAACACCAATACGCCGGTCGTGATCCTCCAGGAGAAGGACGGCCCTCGCGTGCTGCCGATCTGGATCGGCCCGAGCGAGGCGAGCGCGATCGCCATGGAGCTGGCGGGGATCAGGTTCAGCCGCCCGCTCACGCATGATCTGCTCAAGCAAGTGATCGTGGGCCTCGGCGGCGTGCTGCGCAAGGTGCTCATCACGGCGGTCAAGGAGAATACGTACTACGCCGAGCTGCATATCTACCGCGGCGAGGACGTGATCCAGGTGGACGCCCGTCCGTCGGACAGCATCGCCGTGGCGCTGCGCCTGAAGGCGCCCATCTTCATCAGCTTCGACCTGCTCGACCTGTCGTCCGTGCATACGGTGGATGCGATGCCCGAGACGGGTCCCCTCGACAGCGAGTCCCTCAAGACCTACCTCCAGAACCTCGATCCCGAGGATTTTGGCAAGTTCACGCCGTAGCGGTCTGCTCGCCGCGGCGCTGGTCCTCTACGCGTTCGCCGTCGCGGCGCAGACGCCCGCGCCGCTCGTGCTCGCCGGACGGGTCGTGCGTGTGCGCGGCGCGGATACCTCCGCCGTGGCGGGGACCGTGGTGGTGGCGCACCGCGTCGGCGCGCGCCGCCAGGGGCCCATCGATTCGGTGCGCTCCGATCGGGCCGGGCGGTTCCACTTCCGGGTTGCCGCACCGGACTCCGAAACGGCGTACGTCGTCTCTACGCGCCACCAGGGGATCGGGTACTTCTCCGAGCCGTTCTCCGCGCTCCGGCGCTCGGGCGCCGACAGCATCGCCCTCGCCGTCTTCGACACCAGCTCCACGGGACCGCCGCTCACGGTCACGATCCGCCACCTCGTCGTGGCGGCACCGAGAGGCGACGGCTCGCGCGAGGTGCTCGACATCATCCAGGTCGCCAACGTCGGTTCCACCACGCGCGTCGCCGCCGACAGCCTGGCCCCCTCCTTCCGGATGCCGCTGCCCGACGCGCTCGCCGACTTTACGGTGGGCGAGAGCGACGTGTCCGCCTCGGCGATCCGCTTGGACGGCGGCCGGCTGGCGGTCTCCGCGCCCTTCCCGCCGGGCGAGAAGCAGATCGTCGTGACCTACGTCCTGCCGCGCGGCCGAGCCAGGCTGCGCCTCCCCATTGACCGGCCGACGGCGCGGCTCGAGGTGCTGGTCGAGGACAGTACCGTGGCGGCGGCCGGGCTTAGGTTCGCCGAGCCGATGGCGCTGGAAGGGCGGCGGTTCGCCCGCTTCACGGCCGACGGCCTCGTGGCGGGCGCCGCACCGGAGCTTCGCTTCGGCCGCCGGGGCGGAGCGCTCCGAAGCTATTCGTGGGTGGCCGTCGTGCTCGCGACGCTCGCGCTGGGTGCCGGCGGCGTCCTGGCCGGCAGCAGGGGTCGCCCTCGCTCCGCGCGTCGGACGGCCTCCACGGCGGCGCTCCTCTCTCGGATCGTCGCGCTCGACCAGCGCTACGACGGGCGCGAAGCCCTGACCCCGGCGCAGGAGTGGCAGGCGTACCGCGAGCGGCGGGCGGCGCTGAAGGCGGAGCTGACGGCACGGCTTGCCAAGGAGGAGCGCGCGCCACAGATTGCGGTAGACAACTAGTCGCCGCGAACGGGGCTCTCGGAAGCCGGTGCGAAGCCGGCGCGGCCCCGCCACTGTAACGGGTAGGGATTCGTCCCACCGTCCGCTCAGATGCCACTGGCTCCGGCCGGGAAGGCGAGCGGATGGACCCGAAGCCAGTAGACCTCTCCGTTCGCTCCGCGCACAGCGCCCTCGCGGGAGGGGACGGTGGCCGCAGTCCGGCTTTTCCTTCCAGCTCGTTCCTGGGGATTTCTTCTCGTCGCGCTCGGGACGGCGTGCGTGCGCGCGAGTGCGCGCGGCCCGCTGGCCGTCCGGGACGACTGGGGGCGTGACGTCGCCCTGAGGGCGCCGGCCCGGCGCATCGTCTCGCTCGCTCCCGCCACCACGGAACTGGTCTTTGCCCTCGGCCTCGGCGGCCACCTGGTCGGGCGCACCCACTGGTGCGACTTCCCGGCCGCGGCGCTCGCTGTCCCGGACGTGGGCAACGGAATCGGCCCCAACGTCGAGGCGGTGGCCGCCCTACGGCCGGACCTCGTGCTGCTCTACGCGTCCGACGCCAATCGGCAGGCGCTCGCACGGCTCGAGACCCTCCGTATCCCCTCCGTGGTGCTGCGAGTGGATCTCGCGGCGGACCTGCGGCGTGCGACGCGCCTCATCGCGGAGGCGGCGGGCGTCCCCGAGGCCGCCCATGCCCTCATTTCGCAGCTCGACGGGGCGCTCGAGGCGGCGCGGCTCCGCCACACCGTCGGCGTCCGGCGGCGCACGCGCGTCTACGTGGACGTCGAGTCCAACCCGCCGCTCACCGTCGGCCGCGGCAGCTACCTCTCCGAGATCCTTCGGGTGGCGGGCGCCGTGAACGTCTTCGAGGACATCGCCCAGCCCTCGGCGCCGGTGAGTCTCGAGGCGATCGTGGCGCGCCAGCCCGACGCGGTGCTGGTGCTTTCCTACGACACGACGCGTGCGCCCGACCTCTCCGGGCGGCCGGGCTGGCGCGCGGTGCGAGCCGTGCGCGAGGGCCGCGTCGTCGCGGTGGACGGGCGCTTGTACGGGCGGCCGTCGCCGCGGATGCCGCAGGCCGTGGAGGATCTCGCGGCGCGACTCGCCGCGCTGGAGGCGAGGCGGTGAAGCGGCTGTCGCGCGGCCCGTTCGTGGCGTTCCTCGTGGTGGCGTGGATCGCCGCGGTGCTCGTGGGCCTGGCCGTGGGCGGAACGCCGCTCGCGCCGCGCGAGGTTCTCGCCGCGCTGGCCGGCAGCGGCGACGACACGACCCGCGGCATCGTGCTCTCGCTGCGGCTGCCGCGCGTCGCGCTCGGCGCCCTGGTCGGCGGCGTCCTGGCCGTCGCGGGCGCGGCTCTGCAGGCCCTGGTGCGCAACCCCCTCGCCGACCCGTACCTCCTCGGTCTCTCCGGCGGCAGCGGCCTCGGTGCGGTGCTGGCCATCGTCGTGGGGGTGGAGTCCGCGTGGGCGCTGCCGGGCGCCGCGTTCGCCGGCGCGCTGGCGGCAATCGTCATCGTCTATCGGCTCGCCATCGTCGGGGGCGGCGCGCTCGACAGCCGGATTCTCCTCCTGGCGGGCGTCGTCGTCGGCGCCTTCGCCGGCGCGCTGGTGAGCGGGGTGCTCGCCGTCGCCGAGTCCACCGGCGCGCGCTCGGCGATGCTGTGGCTCATGGGCGGACTCGGTGGCGTGGGGTGGGCGGGCGTTGCCGCGCTCGCGGTGTACGCCGCACCGGCGCTCGCCGTCATCGCGCGAGAGGCCCGCTCCCTCGATCTCCTCGCGCTCGGCGAGGAGCCGGCCGGGCACTTGGGGGCGGACGTGGCGCGGACGAAGCGACGCGTCTACCTCGCCGCCTCGCTCCTCACCGCGGCCGCGGTCGCCGCCTCCGGCCTCATCGGGTTCGTCGGTCTCGCAGTGCCGCACGCGGTGCGGATGCTGCGCGGCCACGACCATCGGGGACTGCTGCCGTCGGCGTTCGTGCTTGGCGGCGCGTTCCTGATGGTGGCGGACGCCGGTGCGCGCGGGATGTTCGCCCCGCTCGAGCTGCCGGTCGGCGTGCTGACGGCGCTGGTGGGAGTGCCGTTGTTCGCCGTGCTGCTGAGACGCTCGGGGCGAAAGGCCGCGGCGTGAGCGGCCTGCCGGCGGGACGGACAGGTGCGCCGGCGCGTCCCGGAACGCTCGTGTTCGAGCTCGCCGACGTGACGATACGGTACGCCGGCGCGGCGGCTCCGTCGCTCGATGGCGCCTCCCTGCGCGTCGCGGCCGGCGAGTGCGTCGCGCTCGTGGGGCCGAACGGGGCGGGGAAGACCACCGCGCTGCGCGCGCTCCTCGGGCTCGTGCCCCTGGTCTCCGGACGCGCCGAGGTCATGGGCCGGCGGAGCGACGGGTGGCCGCGCGACGAGATCGCGCGCGCGGTCGGCGTGGTCGGCCAGCGCGAGGAGCCTGCCTTCCCGATCACCGTTCGCGAGGCCGTGGAGATGGGGCGCTACGCGCACGTCGGACCGTGGCGCTCACTCGGCCCGCGCGACCGGGAGGCCGTCGAGCGGGCGATGCGCCGTGCCGATGTGACGGCGCTCGCCGACCGCTGGGTGGAGACGCTGTCCGGCGGCGAGTGGCAGCGGGTGCGGGTGGCGCGCGCCCTCGCGCAAGAGCCGCGCGCGCTGGTCCTCGACGAGCCCACCGCCTCGCTGGACCTCCGCCACGAGATGGAGCTGTTCGAGCTCGTGGCCGACCTCGTTCGGCGCGACGGGCTCGCGGCGCTGATCGTCTCCCACCACCTCAACATGGCGGCGCGCTTCGCGGACCGGCTGGTCCTGCTCGCGGAGGGCCGCCTCGTCGCCGATGCGGCGCCCGTCGAGGTGCTGGAGCCGGAGCGACTCAGCGCGGTGTTCGGCTGGCCCGTGGCCGTGCAGCGGCTCAGCGACGGCTCGGTCCAGCTCTATCCCGAGCGACGACCCTTGACCCATCAAGACGGAGATCGCAACCGATGAACTCCTCACGCACACCGCGCGCTCTCGCGATGACGGCCTGCTTCGGCCTCGTTGCCCTCTCACCCGCGGCCGGCCAGCAGCCGCGTGACACCGTGCGGCTGCGGGAGATCGTCGTGACGGCGACGCGGCTCCCCACGCCGATCGCCGCCGTCGCCAACGGCATCACGGTCATCCGCGGCGAGACCCTGCGTGAGCAGGGCGTCACGCACGTGCTCGAAGCCCTCCGCGCGGTCCCCGGCCTCGCGGTCGTGCAGACGGGCTCGTTCGGCGGCCTCACCTCGCTGTTCCTGCGCGGCGGCGAGAGCGACTACGTGCGCGTGCTGGTGGACGGAGTGCCGATCAACCAGCCGGGCGGACCGGTGGATCTGGCGAATCTGTCCACGGACAACGTGGACCGGATCGAGGTGGTGAGGGGCCCGACGAGCGTCCTGTACGGCTCCGACGCGGTCGCCGGCGTCATTCAGGTCTTAACGCGCCGAGGCTCCGGGCCGGCGCGAATCTCGCTCTCCGCACGGGCCGGCAGCTACGGCTCGACGGCCGTTGATGCGTCGGTCCTCGGCGGCGCAGGGGCCCTCGGCTACTCGCTCGCGGTGTCGCGCTTCGGGAGCGACGGTGCGTACGCCTTCAACAATGCCTACCGCAACACGACGGTGAGCGGGCTCCTGCGCGCGCGGCCGGACAGCCGTTCCGACGCGCAGCTCAGCGTCCGCTACAACGACAACAGCTTCCATTTCCCGACGGACTTCACCGGCGCCGTCACCGACAGCAACCAGCTCACGGCGGGGGATGGCACGACGGTGGGCTTCGAGGCGGGGCGCTTCCTCTCGGCGCGCATCGAGGCGCGGGCGCTGCTCACCGCGCACGTGACCGACGGGCTGTACGAGAACGGCCCCGACAGCCCCGCCGAGACCGACCGGTTCGCAAGCCGCACGCGGCTCTCGCGCCGCGCCGCCGATCTGCGCGCGAATATCCACGCGGGTGCCTCTCGGGTACTGACGCTCGGCGCGGTCGTCGAGGACGAGGGGGAGCGGGGCACCACGCTGTTCGAGAGCAGCTTCGGGACCTTCCCCGATTCGTCGCGGATCGAGCGCACCAACCGCGCGGCGTACGCCCAGCTCCTGTGGGGTTGGGGAGATCGCCTTTCGCTCACCTCGGGCGTCCGGTTCGAGGACAACGAGGCGTTCGGCGCCTTCACGACCTACCGCGCCGGTCTCGCGTATCGCCTGGGCGGCGGGACGCGACTGCGGGCCGCGCTGGGGCGCGCGTTCAAGGAGCCCACCTTCTACGAGAACTTCGCGACCGGCTTCGATCGCGGGAATCCCGACCTCGAGCCCGAGCGGACGAGCAGCTGGGAGGCGGGCGTCGAGCGGGCGCTCGCTGGGGGCCGGCTCCAGGTGACCGCCACGGTCTTCGGTCAGCGGTTCCGCGACCTCATTGACTACGTCTCCCCGGGGCCGAGCGCGCAGGCTCCCAATTTCTTCAACGTGGCGGCCGCGAATGCTTCCGGCGTGGAGCTGGAGGCGCACGCGTCCCCGGCGGCGGCCCTCACGCTGTCGCTCGCGTACACCTACCTGCGCACGGAGGTCACCGACAGCGGCTTCGGCGGCTTTGGCAGCTTCGTCACCGGCCAGCGCCTGCTGCGCCGACCGACGCACAGCGCCAGCGTGAGCGCGGACTATCGCCTGGCGCGGCGGGGCATCGTGGGCGCGCGCGTGATCCACGTCGGGGCGCGCAACGACGTGTACGCCACGCGGCTCCCGGACTACACGCGCGTGGACGCGAGTGCCCAGCT
>JACQVG010000012.1 GCA_016209905.1 Gemmatimonadota bacterium | reverse complement strand
TCGCTGGCTGGCCGACCTCGTCCTGGTCGTGCATCTCGGCTTCGTCGCCTTCGTGGTGGCCGGCGGCCTCCTGGTGCTGCGGTGGCCGCAGCTCGCCTGGGTGCACGCTCCGGCGGCGATCTGGGGGATCCTGATCGAGTATGCCGGCTTCGTCTGCCCGCTCACGCCGCTCGAGGTCGCGCTGCGACAGCACGGGGGCGAGATCGGCTATGCCGGCGGCTTCATCGAGCACTACGTCACGGCGATCCTCTATCCGTCCGGGCTCACGCGCGGGATTCAGATCGCGCTCGGCAGCTTCGCGCTGGTGATCAACCTGGCGGTGTACTGGCAGGTAGCGGCGCGGTGGCGCCGGCGAGGACGAGCGCGGGATGGCAGCAAGATCTGAAATGAGGGCACCAACCATCTGGAGCTTCCGCCGCCCCGGCCCGATCGGGCCGGGCGTGCCGCGGCCTGCTCCTTATCGATCGGCGGTGGGGTAGCGACGGCGCAGTCGCTACTCGACGATCCGATAGATCTCGCGGTGGCTCGACTCGACGAGCGGGCTGAATCGCTGGTACCACGCGCGCCACTCGTCGCTGGCGAACGTCATGGCGAGCGACGACTCCCACGCCGCCAGGCTGTCGAAGCTGCTCTCGAATACGAACGTGTACGCCGGGCCTGTGAGGTCTGTGAGCGCCCGGGTCGGGCCGTACCCGGCCTTGCCGACCAGCGCCCGGAATTCCGGCCACAGCGCCAGGGCGTCCCGCGCCTTGCCAAACTTGAGCTGGAACACGTTGCGAACGAGGATCATTGGTCCCTCCGGATGGTGTCGGCCGCGAGTGCTACAGGAACAGCCGCGCCGCGACGGGAATGAGCCTAGGGTGATTCACCAGTGCGTGGGCGAAGATGCGGCCCAGCGTGCGCTGCTCGACGGGAATGGCGTTCACCGTTCGGGCCAGCCGGTTGAAGAAGGCATCGTCCAGCTTCCCCAGCGCCTCCTTGATCCGGTAGTACTTGATGTGGTCCTCGCCCAGCAGAGCCATCCAGTCGTCGCGATACCGATTGAGGCGCCGGGCCGACGTGTCGCCGGCCGCGATGGCGGCGGCCGCGTGCCGGCCCGCTAGCCGGCCCGCCTTCATCGCGTTGACGATCCCGCCGCCCGAGAGCGGGTTGATCATGTGCGCCGCGTCGCCGGCGAGCATGACGGCGTCGGCGACGGCCTGCTTGACCGTCACGCCGGCGATGACGCCGCCCACGGTGCGCCCTAGCACCTCGCCATCCGGGAAGTACCTCGCCGCATACGCATCCAGGTACGCGCACGCCGAGCGGCCGTCGGACTTGAGCGCGACCAGGCCGAGCCCGACGTTGGCGACGCCGACCCCCTTGGGGAAAACCCAGGCGTAACCGCCCGGGGCCCACCGGTCGGCGAAGTGCAGGTAGATGGCGTCGGGATCGACCGCGATGTTCGAGATCACGTACTGCGCGCACGACTCCATGTCGCGTGCCGCGACGCGGGTGTCGAGCCCCGCCCACCGGCCGACCATGGACTCCACGCCATCGGCGCCGATGACGAGCTTCGCGAGGACGTCCTGCTCTCCGCGGGGGCCGTGCAGCCGCACCTTCCAGCCGCCGTTCAGCCGCTCCATCCCCACGGCCTCGGTGCCGGTCCAGATCTCGGCGCCGACACGCTTCGCCTCGTCGGCGAGCGCGGGCTCGAAACGGGTCCGGTCCAGAATGTAGCCGATGTCGCCACCGCCGACGCGCACCTCCGAGTCGTCGGGCGCCCAGAAGATGACCTTGGTGATCTTGCGCGAGTACCACGGCGCGCCGTCCGGATTCAGGAACTCCCGCAGCCCCGCGCTCCCCACCCCTTCGGCGCAGCGCACGGGCGCCCCGACGGCGTCGTCCCGCTCGATCAGCAGGACGTCGAGGCCCGGAGCGGCGGCGGCGGCCTCCCAGGCGGCGACGCAGCCGGCGGGGCCGGCGCCCACCACCAGGACGTCGGCCCTAAGCATCAACCATCGCCAGCGCCCCGACCGGGCAGGGGGCTATGCACTTGACGCAGCCAGTGCAGGTCTTGGCGTCCACGGCGAGCCCTCTCCGGGTCAGGCGGATGGCCGCCGGAGGGCAGAGGGGCAGGCAGAGGCCGCACTCGTCGCAGGCGTCGTGGTCCACGGCCGCGATGCGGCGCGGCGGAGCGGGCGGCATCGGGCCAGCATAGCCCGGGAGCGCGGGGAGTGTCAAGCGGAGTCTTGCCTGGGTACGGCGAGTGGGCTATGTTAGCGTAGTTTCAACGACTTACGGCGGTCATGGGCGGCTCCCGCTGCCGCTTCCCCTACGGGGTGAGACTCACGCTGGAATGCGCTGGCTGTCATGGAAGCTCGGATCGTACCTTCCCGCCAACGAAATCGCCGTTGACCTCGGGACTTCCAACACACTGATCTACGTGCGCGGCGAGGGGATCGTCTTGAACGAGCCCTCCGTCGTCGCGATCGAAAAGTCGTCGGGCAAGATCAAGGGCATCGGTCTCGAGGCGAAGCGGATGCTGGGCCGCACTCCGGACGGCGTGCTGGCCGTGCGTCCGCTCAAGGACGGCGTGATCGCCGACTTCGACGTAACCGAGAAGATGCTGCGCTTCTTCCTGTCCTCGATCATCAACAAGCACGTCTTCCCGGTCAAGCCCAAGGTCATCGTGTGCGTGCCGAGCGGCATCACGGAAGTGGAGAAGCGGGCCGTGCGCGACAGCGCGCAATCGGCGGGGGCGAAGGAAGTCTACATGGTCATGGAGCCGATGGCGGCGGCCATCGGTGTGGGCCTGCCCGTCGAGACGCCGACGGGCAATATGGTGATAGACATCGGCGGCGGGACCACGGAGATCGCGGTCATCGCGCTGTCGGGCATCGTGTGCGACACGTCCATCCGGACCGGCGGCGACGAGATGGACACGGCGATCGTGCAGTTCATGCGCAAGAACTACAACCTATTGATCGGCGAGCCGACGGCGGAGCGGATCAAGATCGAGATCGGCAGCGCCGCGCCGGTGGGCGATGAGCACGAGGTCGAGGTGAAGGGGCGCGATCTGGTGTCGGGTATTCCGAAGACGGTGCGCGTGCACTCGACCGAGATTCGCGAGGCGATTCAGGAGCCCGTTCAGCAGATCCTGGACGCGGTGCGCCGCGCGCTCGAGATCACGCCGCCCGAGCTGGCCAGCGACATCGTGGATCGCGGGATCGTCATGACGGGCGGCGGAGCGCTGATCCGCGGGCTCGACTTGCTCCTCTCGCATGAGACCAGCCTTCCCATCCACCTGGACGAGGACCCCATCACCTGCGTGGTGCGGGGCACCGGCCGCATCCTCGACGATCCCGAGAAGTACCGCACGGTTCTGACGACGTAGGCCAAGCATGCCGCCCGGCTCCGATCGCTACGGGACGCGAGCCGACACGGCCGTGTTCGTGGCCTGCCTGGTGCTGTCGCTGGTCGCGCTGGCGCTGCCCGCCGGGTTGCGGGACCCGATCGCCGGTGCGCTTCGCCGCACGGTGCTGTTGCCGCTGCTGTCGGTCGAGCGCTACGCCGTGGCCTCCGCGGAGACGCGCGCGCGCCTGACCGCCTTGCGGGCCGAGCGGGACTCGCTCTCGCTGGCGGCCACCTTCCTTCCCGAGCTTGCCGCCGAGAACGAGCGGCTGCGCGGCCTTCTCGCGCTCGGGGGCCGGCTGGGCTACGGCTTCGTGACCGCGGAGGTGTTGCACCAGGCCGGCGTGGCCGACGGGCTGACGCTGGTGCTCTCCGCCGGGAGCGCGAGCGGCGTGCGGCCGTTCGCGCCCGTGGTGGCAGCTCAGGGGCTGGTCGGTTTGGTGCGCGCAGCGGACGCCCGTACGAGCGTCGCGCTCGCGTGGACGCACCCCGACTTTCGCGCGAGCGCCATGGTGGAGGGCGCGCAGATCTACGGCATCGCCGCGGCTCGGCGCGAGGAGGCCGCGGGCGAGGTCATGGAATTGCGCGGCGTGCCGTACCGCGACCAGCTCCCGCCCGGCACCCGGGTCATGACTTCAGGGCTTGGTGGCGTCTTCCCGCGGGGCATCCCGCTCGGGACGGTGCACCGAATCCTGAGCGAATCGGCGGGCTGGGAGCGCATCTACCTCCTGCGCCCGGCGGTGCACCCGGCCGAGGCGACCCACGTCATGATCTTGTCCGTGGCGCGGGCCGCCGACACCCTGACAACCGCCTTCGCTCAGGCGGCGCCTGGGTCGGAGGGGCTGCGGCCGGCTGCGGCCCTGCCGGCGCGGCGGGGTTCGGCGCCGTGAGAGATGCGCGGGCTGTCCGGTTCTGGGCGGTGCTCCTCGTTCTCGCGCTCGCCCACTTCGCTGTGCGGCCGCGGCTGGGCGACCCGCGCTTCGCCCCCGACTTGGCCTTGGTCGCGCTGCTCCTGTTCGCCATCCACACCCGGCCCGGTCTGGGCGCCCTGGCCGGCTTCGGAGTGGGTCTTCTGACCGATGCCGTCGCACCTACCGCCTTCGGCGCCGCGGCGCTGGCCGACACGCTGGTCGGCTACCTGGCCGGATGGCTGCGGGCGATCTTCTTCGCCGACAATCTGCTCGTGAACGCCCTCTTCGTCTTCGCGGCGGCGTGGCTGCGCGATGTCGTCCAGGTCCTCGCGGGCAACCAGCTCGCCGGTGGTGCGCTGGCCTGGCAGCTCCTGGCGTTCTCCCCTCTGGCTGGTCTCACCACCGCTGTGGCGGCCCTGGCCGTGCTGCTCGTCTTCCGGGGCTGGCTCACGCACCGGCCGGCGGTATGAGCGCGCGCCCCGCGTTCCATCCCTTCCTCCTGGCGCAGCGCGGAGTCGTGGCGCTGCGGGCGCTCCTCGTGGTGTTCGGCCTGCTGGGCGCGGCTCTGTTCCGACTGCAGATCATCGAGCACGGCAAGTACCGGCTCAAATCGGAGTCGAACCGCTTGCGGCCCCTGCCCCTGCCCGCGCCCCGGGGGCTGATCCTCGACCGGCGCGGCGAGATCATCGCGGAAAACGTGCCGGGCTACTCGGTGCTTCTGCTCGCCGCCAACGAAGACTCGCTGCGCGCCATGCTCGACCGGCTTGCGCCGCTGGTCGCCTTCGATCCGGAGGAGAGACAGCGCATCCTTGCCCGGTTTCGCGCTGCGCCCTACGAACCGACGCGCGTGGTCAAGGACGCGCCCTTCGCGCTGGTGTCGGCGCTCGAGGAGCGGCGGGCCGTGCTGCCGGGGCTCGTGATCCAGACGGAGCCGAAGCGGACGTACCCGGACAGCACTGCAGTGGCGCACCTCGTCGGCTACGTGGGCGAGGTCACCGAGCAAGAGCTGGCGGCGCGCGAGGGCCGCAGCCGGCCGGGGGCCCTGGTCGGGAAGATCGGGCTGGAGCGCCAGTACGAGGACTCGCTCAAGGGCTCGGACGGCATGCGGTTCGTGGAAGTGGACGCCCTCGGCCGCGTGGTGCGCGAGCAAGGCGCGCCGTCGCTGCCGACGGTGGCCGGGCGGGCGATTCGCACCACGATCGATCTCGATCTCCAGCGCTATGTGGCCTCTATCTTCCCAGCCGCGCGCCTGGGCGCGATGGTCGCAATGGATCCTCGGACCGGCGCCATCCTAGCCCTCTACTCGAGCCCGCCCTACGACCCCAACGCCTTCGTGGGCGGTATCAGCCGGGCGCTGTGGCAGCGGCTCAACGACGACCCTGCACGCCCGCTCCTCAACCGCGCGATCTCCACCCGCTACCCGCCGGCTTCGACCTTCAAGCTGGCGATCGCCACCATGGCCCTGCGTCGGGGCCTCGTGCGCTTCGACAGCCACATGCCCGTGCCGTGTCGCGGCGGGATCCAGTTCGGGAACCGCTTCTTCCGGTGCTGGAAGACGGAAGGGCACGGCTCGCTCACGCTGGAGCAGGCGATCGCGACGTCATGCGACGTCTACTTCTACCAGCTCGGCCTGCGCCTCGGCGCCGCCAGATTGGTCGAGGACGGGAACGCCCTGGGTTTCCGCTCCGTCAGCGGCGTGGATCTGCCGGGCGAGGTGGCGCCCGCGTTCCCGGCCTCGACGGAGTACTACGACCGGCTGTACGGTCGAGGCCGATGGACCAGCGCCGTGGCGCTCAACCTCGCCATCGGCCAGGGCGAGAACGCCCAGACTCTGATCAACATGGTGCGGTTTTACGCCGCCCTCGCGAACGGAGGCCATGTGCCGACGCCCCACGTGGTGGAAGCGTCGGGCGGGCATCGCGGGGCGGTGGAGCTTCCGGAGACCACGTTCGCCGGCGTCCGCCGGTCGCTGATCGCCGTGGTCGAGCGGGGCACGGCGCGGGCCGTGCGGTTGGAGCGCATCCAGCTGGCGGGCAAGACGGGCACGGCGCAGAACTCGCACGGCCTCGACCACGGCTGGTTCATCGGCTTCGCGCCTGCCGAGCACCCGGCGATCGTGGTGGGCGCGATCATGGAGTTCGCCGAGCACGGGACGACGGTCGCGCCCTACGTGGCGCGCGTGATCGAGCGCTACCTCCTCGGTCCGGACTCCGCGCGGGGTCGAGCGGTGGAGACGGATTTCGTGCCGCTGCGCATCCCGCAGGACTCGGCGCCGAGGGCGCTTCCCGCAGACTCCGGTCGCGGACCGCGGGTCGCCCTCGAGGACGGCCGGCGACCGGGCGCGC
>JACQVG010000174.1 GCA_016209905.1 Gemmatimonadota bacterium | reverse complement strand
GCTGCGCGCCGCTGAGCTGCTCCGACCCCGCCTTGCCCCTGTCCCGATACAGGTCCCACCCGTACACGATGGCAGAGCCGCGCAGGAGCGGGAACTCGAGCAGCGCTTCGCCGAGGTAGCGGTCCCCGGACTGCGACGAGACCGCCCCGTTCGTCAGATCCTCCTCGAAGCGGCTGCCGCTCACGGCCAGCCGGACCGCCCAACCGTTGCGGTGTGGACGATCGAGCCCGAGCCGCACCCGGTACTCCTGGCCGGGCCGGAACTCGAGGCTCGATTGTCCGGCGGTCGGCAGGAAGGGCTCGTAGGCGTCGCCGGCGCGGTAGGCGCCCGAGAGCCCGAGCACCCAGGTGCCGAGCGGCTGCGCCAGCGTCACGGCCGAGGTCACGCCCAGGCCGGAGCCGAAGCTCGCCACCGGCAGCGCGAACAGGTCGGTCGCCACCGCGGCTGCGACCGGCGTTTCCTCGGCGGACAGCGCCGGATCGTGCGTGGGAATGTTGCCCGCGACGATGAAGCGGATTCGGTCAGCGAACAGCGGCAGCATCACGCGCGCGGTCACGTCGATGAGACCGTTGCGTTCGCTGCGCGCGCCGTCGCCCTCGACGGTCGCGCGAGCGTAGGCGGAATTCGCGTCGAAGCGCAGCGGGCCGAGGCGCCAGGACAGCCCGAACGGCGCCACGAGCTCGGTCACGCGCGTGCCGCCGACCGAGACCGTGTTGTACGCGATCTCGCCGGCGAGCATCTGGGCGGACGCCGCGGCGGGAGCGAGCATCAGCGTGGCCACGGCGGCTGCCGCCGCACACACCCGCGCGGCACTCACGGCTGCCTCCCGGGTGCGCGCGCCGGCGTGGGCCGCACCACGATCACCGGGACCTGGCGGGTCCGCCGCACGCCCTCACCTGTGGTCGACGACGGCGGCTGGTTCCCGACCTGGCCGCCGGTCGTTTGCGTCTGGCTGCCCGTGCCGGGCGTCTGTCCGGTCGCGGTCGGCGTGACGACGGTCGGGCCCGCCGGCGCCGTCGACTGCGCTGCCGCCTCCTGGCTCTGCTCTACGGGGTCGCCCGCAGGAGGAGCTTCCGACGTCGCCTCTGCCGCCTCGGTCGCGGCCGCCTCGGCTACGACCTCCACCGGCGCCTCGGCGGCCTCCGACAGCTCTTCGGCCTCGGCCGCCTTGTCGGCGGCCGGCTGGAAGTTCGGGTCGATCTCGATGGCCTGCCGGAAGCGCTGCGCGGCTTCCGCGAAGTTGCCGCGGTCCATCGCCTCGAGGCCGCGGCTGTACTCGAGAAATGCCTGCAGGTTGACGGTGGGCCGGTCCTGCAGCCGCGCGAGCTCGGCCTGCGTCAGCTCGACCCCGAGCTCGCGGTACATGGCGAGCGCGAGCCGGAGCTCGAGCTGCAACAGTGCCTCGAGCGGGCCTCGACTCCCGGTCTCGCGCACGTCCTCCGGCTGCGCCGAGTTGAGCAGCACGGCGCGCAGCTGCGTCTCGCCTTCCTCTGGCACCGTGACGCGCCCCTGCACCACCCGGCCGGCACCCAACAGCCGACCGGTGCGCGCACCCGCCTCTGGATCGGTGTACCCGGCGAGCGACAGCCGCATCTCGTCCAGCAGCGCCTGGAGCCGCGCGCGCTCCAGGATCCTGAGCCTGCTGCTCAGACTCAGGTCGGTCGCGAGCATCTCGGCGAGGCCGCGGCCGAGCGGCTGGTACTCTTCCGGTCCCTCCACGACCAGCGGCAGGACCGCGACGGCCGCCGGATCCGGCGGCGTGGCCGAAAGCTCCGCCTCGCGCGCGAGCGCCAGCTTCGCCTCCTGAATCATGCGCTGCCGGCGCACGTAAGCGAGCCGCGCCGCCGCGGCGTCGCGCGCGGCGCGCCCGCCCAGCTCCACGTAGCGCGCGTACGCCTGCTCGGCCGCCAGATAATCCTGCTGCCGTTCCGCGATCGCACCCAGGTACGCCCATGCCGCGGCCGGCGCCTCGGGCAGCTTTACCGCTTCCTCCAGCGTTGTGCGCGCGAGCTCGGCCTGGCCGGCCTTGTCGTAGGCGACGCCCAGCCGTACCCGCACAGCCGCGTCGTCCGGCCGCTCGCGCGACAGCTGCTCGAGCCGCGGGATCTCCTCCGGTGTCACGCTGGTACTCGGAAAGCGCGCACCCGCGCATCCGGGCAGCAGCGCCAGGGCTGCCAACCAGCCAATCCGCCTCATCGCTCGACTCCGTTGCGTGAGCATGCAAATAAGTGAATGGCTCAGTCGTGGGACGCCCTGCGGGGAGCGGCATATTAGGATGTTTTCGACTCCCGTGTCAACCTGCCGCGCGGGCGGACGCGCGCGCCGGCTGGCCGCGCGTGCGCGCCGCGCCTATGTTGCTTTTGCCCTCCACCCGTCCGGAATCCCATGCCTCGCTGGCTTTGGCTGCCGTTTCTCCTGTGCGCATGCGCGCCGTTCCGCCAGGCGCCCACACCCGGGCCACAGCTCCGCGTGCATGCCG
>JACQVG010000167.1 GCA_016209905.1 Gemmatimonadota bacterium | reverse complement strand
GAGAGGCCGAGCGCCTCCAGCCGCCGCATCAGGAGCAGCTCCTCCGGCATCGAGAGCCGGATCGGCGATGGGCCAGCGCCGCGCCGCGGAGACAGCCGCAACCGTTGCCGCATCCTACCGCGGAAAGTCTTGCCCTTCGGCACAGGCGAACCTCCCCTTCGACGCGTCGAAGCGGTGGATCTCCACGCGGATGCCCGTCGGCGTGACGCGTAGGACGTTGAAGCTCGACGGCCTCTTGCCGCGGGTCCGCGTGCACAGCGTGCCGGCCGTCGAAACCACCACCCGACGGCCGTCGCGCTCGATCGTCCCGATCCCCTCCTCATGGTCGTGCCCACAACAGACGACGTCGGCGCCGGTTCGCACGATGCCCGCGAGCGCCGCCTGCGGACGGGCGAGGCCCCAGCGCCGCGACAGACGGCCTTTGAGAACGTTGTGGTGCACGACCAGCACCCGCGCGAGGCCCTGCGGCCCATCGGCGAATACCCGCCCCGCCCGGGCAAGTTCGCTCGCCGGAAGGTGCCCCTTCACTGTCAGATCACGAAGGTTCCAGGTGATGGAGCCGGCGGCCAGACCGTGGGCCGAGACGGTCCCGCAAATAATTGCCCCATCGACGGTTAGGATCGGAGCCAGGTGGTCGGATATGTAGCGCCTGTACTTCCGGTAGCGGGCCGCGCCGAGGATCGGAATGCCGAGCGGCTCGCGCCACCACTGAACGTCGTGGTTTCCCGGTACGACGTGGACCGGCGCGACCGTCTCGGCGAAGTGGAGGAACGCTCTCGCGCGCTGGAGCTCGCCCGCTCGCGCCCGCTGCGAGTGATCGCCGGACACGACGACGGCCGCGGGCTCGAGGGCCGGCAGCTGCGCCTCGAGCGCCTCGACCTGCCTGATGTCCGCCAGCCCGCCGAAGTGGATGTCGGACACGTGAACGAGCGTCGTCACCGCCGCAGGCGCACCCGGTAGTCGAGAGTCGCCTCGCCGCCCGCGGGCACGGGCACCGCGAAGCGGACGGTCGACGCGCTCAGGCGCTCCGGCGGCACGGTGCTGGCGACGATCTCCCACTGGCCGGGGAACTCGTCGAGCACCTGCACCGTGACGCTCGTGTCCTTGGCGCTCTGCAACTGCACGCGATACGATGCCTCGACCTCGCGGCGGCCGCGCAGCTCGTACGTCAGCTGCGTCCGCTGCGCCGTGACGTCGAACGCCGTCCCGGTCGCCAGGTGGAGCTCGCGCCCGGCAGGCGTGTGCTGGATCGGCGCTTCCCCCACGAGCTGGATCCGGCCGACCGAATCCGGGGCGAAGATCCGCACCACCCCGGCCGGCAGCGGCGTGTCGCCGAAGGTCGTGCCGGCGGGCCGCCGGATCAGGTAGCTCACCTGGGCGTGGAGGTCCTGCTCCGGCTGGCTCCAGCGCCCCACGTATCCCGCTCGCGCCGGCCTGAGCAGGTACTCCGGCTCGACCTGGACCTCGGCGCGCGGGAAGAGCGCGACGGTCCGCACCTCGCCGGGCACGAGATCTACGGTCCCGCGAAGCGTGTACAGGTGCGCTTCGCCCACGCCCTCCTCGGCCGTCTCCTCCGCACGCCGCGTGGCGAAGGGAGCGGGAGCCTGTCGCAGCGCCATCATCGGGCCCGCCTCGGGGGCGCGCGGCACCTCGCCCGCGAGGAGCTGGATCTGGGCGCCGCGCACCGACAGCGCGCCGTTCTCGATCGTCGCGCTGCCCGTCGCGGCCCCGCGGCCTCCGGCGGCGCGCGGCACCGTCACCGCGTAGGCCGACCGCCAGCTCATGCCTCCGCTCATGTACGCGACCCGCAGGCTGGGCAGCGCGCGAGCGGCCTCCAGGGTGAGCTCGACGCGCGGGGCGACCTGCGCCAGGGACTCCGGGAAGACCGGCCTGCCGGGAAACAAGAACATCACCCGCCCGTCCACGCGCACCGCCTGGGGCTCGACCGACAGGAGCGTGGCCCGGACGAACCGCATCGAGTCGCCGCCGAGCGCGAACTCGATCTCGTGCCCCACGGCCCGCCGCAGGGCGGCGTCCAGGCCCGCCGCCCCGGCAACACGGGCGCCGCGGATCTCTACCCCGTCGTCGAGCGCGACCAGCGTGCCGGGATCCGCGCCGCGTCCTCCCAGATCCACGCTGACGACGCTGGTGCCGCGCGCCACGACGACCGGCAAGGCACGCCGCACCAGCACCCGCCCGTCCCGGTAGATCGTCAGGCTCGTCTCCTGGGCGAGCGCGCCCAACGGCGCAGCGACGGCAAGGACGGCCATCAGGAGCGACCGCCCGCCCGCCGCGACCGACCGCCGCAGTGCTGCCCCCTCTCGCGTCTGCCACGGCTTCATGTCTTTACCCTCTCGGCGACGCGGGGCGTCCTAGCGAACCAGTCCGGCCACCGCAGCCCCGGCGGCGCTCGCCAGCGCAGCCTCGAGCGTGGACGAAGCGGCGCCGACCGACCGCCCGCGCCACACCACGCGGCCGACACGGGCGTCCATGAGGACGAATACGTACGAGGCGGTAACAGCGCCCTCCGTACCAGCTATCTTCGCGGCCGCGGGCACGATCGCCAGCCGGGCCCCGGTTAGGCCCGTCAGCGTGCGCACCGCCGACCACAGCGGCTCGGGGACGCGTTCCGTTCGCCCGGTCGCCAGATACGCGGTCGGCAAGTGGTCCGGGTCCACCGCGAGCCCGGGAGCCAGGCGCATCGCCCGTCGCTGCTCGGCCAGGCCCACCCAGCTCACCTCCGCGGCGTCTCGGCGAAGCGCGACGTCAATCGCCCGGTTGGCGGCCTCCCGCAGCGTTGCCGTCCGCTCCGCGAGAGGGTTGGCTGTCTCCAGCGAGTCACCCAGGATCACCGCACCGACCGACATCAGGAGAGCGCGCGAGCCCGCCAGCGCTCCGAGGGGAATGGGAGATACGGCGATGGTCACGAACGGGTCGGCGGGGGCTGGGCCCGGAGCGGCCCGCCCACGACAGCCAGCGACGAGCACAAAAGCCACTGTAGCTACAGCGTAGCGACACGCTAGAAACATTGGCTACCTGCCGGGGCGGGGCGGATCCAGAGCGGGAAAGCTAGCTGAGGGCCTGTCCCCCGTCCACGCGCACGATCTCGCCCGTGATGTGGCGGGCCGCGTCGCTGCAGAGGAAAACGATGATTTGCGCGACGTCGTCCGGCTCCCCGAGGCGACCGAGCGGCGTCTGGCCCCGGGCGCGCGCCACGAGCTCCTCGGAGAGATGTTCGGTCAGCTCCGTTTTTACGAACCCGGGGGCGACCGCGTTCACGTTGACGTTGGCGGGGCCGAGCTCGACGGCCGCCGCATGGGTGAGGCCGATGAGCCCGGCCTTCGACGCCGCGTAGTTGGCGACACCGAAGCCCGGCTTGATCGCCTGGATGGACGTCACGTTCACGATCTTGCCATAGTGCTGCGCCCGGAAGATCGGCGCGACAGCGCGGATCATGTGGAAGGCGCCGGTCAGGTTGGTTTCCACCACGTCGTGCCAGGCCGTGGTGTCGGTTCGCCACAGCGCACCATCGCGCGAGATACCGGCGTTGTTGACCAGGATGTGGACGCCGCCGATGGCCTGCTGCGCCGCCCGGACGAAGCGCTCCACTTCCTCCAGGTCGCGCACGTCGCAGCGGTCGCAGTACACCGGGACGTTGAGACTCTTGAGGATCGCCTCCGTCATGGCGGCCTGAACGGCGACGTCGCGACCCGGGAGCTCCACGTAGTTGAACGCCACGCCGCAGCCCCGGCGCGCGAATTCGAGCGCGGTGGCGCGGCCGATCCCCGTGGCGGCACCGGTCACGATCGCGCCCTTGCCTCGGAGGTCGGCTTTCGCGGCCGCGGGCTGGGGCTGCTCCTGGTGGGAGACTTCCTCCAGGAGCGCCGTGACGGCGTCCTGCTGCGGCTTGGGCACGGCGCGAACATACGCCGCAGGACGGGGCGCCACAAGGCCGGGTCATTGACTGGGTGAAGACCCCAACGCTATGCTAGCCCTCAACATGCGAGCGATCATGGGAGGGCTGGTCTGGGTCGCCGTCGCTCTTCTCGGCACCGCCGGCTTCGGGGCGCTGGCCCTGGCGCGCGGCGAAACGGTCAGCGCCGCCTGGCTCCTCGTCGCCGGCGTCTCGACGTACGTCGTCGCCTATCGCTTCTACTCGCGTTTCCTGGCCGTCCGCGTCTTCGCGCTCGACGACCGCCGGGCTACGCCCGCCGAGCGACTCAGCAACGGGCGCGACTTCGTGCCCACCGCCAAATGGGTGCTCTATGGTCACCATTTCGCGGCGATCTCGGGCGCGGGGCCGCTAATCGGACCGATCCTCGCCGCCCAGTTCGGCTTCCTCCCCGGCACGCTCTGGCTGGTCGCTGGGGTCATCCTGGGCGGCGCCGTTCAGGACTTCACCATCCTTTTCTGCTCGCTGCGCCGCGATGGAAAGTCTCTCGGCCAGATGGCCAAGGAGGAGGTCAACCCGGTGGCGGGTCTGGCGGCGATGACCGCGATCCTGGCGATCATGATCATCCTCCTCGCGGTCCTGGCCCTGGTCGTGGTCAATGCGCTCCGGGAGAGCCCGTGGGGTCTCTTCACGATCGCCTGCACCGTGCCGATCGCGCTGCTGATGGGGTGGTGGATGAAGCAGTTGCGTCCGGGACGGGTGCTGGAGGCCTCCGCGATCGGCGGCGCGCTCCTGGTCGGGGCGCTCCTGGCCGGGCAGTGGGTGTCCACGGACCCCACCTGGTCGCGCTGGTTCACGTGGACGGGGACCGAGCTGTCGTGGGCGTTGATCGGCTACGGCTTCCTCGCTTCGGTGCTCCCGGTGTGGATGCTGCTGTGCCCCCGGGACTACCTATCCACGTTCCTCAAGATCGGCACGGTTCTCGTCCTCGGCTCCGCGATCCTCATCCTTCTGCCGCCGCTAAAGATGCCCGCCCTGACGCAGTTTGTTGACGGGACGGGGCCCGTTTTCGCGGGGAAGCTCTTTCCGTTCGCGTTCATCACCATCGCCTGCGGGGCGATCTCGGGCTTCCACTCGCTGGTGGCGAGCGGCACCACGCCGAAGATGCTGACGAAGGAATCCGACGCGCGTTTGATCGGTTACGGCGGTATGCTCACCGAGTCGTTCGTCGGCCTCATGGCGATGATCGCCGCCGCCACGCTCGAGCCCGGGGTCTACTTCGCGATGAACGTCTCGGCCGGAACGCTGGGAGGGACGCCGGAGAGCGCGGCCCGGGCGATCGCGACCTGGGGCTTCACGGTGACGCCCGAGCAGATGCAGGCGCTGGCGAGGGAGATGGGCGAGGCCACCTTGCTCTCGCGGACCGGCGGCGCGCCGAGTCTCGCGGTGGGCATGGCGGCCATCCTGGGCGGCGTCTTCACGGGGCCCGGGCTCGCGCTGTGGTACCATTTCGCGATCATGTTCGAGGCGCTCTTCATCCTCACCACCGTGGACACGGGAACCCGGGTCGGTCGCTTCATGCTCCAGGAATTGGGAAGCCACCTCTGGAAGCCGCTCGGCCGCACCTCCTGGTATCCGAGCATCGCGATCTCGAGCGCCCTCGTCGTCGCGGGGTGGGGCTACTTCCTCTATCAGGGGGTCGTGGACCCGCTTGGCGGCATCAACTCGCTGTGGCCTCTGTTCGGCATCTCGAACCAGCTCTTGGCCGCCGTCGCGCTCTGCGTGGGTAGCACGATCCTGATCAAGATGGGCCAGGCGCGATACGCCTGGGTGACTCTCCTGCCGCTCGCGTGGCTCGCCACCGCCACGCTCACGGCCGGCTGGCAGAAGGTCTTCGCGTCCGACCCGCGGCTGGGCTTTCTGGCGCACGCGCGCTCGCTGGCCGGCTCCACCGATCCCAGCGCGGCGCGCTTGATTTTCAACGACCGGCTCGACGCGGCGCTGGCGCTCTTCTTCATGGCGGTCGTCGTGGTGGTAATCGCGGCGTCCGCGCGCGAGTGGTGGCTCGTCGTGTCCAAGCGAAAGGCGCCGCTGGTCAACGAAGCGGCCTTCGTGGAATCGGCGCTGGTGGCGGGGAACTAGCTCAGCGCCGCCAAGACATCGTTGACTGAGGCAATGGACTTGACCCCCGATCTGATGGCCCGTACGTCACTCCGACGCACGACCGGCCGTCGTCGCGTCGGGCGCGGTCAGTCTCACCCGGCGCGCCGCATGCTCACAAGGACTTGGTCCGCCCAGGTACCGAACCGCTCAGCCCTGGCGAACAGCGCCGCGGCTTCGCCCATCGTCGCGACGTAGCCTTGGTACTCGAACCGATCCTTTTGGGCCATGAGCCGCTGGGTGGACCGCTCGATCTGCGGCGAAAGCCGCGACCCCATCGTGGCCTTGAGGAGCCTCAGCCCAGCGCCGTGGTCGGAGCTCGTGGACTTCCGCCCGCCGAGATGAATGCACAGCGCGTCCGCGTACGCGATCGCCGCGTGGACGCCGAGAATGGCGAGCGCCGGCGCGTGCCGCGGATCGCCGCGCTCGAGGATCGCCCGCCCCGCAAGCAACAGTCGGCGGCCGACCTCGGCGTAATTGTCCGCCTCGGCCGGGTTGATCCGCTTGGTGCGGTCGAGCCTAGTCACCGAGCAGCTCGCGGAGCGCCGGGCCGCGGAGCACCAGGCCGTCCCGCACCGCCTCGGCTATAGGCGGCTTTCGCTGCCGCCACAGCCGACGCGCCTTGGCCAACGGGTACGCGATCGGCCGCACTCTTCGACCGAACGTCGCTTCCAGCTCCTGGGCTCCCTGTGCGAATCCTTCGAGCGCTTTGCTGCAGGCAGTCTCATCGGTCGCGATCAGCAGGATGTCCAGATCGCTGTCCGCGGTGTCATCCCCGCGGGCCACGCTGCCGAACAACGCCGCGGCGAGCACACCTCGCCCCGGCGCCATACCAGCCAACCCCCGGCGCAGCTCGAGGAACTGAACCGCTTCGGTCTCGAACAGGTCCCGCAACACCGGCGCGAGCCGATGCCGCTCGTCGAGAGCAACCAGGAACTCCCGCCCTCCCTCGATGCGGCGCAGGAGACCCAGGGCGACGAGCTCGTCCAAGGCGAGCTGGGCGGTGCGGTGCTGCACCCCCGCCCGCCGCGCAACCTCCCGCTGGCTGACCGGGGCGCCGGCCGCGGCGAGCACGCGGAGGCAATCGACCTTGGCGCGCGTGCCGAGGAGGTACGTCAGCGGCTCCCGCGCCGGGCCGCCCCGGGGGCGCTTCGCAGCCCGGTGTGAGAGCATGCGATAAAATATCCATATGGATAATTTACCGCAATCCCTCCTGGAGGCGATGGGACGGCTTGGGTGAAGGTCACCCCACTCACCAGGAGCCCCGGCGTCACCCGGAAGGCGAAGGCCACTTAGCTCCGACGCCGGCCGCGGCTGCCGGCGAGGAGCAGCAGGGCGAGCAGCGTAGCGGCCGCGCTCGCCTCCAGGGCAACCTCTGCGCCCCGGGCCTGGTAGAGCCAGCCGAACAGCGCGGCGCCGGGGAGGGTCACGGCGCTCAGCGTCCCGTGATACCAGCCGAAGCCGCGACCGCGCTTGGTCTCGGGTGCGAGGGCAGCCACGAGCTTCCGCTCGGGGCTTTCGGTGAGGCCCGCCACGAGGCCGAACGCGAGAAAGATCGCCCAGGCGTGAAGCCGTGACTCGGCCAGCGCGAACGCGACGGCGAGTCCGGCATAGGCGAGCCACCCGACCGCCAGTGTCCGCCGCGCTCCCCATCGGTCGGCGAGCACGCCGCCCGGATAGGAGGAGCCGGAG
>JACQVG010000173.1 GCA_016209905.1 Gemmatimonadota bacterium | reverse complement strand
GGTGTCGGCCGAGTACGCGATGCTTCCGCGGGCCACCAGCGTGCGAACGCCCCGCGAGCGCCAGGGCGCCGGCGGCCGGACCCATGAGATTCAGCGGCTCATCGGCCGCAGCCTGCGCGCGGCGCTCAGCGGCTTCGAGTTCGGCGAGCGCACGATTCGGGTGGACTGCGACGTTCTCCAGGCCGACGGCGGCACGCGCACGGCGGCGGTCACGGGCGCCGCGGTCGCTCTCGCGGACGCGTGCGTCTGGCTGGCGCAGTCAGCCGGAATCGCCGACCCGTTCGAGCGGCTCGTCGCCGCGGTGAGCGTCGGGATCGTCGAGGGCGAGCCGCGGCTCGATCTCGCCTACGCCGAGGACAAGCAGGCTGCAGTGGACGCGAACGTGGTCGTCGCCGAGCCCGACCGGATCGTGGAGGTGCAGGGCACGGGCGAACGCGGCTCCTTCTCCCGCGCCGACCTCGACCGGCTTCTCGATCTTGGCATGGGCGGCGCGGCGCGGCTTTTCGCTGCGCAGCGAGCCGCGCTGGGCAGGTGAAGCGGCTGCTGCTTGCGACCCGGAGTGCGGACAAGGCGCGCGAGGCGCGCGAGATCCTGGCGGTGGCCGGGGCACCGGTCGAGATCCAGTCCCTGGAGGAGGCGCGCGTCCCCTGGCGGGAGGCCGAGCAGCGGCTCGAGGAGTTCGACTCTTTCCTTTCCAACGCCCGCGCCAAGGCGGAGTACTTCGCCAAGCTGACGGCTCTCCCGACGCTGGCCGACGACTCGGGCCTGGAGGTCATCTCGCTGGCCGGGGCTCCGGGGGTGCGGTCCAGGCGGTTCGCGCCCGAGGCGGCGACGCTCTCGGGGGCGGCGCTCGACGCGGCGAACAACGCGGAGCTGCTGCGGCGCCTGGCGGGCGCGCAGCCCGAGCGGCGCCGCGCGTCGTACGTCTGTGTCGCCGTGCTGATCCGCCGGCACGGTGCGCTTCCGGAAGCCTTCACGGGTCGCTGCTTCGGGCGCATCCTGGACGCGCCGCGCGGCAGTGGCGGCTTCGGCTACGACCCTCTCTTCTTCCACGAGGGACTCGGCAAGTCGTTCGGCGAGGCCGCCGCCGAAGAGAAGCACGCCGCCAGTCACCGGGGAGAGGCCTTCAGGCAGGTAGCGGCGGCGCTGAGGGAGGGGCCGCTGAATGCTCAGGGCTGAAAGCCGAAGGAGGGCATTCGCCTGTGAGCTTGCAGGTTTGAGCTGTCACGTCTGACAGTCCTCGACGCCACGGTGGTCGCTGGCTATCTGGCCGCGGTCATCGGCATGGCGCTCGCCTTCGCGCGGCGCCAGCACACCGGGCACGACTACTTCCTGGCCGGCCGCGCGATGAGCGGCTGGACGCTGGCCTTCTCGATCCTCGCCAACCAGGCGAGCGCGGTCAGCCTGGTGGGAGCGCCGGCGTTCGTCGCGCTCCGCCCGGGTGGCGGGCTGCGCTGGCTCCAGTACGAGCTGGCGCTGCCGCTCGCGATGCTGCTCGCCATCGTCGTCCTCCTCCCGGCGCTGCGGGCGGCGCCGGGGCCCTCAATCTACGCGGTCGCGGAGCAGCGGTTCGGCCTCGGCACGCGGCGCGCCCTCGCCGCGACGTTCCTGCTGGCGCGCGGGCTCGCGCTGGGCGTGATCCTGTACGCCTCCGCCCTGGTCGTCGCGCACGCGCTGGGCTGGCCGGTGGACGCCGCCATCGTGGCCATCGGGCTGTTCTCCCTCGCCTACACGAGCGTCGGCGGCATCGTGGCGGACATCTGGAGCGACGTCGTGCAGCTCGCGCTGCTGTGGGGCGGCACGCTCGCAGCCGCGGTATTCATCATCGGCCACGCGGGCCCCGGAGTGCTGGACGCCATCCCGGCCGACCGCACCGCCACGCTGATCCTCGGGACCGGTTTCCGTGGCGACTCGTTCGCCTTGTGGCCGATGCTGCTCGGTGGCGTGTTCCTGTACCTCTCGTATTACGCGTGCGATCAGACCCAGGCGCAGAGGCTCCTCACGGCGCGAGACGACGCGGGTGCGCGCCGTGCCCTGCTGCTCAACGGACTGCTGCGGTTCCCGCTGGTCCTCTCGTACTGCGGCTTTGGCCTGCTGCTGGCGGGGCTGCTGCGCACCGACGCGGGCTTCGCCGCGGCGATGCAGGGGCAGCCCGCGGACCGGCTGGTACCGGTGTTCATGATGGAGTTCCTCCCCTCCGGACTGCGCGGCCTGTTCCTCGCCGGCATCCTCGCGGCGGCGATGTCCTCCATTGATTCCACGCTCAATTCGCTTGCCGCGGTGACCCTCGACGACGTGCTGCGTCTTGATCCCACGACGCGGCCGGCGCGGCTGGGCCGGTTGACCTCGCTCGGCTGGGGCATCTTCGCGGTCGCGTCGGGGATGGTCTTCGCGCGGAGCGGGTCGGGCGTGCTCGAGCTGGTGAACCAGGTGGGCTCGGCGTTTTACGGCCCGGTGCTCGCCGTGTTCGTGCTCGGGGTCGTGGCGCCGGCGGTCGGGGGCCGGGCCGCCGTCGCCGGGCTGGTTGCAGGACTCACGGCCAACCTCGCGATGGGCGCGCTGGCGCCGTGGGTCTCGTGGCTGTGGTGGAACGTCACCGGGTTTCTCGCCGCGACAGCGGTGGCGCTCGCCGCCGGAGGCGCGCCCGCGGCGGCGGTATGGCCGGCCTGGCTGCGGCGTGAGGCGCTCCTGCTTCTCGGCGCGTTTGCCGCGATGCTGGCCGTGCTGCTCGTCCTGCCGCTGATCTTCGGACGGGCCGGGTGACCATCCGCAACGCCGCCGAGTTGGCGACCACGCCACTGCGGGCTCACGCGCTCGCCCTGGCAAACGCCGCGCTGGAGGCGATTGACACGCGCGCCGCGGTCCGGCGCGCCGTGCGCCCGCAGGGTGGGAGCCTCCACTTGGCCGGGCAGGTGCATGCGCTGCCGCGCGGGCGCCTGCTGCTCGTGGCGGTTGGGAAGTGCGCCGCCGCGGCGGCGGACGCGCTGGGCGAGATCCTCGGGGGGCGCCTTGCCGGTGGGATCGTGCTCGACGTCGGCGAGGCGGTTGCGGCGGGTCGCGTGCCCGCTTTGACGTACTGCGCGGGTACCCACCCGATGCCGTCGGCGGCCAACGTCGCGGCCACGCGCGAGATCGTGGCGCTCCTCCAGGAGGCGGGCGGCGACGACCTGGTCCTCGCCGCGGTGTCGGGCGGAGGGTCCACGCTCCTGTGCCTGCCGGCGGAGGGGCTGACGTGGGAGGGCGAGGCGGCGGCGTTGCGGGCGCTGTATCGCACCGGTGCCACGATCCAGGAGATCAACACCGTGCGCAAGCACACCTCCCTGGCGCGCGGCGGGTGGCTCGCCCGGCACGCGTTTCCCGCGCCGGTGGTGAGTCTCGTCTTCTCGGACGTGCCGGGAGCCGATCTCGAGTTCGTGGCGTCGGGCCCCACGGCGCGGGACACGACCACGGTCGCCGACGCGCGCGCCGTCCTCGCCCACCACGGCCTGCTGGGATGGTCCGGCATCGCGCCGGAGCTGCTGCGGGAGACGCCGAAGGAGGACCGGTACTTCGCGGGCGTGCAGCACGCGCTGGTGGTGTCGAACGGGATCGCGCTCGAGGCGATGGTGGAGCGGGCGCGCCAGGGTGGCCTCGCGGCGAGGATCGCCGACTCGGCGTTCGCGGGCGAGGCGCGGCAGGTCGCCGCGCGCGTGGTGCGGGAGCTGCGCACCGCTGCGCCGGGGAGCGCGGTGCTATTCGGCGGCGAGTCCACCGTCACGGTACGGGGCCCGGGGTCCGGTGGTCGCAACTGCGAGCTGGCCCTGGCGGCGCTGCGGCTGGTGCGCGAGGGCGAGTGCGTGCTGACGCTCGCCACCGATGGCCGCGACAACGGCGATCTGGCCGGCGCCATCGCCGACGAGGCGGTGCGCGCAGCGGCGGAGCGGCTCGGCCTCGATTCGGGCGCCTTCCTCGAGGCCAACGACTCCCACGGCTTCTACCGGCGCGCGGGCGGGTACCTCGCGACCGGCGCCACCGGCGCGAACGTCGCCGACGTGATCGTCGCGCTGCGCGCGTGAGGACGCGTGGGCGCCGGGGTTCCGGATGGGCCGGGACGGGGCTAGTGTACCTCGACGACCGCTGCCCGGCACCGCTGTGACGCCCGACCCGTTGCTTCGCCCTGAACTCGCGCAGGAGCTCGACCGCATCGGCCGCGCGGAGATCGTCGTCGGCATCCCGAGCTTCAACAACGCCCGCACCATCGAGCACGTGGTGCGCGCCGTCGGCGCCGGGCTGGCGAAGTACTACCCGGACCTTCCGTGCCTGCTGGTGAACTCCGACGGCGGTTCCTCCGACGGCACGCCCGACGTCGTGCTTCAGGCCGACACGGGGGAGTACCGCACCCTGCTCCTCGCGCACCGCACCCAGCCGCTGCACCGGCTCTCCACGGGCTACCTCGGCGTGCCGGGCAAGGGCAGCGCCCTGCGCACCATCCTCACGGTGGCCGCGCGGGTCGGGGCCCGCGCCTGCCTGGTGGTGGACAGCGACTTGCGCAGCATCAACCCCGAGTGGGTGCACCTGCTGCTCGAGCCGGTGCTGCGGCACGGGGTTGACTTCGTCGCGCCGCTGTACTCGCGCCACAAATACGACGGCACGATCACCAACAGCATCGTCTACCCGCTCACGCGCGCGCTGTACGGCAAGCGGGTGCGCCAGCCGATCGGCGGCGACTTCGGCCTGTCGGGAGCGCTGGCCGCGCACTACGTCGAGGGCCACACCTGGGAGGACGACGTGGCGCGCTACGGGGTCGACGTCTGGATGACGACCCGGGCGATCGCCGGCGGCTACCAGGTTGCCCAGTCGTACCTTGGCGCCAAGATCCACGACACCAAGGATCCGGGTGCTGATCTCACGGCGATGTTCACCCAGGTCGTGGGGACCGTCTTCGACCTGATGGGCCGCTACCGCGCGGTCTGGGACGCGACGCGGGGCAGCGTGGACGTGCCGACCTTCGGGTTCCGCTACACCGTCGGGGTCGAGCCCGTTCAGGTCAACGTGGATCGCATGGTGGCGATGTTCCGGCAGGGCGCGGCCGACCTGATGCCCGTGTGGCGGGCGATCTTCACGCCGCCGACCTGCGCGGCGCTGGCGCGCGCGGCCGACGACGGTGGTGCCGAGGCGTTCCCGCCCGAGCTGTGGGTGCGCGCGGTCTACGAGGCCGCCGTCGGCTACCACGGCGGCGTGCTGCCGCGGCAACATCTGCTCAGGGCGATGATCCCGCTCTACCTCGGCCGTACGGCGGCGTTCGTGCGCCAGACCGCGACCAGCGGCGGCGAGGAGGTGGAGGCGGAGATCGAGCGTCTGTGTGAGCTGTACGAGACGCTGAGGCCGTACCTGATCGAGCGCTGGGACGACCGGCGCCGCTAACCCAACGGGAGGCGCAACCGATGAACAAGACGTTCTGGGAAGAGGCGGTCCTCGAGCCGCTGCGGCGGTTCGTGGACCAGGCGCTGGGGTTCCTGCTCAACAACTTCCTCGCCATGGTCGTGGTGCTGCTGGCCGGGATCCTCGCGGCGTACGGGGTGCGCCTGGTCGTGGGCGTGCTGCTCAGGATGGTGCGGTTCGACGCGTTCTGCGAGCGTCACGGGGTGACGGCGGCGCTGCGCACGGCGGGCGTCACCCGCCCGCCGGCGGCCGCCGCGGCGCGGCTCTCCTGGTGGCTGATCGTGTTCGTGTTCCTGATGTTCTCGCTCGCCGCGCTCAACGTCGCGCCGATGACCGACATGGTCTCCCGGCTGTTCCTGCTGCTGCCGCAGGTCATCGCCGCCCTGGTGATCCTGCTGCTCGGCTACCTGGTGAGCGCGTTCCTCCACCGGGCCGCCCTGCTTGCC
>JACQVG010000002.1 GCA_016209905.1 Gemmatimonadota bacterium | reverse complement strand
GTTCTGGCCCGTGATCGTCGCGTCGCCCGCGAAGATGCTGCAGGTCTTGGAGGTGGCGGTGTGGCTCGCCGTGGCGCTCCAGCCGGTCCCGGTTGCCGCCCCGATGGTGACGGTGACGCCAGTGGACGCGGTGAACGCCGTGCCGAGTGAGGTGGTGTACGTCACGTTGTCGGCGAAGTACCCCTCCTCCGCCGTTATGAGGTTGCGCAGGTCGGACTTCATGGCGGCCACGTAAGCCTTCTCCTTCGTGTTCGCGAACTTCGGGATCGCGATGGCGGCCAGAATGCCGATGATCACCACCACGATCAGAAGCTCGATCAGCGTGAAGCCCTTGGTGTTCCGCACTAGATGCCTCCTCATTGAAGAACGTGGTTGAGACGAACCCGCGTCGGCGACACCACCGACCCTTCTTCCGGGATAGCTCAGCAATGGCCGTGCCAAACTTGTCGGCGGGCGTCCAGCGCCTTGTCGGGCAACGATATACCTCTACCTGCCCGCTCGCGCAAGCCGGGGTGGAGCGGCGCGGGCTCTGGCTTTCTGCAACCAGGCCTGCTGGTCGCAAGGCTCAGGGCGGGTGCGGAAGGGTTCGGTCTACGATCGCCCGCGCCTCCCTTAGCTGCCGGCGCGCGGTGGAGTCGGTCGGGGCGATGGCCCGCGCCGAGTCGAAGGCCATCGTCGCGCTATCCGCGATTCCGAGTGCCGAATAGGTCGCAGCCTGGTAGAGCCATCGCTCGAAGCGCCTCCCCCCGCGCCCGCCGAAGGCCGGCCACACCGCCAGGGCGCTGTCGCGCTGACCGAGCGCGACGAAACTCGCCGCCAGCATCCTCGCCGCCGCGGCGTCCCGCGGCCCCGACGCCACGGCCCGCCTCGCGTGGCCGAGCGCGGCTTCCGCGGAATCCAGCTCCAGCAGGGCGTAGGCCAGCGAGTGCTGCGTCAGCGAGGAACTGTCACCCTGCTGTTCGGCCCTGCGCAGGAACCCGATCGCGAGCCCGGGATCGCGCGCATCGAGGGCCGCACCGCCGATCTCGGTGAGCAGGTGGTGATCCAGCGGGAAGAGCTCGAGGGCGATCCGGTACTCCCGGAGCGCTGCATCATTCTGCCCGAGGCGGCGAAAGACCCTTGCAGCCGCCTCGTGGACGCGGTACGACTCCGGGTGGGTCGCCAGCGCACGGACGACTAGGTCGCGGTTGCTCTTCCAGACCGGGATCTGCGACCTCGCGCGCAGGCCGAGGGGGAGCACGATGAGCACGGCCACGAGCGTGGCCACGCCATCTCGTCGCCTCCGTTGGATGGCATCGGCAGCCGCCGCGAGGCCAAGCGCCAGGCCGGCCGACGCGAGGTACAGCGCCCGCTCGGCGATCACGATGCCGGTGGGAAACAGGAAGTTGGCGGTCGGCAGCCACGCGATCCCCACCAGGAAGAGCCCGGCCGACACGGCGCGATTCCGCCGCCAGGCCCTGAAGGCCAGCGCGACGAGCGCGAGCAGGAGGAGCAGCCCCGCGAGTCCCAACAGCGTCGGCCTCTCCAGCCGCTCGACGACCAGAGGGTGGTAGTCGGGCGACAGGTCGAACGGCCAGACCAGCAGCCGCACCACCACGAACACGACCGGGAGCATGGTGCTGACGCGACCCAACGTATCGAGGTGGAAGAACGTCGGTGCGACCGCCTTGAACGACTGCCCGGCGTCAATCTGGCCGCGGATGAGAAACCAGACCGCGATGAGCGCGGCGACGGCGGCGTAGTCCCGCCACGGCAGACCGGCGGCCGCCTTCGGGCGCGTGGCGACATCGTCCAGCAATAGTAGCCCCAGGGCGATCGCCGCGTGCTCTTTGCTGAGGAGGGCCGCCGCGACCGCTCCGAGCAGGGCCGCCTCGAGCGTCCCCGTGGCCCGGCCGGATGCATATCGTCGCCGCACCGCGCGAGCCAGCAGGATGGCGGTGAAGAGCCATACGGCGGCCATGAGCTCGGCCCGGCCGACGAGATTGGCCACCGCTTCGACGTGCACC
>JACQVG010000165.1 GCA_016209905.1 Gemmatimonadota bacterium | reverse complement strand
GCCAGCCGGGAGAGATGGGGTAAGTGGCCGACCAGGAGCGCCGGCCAGTGCAGCTTCTCGATAGCCTGCTGCGCCAGCCGAGGGTCGTCGTTGGGCGCGAGCCCGTCGAGCTGACTCGGCTCCCCCTCGGGCACGAGCTCAGCCGCCAGGATCTCCGCCGTCTGCCGGGCGCGTAGCTTTCCCGAGTGATGAATCGTGGCGAGGCGGAGGCCCGACCGCCTCGCGACGCGCGCCACCCGCACGGCGTCGTCGCGCCCGCGATCGGTGAGCGGCCGAGCCGGATCCTCCTGCTCGGACTTCGCCTCTCCGTGCTGCACCAGGTAGAGCTCCATCGCGGCCTCCATCCCTTTCCCGTCCACGAATGCGCGCTCTTAGCGCCTGCGGTCAAGATTCCACCTTGACCCCCCGGGCGCGCGGCCGTACTAGAAACGCCGTGCGTGCCTCACCGGAACGACTGCGCATCACCTATCGGCTCACCTGCGCCGTTGGCGAAGATCCCGACGCCAAGGCCCGGGACATCGCTTGGGAGCAGACCGTCGAGCTGCCGGAAGGCTCTATTCCGCCGGACGTCGAGCAGCGGATCGTCGGCGAGGTCGAGGCGATCGAGCCGCTGGGCGCCGGGCGGTGGATGGCGGCGATCACGTTCGATCCGGTGACGGTGGGCGCCGACCTCCCTCAGCTCCTCAACGTCCTCTTCGGCAACATCTCCCTCAAGGCCGGCATCCTGGTCACCGGGATGGACCTGCCGCCATCGCTGCTGGGCCGGTTCCCGGGCCCGCAGCTTGGCATCCAGGGCGTGCGCGAGGCGTGCGGCGTCGAGGCGCGTAGGCCGCTCCTCTCGGTCGCGGCCAAACCCGTCGGCCTCACGGCCGATGCGCTCGCCGACCTCTGCTACCGGCTGGCCCGCGCCGGAATAGACATCGTCAAGGACGACCACGGCCTCGCCGACCAGGAGACCGCGCCGTTCCGCCAGCGCGTGGAGCGCTGCCAGCAGGCCACCCAGCGGGCGAACACGCAAACCGGCGGCAGAAGCCTCTACTTCCCCAACATCACGGGGCCGGCCCCGACGCTCGAGGAGCGGGTCCGCTTCGCGCGCTCGGCCGGCTGCCGCGGCGTGCTCGTCAGCCCCCTCCTGGTCGGCCTCGACGCCGTGCGATGGCTGGCCGAAAGCTCCGGTCTCGCGATCCTCTCCCATCCGGCGCTCGCCGGCGCTTTCTGGCACGAAGGCCACGGCATCGCCGCCGACGTCCTGCTCGGAACGATCTTCCGCCTCATCGGCAGCGACGGCGTGATCTATCCCAACGTGGGCGGGCGGTTCCCCCTCTCGCTCGAGACCTGCGAGGCCATCAACCGGAACCTCCGCGCTCCGCTCGGCCGGGTCCGCCCGGCGTTTCCCGTCGCGGCAGGCGGGATCGAGGCGGCGCGCGTGCCCTACTGGACCGGCCGCTACGGCCCCGATACGATCTTCCTGGTGAGCAGCAGCCTCTACGCGCAGCCCGACCTCGAAGGCGCTGCGCGGAGCCTCGTGGACGCGGTCAAGAGACATGGCGATGAGCGACCCATCGAAGGTCATTAAGTTCGCAGGATTCCGCTGGCAGGGAGTGGCCGTGACGGCCTACAAGGAGCGAAGCGACCTCTTCAAGGACGTCACGCGACAGACGCTCCTGGGCGAGCGGGACGGGGAGGGGGAGGGGGAGGGGGACCTCAACTTCATCACCCGCTACTTCGAGATCGCGCCCGGCGGATACTCCACCCTCGAGCGCCACGAGCACCCCCACGCGGTCGTGATCCTGCGCGGCAGGGGAACGGTGGTACTGGGCGGGGAGGAGCACGACATCGCGCCGTTCGACTGCGTGAGAGTCGCGCCGGACACCGTCCACCAGTTCCGCGCCACGGGCGAAGAGCCGCTGGGGTTTCTCTGCATCGTGGACCGGGTGCGAGACCGGCCGGTGCCGGTGCGGGGAGGGGTGCCGCCTTTCGTCTGACCGGCTCGCCGACGGCTCGGCGCCGCTGGTCTAGGGGGTGGCTCCGCGGTAGGTTTAGAGTTCGGCTTATGGACGTGGAGACGGTCTCTGCGACCCGGGGCCTGATCGGCCCTCGGCTGGCGCTCGACTCGGCGGTGGTCCGGTTCGCAGGCGACTCGGGCGACGGCATGCAGGTCACCGGCTCGCAGTTCACCGTCGAGACCGCGCTGGCCGGCAGCGACCTGGCCACCTTCCCCGACTTCCCCGCCGAGATCCGCGCCCCAGCCGGCACCACCTACGGCGTGTCGGCCTTCCAGATCCAGTTCGGGTCACACGAGGTCCTGACGCCGGGCGACGACGTGGATGTGCTGATCGCGATGAACCCCGCCGCGCTCGCGGTCAACCTCAAGGACCTGCGGCCCGGCGGCCTCGCTGTGGTGGACACCGGCGCCTTCGGCGAGCGGAACCTGCTCAAGGCGGGGTTCCAGGCAAACCCGCTCGAGGACGACACGCTGGCGCCGTTCCAGGTCCTCAAGCTCGACATCTCGAAGCTGACGCTGGAGGCGGTGAAGGAGTTCGGGCTCGGCCAAAGAGACGCGCTGCGCTGCCGCAACATGTGGGCGCTCGGCGTCATGCTGTGGATGTACGGCCGGGACCGGGCTGCGACTCTGGACTGGCTCGCGAAGAAGTTCGCCAACAGCCCGAAGGTCGCGGCGGCCAACATCGCGGCGGTGAACGCGGGCCACGCCTTCGGCGAGACGGCGGAGCTGGGCGGCGATTTCGGGGGCTTCAGCGTGGCGAAGGCCGACGTCGCCCCGGGCGTCTACCGCACCGTGAGCGGCACGGAGGCGGTCGCCTGGGGTCTCGTCGCCGGGGCGCGGGCGGCGGGACTCTCCCGGGTCGTCTTCAGCGGCTACCCGATCACGCCGGCGTCGGGGCTCCTCCACACGCTGGCGGGCCTCAAGCAGTACGGCGTGGTGACCTTCCAGGCGGAGGACGAGATCGCGGCGATCTGCGCGGCGATCGGCGCCTCGTTCACCGGCGCGCTCGGGGTCACGTCGAGTTCCGGACCGGGCATGGCCCTCAAGACCGAGGCGCTGGGCCTGGCCGTAGCCACGGAGCTGCCCCTGGTGGTAGTGAACTCGCAGCGCGCGGGGCCGTCTACGGGGATGCCGACCAAGACCGAGCAGTCGGACCTGTTCCAGGCCGTGTACGGCCGCAACGCCGACGCGCCGCTGCCGGTGCTGGCCGCCGCGACGCCGGCCGACTGCTTCGAGGTGGCGATCGAGGCGGTCCGCCTGGCCACGAAGTACATGACGCCGGTGATCCTGCTCTCCGACGGGTTCCTCGCCAACGCCGCCGAGCCGTGGCTGATCCCCGACGTGGACGCCCTGCCCGGCTTCGCCGTCCGCTTCCGCACCGATCCCGAGGGGTTCCATCCCTTCCTGCGCGACGCGCGGACGCTGGCCCGCGTGTGGGCCCGTCCGGGGACGCCGGGGCTCGAGCACCGCATCGGCGGCATCGAGAGGGCCTACGACTCCGGGCACATCTCCTACGACCCCGACAACCACCAGCGGATGACCGATTTGCGGGCCGCCAAGGTCGCGGGGATCGCGGCCGACATCCCGCGCCAGAAGGTCGCGCTCGGCGCCGAGCGCGGGGCGATGGCGGTGGTGGGCTGGGGCTCGACCTACGGATCGATCGAGCAGGGGGTGAAGATCGCGCGCGCCGAGGGGCTCGACGTGTCGCACATCCACATCCGGCACCTCGCGCCCTTCCCGCGGAACCTGGGCGAGCTGCTCCGGGGGTTCGGGACGATCCTGGTGCCGGAGATGAACAACGGGCAGCTGGTCACGATCCTGCGCAGTACGTACCTCCTTGCGGCCGCAGGGGTGAACAAGGTCACGGGCAAGCCGTTCAAGGCCGCCGAGATCGTGGACGCTATCCGGTCGGGACTGGGGCGCTGAGGGATGGCGGAGACCTCCGCACCGCCGCTGACCGCGAAGGACTACGCGTCGGACCAGGAGATCCGGTGGTGTCCCGGGTGCGGCGACTACGCGATCCTCAAGGCGTTCCAGCGGACGATGGCCGAGCTCGGCGCGCGACGCGAGACCACCGTGTTCGTGTCGGGCATCGGCTGCGCGTCGCGGTTTCCCTATTACATGGCGACTTACGGGTTCCACGCCATCCACGGCCGCGCGCCCGCGATCGCGACGGGCGTGAAGCTCGCCAATCCCGAGCTCGACGTGTGGGTGATCATGGGCGACGGCGACGGGCTGAGCATCGGCGGGAACCACACGCTGCACGCGCTACGGCGCAACGTGAACCTTCAGATGGTCCTGTTCAACAACGAGATCTACGGTTTGACGAAGGGCCAGTACTCGCCGACCTCCCATCGGGGCACGCTGTCGCCATCCACCCCGATGGGCTCGGTGGACAACCCCGTCTCGGCATGCGCGTTCGCCCTGGGGGCCGGGGCGCGGTTCGTGGCGCGCTCGATCGACACGCTCCAGGCGCACCTGGCCGGCGTGCTCAAGCGGGCGCACGCGCACCGGGGCGCTTCGTTCGTCGAGGTGTTCCAGAACTGCGTCGTCTTCAACGACGGCGTGTTCGACGATTTCGCCGCGAAGAGCGTGGCCCCGGACGCGCAGCTCCACGTCGAGCACGGCAGGCCGATGCTGTTCGGCACGGAGCGGAGCCGCGGGCTCCGGCTCCGGCCGGGGAGGCTGGAGCTGGAGGCGGTGACGGTGGGAGAGGACGGGGTGCGGCCCGAGGACATCCTCGTCCACGACGAGACCAACCGCGTGCTGGCTTCCATGCTCGTCGCGCTCGAGCCGCCGGCCTTCCCGGTGGCGCTGGGCGTGCTGTACTGCGATCCGGCGCCGAGCTACGAGGATGAGGTGTACGCGCAGGTCGCTGCGGCGGGCGCGCCGCAGGCGGACGGCGACCTCAACGCGCTGCTGCGGCAGGGCCGGACCTGGACCGTCGAGGCGTAGGCGGGGCGGGCCCGCGCTCCGCGGACGACGCGATGCGCCCGCCTTACTGCCGGTCGTTCAGCTCGCGGCCCGTGCGCCCGCGGGCGACGGCGCGTGGAACTGCTCCGCTTCGGTGGAGCCCTTCATCGCCAGCGAGCTCGAGCGCCCGCCCGTCACGATCTCGGTGATCTCGTCGAAGTAGCTGACGCCGACGAACTCCTGGTGCCGGACCGCCCCGTAGCCGTCCCGCTCCGAGGCGAACTCGCGCTCCTGCAGCTCGGCGTACGCGGCCATCCCGCGGTCGCAGTAGGCGCGCGCCAGTTCGAACATGGCGTGGTTCATCGAGTGGAACGCCGAGAGCGTGACGAACTGGAACTTGTAGCCCATCGCCCCCAACGCGCGCTGGAACCCCGCGATCTCCGCCGGCGTGAGGTGCTGGCGCCAGTTGAACGACGGCGAGCAGTTGTAGGCCAGCATCTTGCCGGGAAACTCGGCGTGCACCGCCTCGGCGAACTGCCGCGCCTGGGCGATGTCGGGCTTGCCGGTCTCGAACCACAGCAGGTCGGCGTACGGGGCGTAGGCCAGCGAGCGCGCGATCGCCTGCTCGATGCCCGGCCGCACGCGGATGAAGCCCTCCGGCGTGCGCTCGCCCACGACGAACTCGCGGTCCCTGGGGTCAATGTCGTTGGCCAGGATGGTCGCGGAGAGGGCGTCCGTGCGCGCGATGAGGATCGTGTCCACGCCGAGCACGTCGGCGGCCAGCCGGGCGGCCACCAGCTTGGTGACGAACTCGCTGGTGGGCACGAGCACCTTGCCGCCCAGGTGGCCGCACTTCTTGAGCGAGGCCAGCTGGTCCTCCAGGTGCACGGCGGCCGCGCCCTTCGCGATCAGGTGCTTCATCAGCTCGTACGCGTTGAGCAGGCCGCCGAACCCGGCCTCCGCGTCCGCCACGAGCGGCACCAGCCAGTCGGTCCCCGAGTGGCCGTGCAGATGGTCGATCTGGTCGGCGCGGAGCAGCGCGTTGCCGATCCGCTCGACCAGCGTGGGCACGCTGTCGGCCGGGTACAGCGACTGGTCGGGGTAGGTCTCGAGCGCGGTGTTCATGTCGCCCGCCACCTGCCAGCCGCTGATGTAGATCGCCCTGAGGCCGGCCTTCACCTGCTGGACGGCCTGGCCGCCGCTCAGGGCGCTCAGCGCGGCCACGTAGGGCTCCGCGCGCAAGAGCTCCCACAGCTTCGCCGCGCCGCGCCGGGCGAGGGTGTACTGGATCTCCATCGTCCCACGCAGCCGCCAGACGTCGTCCGGCGTGTACGGGCGCGCGATCCCCTGCCAGCGCGGGCCCTGCCACGCGCGGGCGAGCTCGGCAACGAACGTGGTGCGATCCATGGTGCCCCCCGGAGGCGCGTCAGTCGAGGTGGTCGTAGGCGACGAGCGTCAGGAACTCCGTGAACTCCCGCCCCGTCATCAGCTGCTCGAACAGCTTGGCGGCCGGCGTGAACCGGCCGCGGTCGAACCGCTCCGCACCGAGGCGCGCCCGCAGGGACGCCAGTTCCTCGGCGATCGTGTCCTCCACCAGCGTGCGGGTGACGGGCCGCCCGTCCTCCAGCCGCGCGCCGTGGCGCAGCCACTGCCAGACCTGAGTCCGCGAGATCTCGGCCGTGGCCGCGTCCTCCATGAGGTTGTAGATCGGTACGCAGCCGTTGCCGCCCAGCCAGGCCTCGAGGTACTGGATCCCGACGTCCACGTTGGTGCGCAGGCCCAGCTGGGTGATCGTGCCGGCGGGCACCTGCAGGAGGTCCCGCGCCGCAACGCGCACGTCGTCGCGCCGGTTGGCGATCTGGTTCGGCGACGGCATGTGCTCGTCGAAGACGGCCCTGGCCACCGGCACGAGGCCCGGGTGCGCGACCCAGGTGCCGTCGTGGCCCGCCCGTACCTCGCGCAGCTTGTCGGCGCGCACCTTCGCCAGCGCCTGCTCGCTGGCCGCCGGGTCGTTCCTGATCGGGATCTGCGCCGCCATCCCGCCCATGGCGTGAACGCCGCGGTGATGACAGGTCCGGATCAGGAGCTCCACGTACGCGTGCAGGAACGCCTTGTCCATCGTCACCTGCGCCCGGTCGGGCAGCACGAACTCCGGCTTCGCGCGGAACGTCTTGATGAAGCTGAAGATGTAGTCCCACCGCCCGCAGTTGAGGCCGGCCGAGTGCTCGCGCAGCTCCCACAGGATCTCGTCCATCTCGAAGGCGGCGTGGATGGTCTCGATCAGCACGGTCGCGCGGATGGTGCCGCGCGGGACGCCGAGCCGCTCCTGCGCGAGGAGGAACACGTCGTTCCACAGACGCGCCTCGAGGTGGCTCTGCAGCTTGGGCAGGTAGAAGTAGGGCCCGGTGCCGCGCGCAATCTGCTCCGCGGCGTTGTGGAAGAAGAACAGCCCGAAATCGAACAGCGCGCCCGCCATCGGGCGGCCGTCCACGAGCAGGTGCTTCTCGGGCAGGTGCCAGCCGCGCGGCCGCACGAACAGCACCGCGGTCCGCTCGTTCAGCGCGTAGTGCTTGCCCTCGGGGCTCGTGAAGCTGATGGCGGCCCGCACCGCGTCCTGCAGGTTCACCTGGCCGTCGAGGTTGTTGGTCCAGGTGGGGCTGTGCGCGTCCTCGAAGTCCGCCATGAACACGCTGGCGCCGGAGTTGAGCGCGTTGATGATCATCTTGCGCTCGGCGGGACCGGTGATCTCCACCCGGCGGTCGAGCAGGTCGCGCGGGATCGGCGCCACGGTCCAGTCCCGCTCGCGGATCTCGCGCGTCTGGTGCGAGAAGTCGGGGATCGCGCCGGCCTCGATCTCCCGATGCCGCCGCGCGCGGCGCTCGAGCAGGTCCCGCCGCCGATCGTCGAAGGTGCGGTGCAGGAGCGCCAGGAACTCGAGCGCCTCCGGCGCAAGGCTCTCCGTGTGGCGCCCCGCCACGGGGCCCCGCAGTTCGACGCCGCGCACCGACGTGGCCGTCACTCGGTCGTCATCTCGACGCTGCGGCGGGTCGTGACGCCGTCGCGATGTCGCGCCTGTTCCTCGTTCATGCCGTCCAGGCAGCTGAGGAGCAAGCGTGTATTGAGCTTCTGGATCGCGTCGCGAGGGACGAGAGCCGGTTGCATGACGCCGTACCGTGAGGTTTTCCCTAGAATGCTCTGCAGCACGCGCGGGCGCAAGCGGTTGCGTTCGCGCGCCGCTTGCGGGCCAAGCGATGCGTGGGCGCCACAGTCGGAGAGCCGGACCGTCACAAGGTGGTGCGAGGCGCAGGCGCTCCTTGCGAGCCGTCATATGACGTGATATGATAAAGTATGAGTCTCCTCCGCATCACCTGCACAGTGCCGGCCGATGTCCTCAAGGCCGCCGACCGTCTCGCCAAGCGCCTGGACCGCTCCCGGAGCTGGGTGGTGGCCGAGGCGCTGCGAGCGTACCTGGCGTCCGCCGTCGGGGGCCAATCGCCGGCTCGCGCGACGGTCGCAGAGCCGATCCGTTCCCCGTACGATCCCGCGTTCGAAGCCGCGCGGCGGTCGAGGCGTGAAGCCGACCTGCGCCTGTCACCCAGCCAGCGGGTCCACGTGGCGGAGGAGCTCACCGAGACGGCGCTCAAGGCCCGCCGACAGCCGCGGCTCCGGCAGATCGTCCTCCTCGACAGCCTGGAGGACTACTTCAAATGGAAGAAGCGTGATGTGCTGTGGTAGCGCGCCGATCGAAGGTCGCGACGGTGTGCGCGGCGCTGAACGAGGCCGGCGCACAGTACGTCCTCGCCGGCGCCCAGGCCGGGATTCTGCGGGGGCACGTCAGGGCCACCCGGGACATTGATCTGCTGATTGAACCAACCGAAGCCAACACGCGGCGAGTGTTGGACGCGCTGGCCTCGATCGGGTTCATCCTGGTGCGTGACCTCGATGCTCACGAGGTGGCCTCCCGCCACGTCACAGTGATCGGGGACCTCTGGAATGTTGACCTCTTCACGCGAGCGTGGAACGTGCGCTACGAGGAGGCCGCGGGCGATGCGACCCCGATTGAAGTGGATGGCGTGCCCATCCCGACCATGTCGATCCGCCACCTGATCGAATCCAAGCGCACCGGCCGGCTCCAGGACGCGGCCGACATCGAGGAACTCGAACGGATCCGGGAGCTGCACGGCGAGTAGGCTACGCGAGCCCATATTATAGCAATTTGAATCGCCTCTCCCAGAGTATGTGCGTCGTGCCGAGCTGCGGCGAGCGGGGTGCGGGCGCCGCACCGAGGCGCGGGCCCCGGCGCCGAGTCGGTCTCGTGCCCGGCGGCTGCGGGGCGGTTGGCTGCACCATACTCCGGATGTAATATATATGCTGTGAGGCGCACCACGGTTTTCCTGGACGATCTCCTGCTCCGGCGGGCCAAGCAGGCAGCGCGTGCGGAGGGTCGAAGTCTCGCGGCGCTGGTGCGGGAGGCGATCTGGACCTACGTGAGCGCTGGCCCCCCGGCGCGCTCCCGGCTTCCCAGCGTCGCGGGCTCGTTCGAGAGCGGCCGATCGGACACGTCCGAGCGCGTGGGCGAGTGGCTCCGACCCGATCCCCACGTCTGAGCGCGCTGGCGGACGCCGGCGCGCTGTACGCGCTGCTCGACCGGAGCGACGCCTGGCACGAGCGCGTCCGCCGCTGGTGGGAACAGCCACTGGGCGAGATCGTTCTTCCGGCGACGATCCTGCCGCAGATCACCTCGCTGCTCGCGCGGGGCGTCGGGCCTCACGCCGAGGAGGCGTTCGTGCGCGCGCTCGCGGCCGGCGAGTTCGCCGTGGAGCCGCTCGAGATGGACGACGTCGCGCGGGCGGCGGAACTCATGGGTACCTATGCGGGCCTTCCGCTCGGCTTCGTGGACGCCTCGATCGTCGCCCTGGCCGAGCGGCTCGAGGTGACTTCGCTCCTCACGACCGAGCGCCGGCGCTTCAGCGTCGTGCGCCCGAAGCACGTGGAGCGGTTGAGGTTGGTGCCGGAGCCCCTCGGGGGCTAGGCGCGGCCCGTCGCGTCGCGGCTTTTGCGTTTTCTTCCGGCCGCGCGCACCTTCCATGCCCATGACTCCGCGACCGCGTCTGTTCGGCGCACGCCGAACCCTCCTCGCCTTCGCCGTCTCCATAGTCTGTGCCGCCGCCGTCTTCTCCCTCCCCAGCTTCGTCTGGAATTCCGCGCGGGCGGCGCGCGCCGAGGGACCGCCGGCGAGCCCGGCGGTTCCGGAGGCGGCGCTACAGCAGCCCGGCCGTCCGGCCGCTCCGGCGGACACGATGGCGGTCCCGGCGTCGCGTCGAGCCGCGCCGCCGCCGCGGCCGCTCGCGTCCCGGCTCACCGGCTTGCTCGGCATCGCGGCGATCCTCGCCATCGGCGTGGCGCTGTCGCGCGATCGTCGCGCCATCAAGTGGCAGGTGGTGGCCTGGGGGCTGGGGCTCCAGGCGGTGTTCGCCGTCTTCGTGTTGAGGGTGCCATTCGGGCGCACGCTGTTTCGCGAACTCGGCGAGGTCGTCACCCGGATCCTGGGCTTCTCGTACGTCGGGTCGGAATTCGTCTTCGGCGAGATCGGCAAGCAACACTCCAGCATCGGGCTGGTCTTCGCCTTCCAGGTGCTGCCCGCCATCATCTTCGTCTCCGCGCTGTTCGCGATCATGTACTACCTGGGCGTCATGCAGATCGTGGTGCGGGCGCTTGCCATCGTCATGAACAAGGTGATGCACGCGAGCGGCGCGGAGAGCCTCAACGTGGCGGCATCCATCTTCATGGGACAGACGGAGGCGCCGCTGACGATCCGGCCGTTCCTGCCGACGATGACGCGCTCCGAGCTCATGACGGTCATGACGGCCGGCATGGCCCACGTCTCCGGCTCGATCATGGCCGCGTACATCGCGTTCGGCATCGAGGCGCGGCACCTCCTCACCGCCGTGATCATGACCGCCCCGGGCACCATCATGATGGCCAAGCTCATCGAGCCCGAGGCGGAGCAGCCGGCCACTATGGGCGGCGTCAAGGTCGAGATCCCGCGCACCGACGTGAACGTTGTGGACGCCGCCGCCCGCGGCACGACCGAGGGGCTCTACCTCATGCTGAACGTGATCGCGATGCTCGTGTCGTTCATCGCCCTGATCGCGCTCCTCAACGGCGCGCTGGGCTACGTGCACGGCTGGGTCGCGTGGTTCCCCGCCAACTTGCAGACCGTTCTGGGGTGGGTCTTCAGTCCGGTCGCGTGGGTGATGGGAGTGCCGTGGCACGACAGCGGGATGATCGGCAGCCTGCTCGGCACGCGCATGGTCCTGAACGAGTTCATCGCCTACTCGCAGCTCGGCCCGCTCCAGGCCTCACTCGACCCGGTGTCGTTCACGATCGCCACTTTCGCCCTCTGCGGCTTCGCGAACGTCGGCTCGGTGGGCATCCAGATCGGCGGCATCGGCGCGCTCGCTCCCGAGCGCAAGCACGATCTGGCGCGGCTGGGGTTTCGCGCGATGCTGGCAGGGACGCTCGCCAACTTCATGTCGGCGACGCTCGCCGGCATCCTCCTCTAGTGTCGCGAGTCAGAAGAGCGTTATGCACCGAGGACGCCGCTGCGCCCGGCCCGCAAGGGGGCTGGCCGGGACGATGACGCGGAAGGCGAAATGGGTCACGACCGGCGCCCTCGTCCTGGTGATGGGCTACGTCGTCTACGGCAGCATAGCCCGGGTCGAGCACGAGTGCTCGGTGTGCGTCGTGTTCAACGGCCGGACCCGCTGCGCCAGGGGCGCCGGCGCAACGGAGGCCGAGGCGAGGCGAGGCGCGCAAACGGCGGCCTGCGGCGTGCTGGCCAGCGGCATGGACGAGTCGATCCGCTGCGACAACGCACCGCCCCGATCGGTGCAGTGTTCGACCCGCTGAGCCCCCGCTTGACTCCCGGCGGCGTGCCGCGGCACTGTTGAGCGGCGCCGGCTGGCGTCCCTAACCCGCCAGACCTCCAAGGAGTCGGAAAGATGCGTCGGATCGGCCTCGTGGTCCTCGTCGCCTTCGCCGCAGGTTCCGTTGCGGCCGGCGCTCTGCGCGCCCAGCAGCCTGCCGCGGCGCAAGAGTATCCGGGGCTCGAGACGGGGAAGATGTGGACGTTCGACGTCCCGCCGCTCGAGTACTGGGCGAGCCGCTACAACTTCCGGCCGACGCAGGAGTGGCTCGACCACGTCCGGCTCGCGTCGGTGCGGCAGGGCGGTCCGCCGCCCGTCGCAGGCTGCTCGGCGTCGTTCGTCTCCGCCGACGG
>JACQVG010000169.1 GCA_016209905.1 Gemmatimonadota bacterium | reverse complement strand
GCTGCGCGCCTACGTCCGGTTGCTCGCGCCGGGAGGCGTGCTCGCGATCACGCGCTGGGTCCGCAGCCCGCCGCGCGACAACGTGCGGATGATCCTCACGGCGGCTGAGGCGTTGCGGGCATCAGGCGACACACTGGTGGGCCGGCACCTGGCCTTCATCCGGGGCTGGTCGGCCGCGACGCTCCTCGTCAAGCCGCAGGGCTTCACGGGCCCCGAACGAGAGGGCCTGCGCGCTTTCGCGTCATCGCGCCTCTTCGACCTGGATTGGCTGGCAGGCGAAGCGCCTACGGGGTCGGTACACAACCGACTGGAGCGGCCGGTCTACGCCGAGGCGGCGGCGGCTGCGGCGACCGGGCCGGAGAGCGCGGCGGCGTTCAGCGCGGGCTATGTCTTCGACGTCCGGCCGGCCACCGACGATCGCCCCTACCCCTCCCACTATCTGCGATTCCGGCTCCTGGGCCGGCTGTTGGCCCAGGGAACGGCCCATTGGCTCCCGTTCGCCGAGTGGGGCTACGTGGCGGTCCTCGCCACGCTCCTTCAGGGAGCCGTCGTGGCGGCGGTCCTCATGCTGGTGCCGGCGGCGGCCCTGGCGGGGCGGCTCGCCCGCTCGTCGCTCTCCGGCATCGCCGTGTATTTCAGCGCGATCGGTCTCGGCTACCTGCTCGTCGAGATCGCCTTCATTCAGAAGCTGCAGCTACTGCTCGGCCACCCGGTGTACGCCGTGAGCGCCACGCTGGTCGGTTTTCTCGCCTGTTCCGGCCTCGGGAGCTGGTGGTCGGCCCGGTTCGCGGCCGACTGGAGGGCGCCGGCGCTGGTCGCGCTGCTGATCGCCTGCGAGGTCGTTCTCGCGCCAGCCGTCGCGCGCCTCGCCGCTCCCCTCGCGCTGCCGTATCGCTCTGCGGCGGCGCTCCTCATGCTGGCGCCGCTCGCGACGGCGATGGGGGCGCCGTTTCCCGGCGGCGTCCGAGCGCTGGTTAAGGACCGACCGGGTGCGCTGGCGTGGGCGTGGGCCGCCAACGGCTTCGCCTCGGTCGTGGCCCCCAGCCTCGCCACGATCTTCGCTATCGAGCTCGGGTTCCGGTGGGTGCTGCTCTTCGGCGCGGCTTGCTATGGCGCGGCTGCGCTGGCCATCTACCTGCCGCGCCAGATCTTCCAGCGGTCCACGATCTCCTCCCCGCGCCGCACGTAGTACTCGTCGAACATCGCCGCGGTCAGGCACGAATGGTTGGGCAGCACGCGCACGCGTTCCCCGACGCGGAAGCGACCCTCGACGTCGGCCACGCTCGCGCCGCCGAGGACGCCGTGCTCCTGGGACACCGAGCGGACCCACACCCGCTCCTCGAGCGCGCCTGAAGAGGCGGCGATGACCGGGCCCAAGCCCTTGCCGCGCGACGCTTCGGAGGGGCCCAGATCCTTGGAGAGCGCGAGCGCCCCGGCGTCAATCACCGCGTGGTCCGAACCCGGCTGATGCGAAATGACGGTGGACAACAGCGTCACCGCGCAGTCGGCCAGATGGCACACCCCGTTGGCGACTTGCATGTAGTCGTGGAAGACGTAGTTGCCCGGCCGCACCTCGGAAATGCCCTCCAAGCTCTCCGCGACCGACATGGTGGGCGTCGATCCGATGCTTATCGCCGGCACCTGGACCCCCGCGTCCCGGAGCCGCCCCGCGAACTCGACCATCACCTCGCGCTCCTCACCGGCGATGCGCACCAGCTCGTCGCGGTTGCGCGCCAGGTAGCCGTGCCCGGCATGCGTCAGGATACCGTCGAACGCGATGCCCGGCGCCTCCGCGATCCGCCGGGCCAGCTCGACACTCGCTCCGGCCCGGGGATCCACGCCCGCCCGGCCGTACCCGCAGTCCACCTTGAGCCAGGTGTGGATGGTGAGACCGGAGCCCCGCGCAGCCGCGGCCAGGGCGTCGAGCGCCTCGAGGCCGTCCACAACGACGCGCAGCACGATGCGCTGGGCGATGGCGATGACTTCGCCCAGGCGGCCGGGCACGAGCGGGAAGGCCCACGTGATGTCGTCGAAGCCGTGGTCGGCGAAGGCCCGCGCTTCCACCAGCGTGGCCACGGTGATGCCCTCCGCGCCGTGGCGGCGCTGGAGGCGACCGACCTCGATGCACTTGTGAGTCTTGACGTGCGGTCGCAACCGCGCGCCGAGGGCGCTGACCTTCGCCGCCATGCGCGCGACGTTGCGCTCCAGGACGTCGAGGTCGAGGAGCAGCGCGGGGGTCGGGATCCCGTCGAGGCGAATGCGGCTTGCCATCAGGGAAAGGTGACGGCGCGCCGCCTGAACCTCAATGCCCGGGCGCGACGTTCATCCGGGCCGAAGACGTTGACGGCGCGGCGGACCGGTGGTAGTCCTCCTGCCATGAATCCCACCGAAATGTACGAGCTGTTGCGACAGCTGACGACGCCGGTCGTAGCCATCACCTCGCGCCGCGGTGACAAGCGGAACGGCATGATCGTGGACGGGGCGATCCGCGCCTCGATCGTGCCCGACATCCCGCGCGTCGCGGTCTTCATCCACAAGTTCAACTTCAGCCACGACCTGATCTTCGAGACCGGCTGCTTCGCGGTGCACATCCTGCACCGCGATCAGCTCGACCTGGTCTGGAAGCTCGGCTTCGTAAGCGGGCGGGAGAAGGACAAGCTGGCCGACGTCCCGCACCGCCTCGGTCCGTTCGGCTGCCCCCTGCTCAGCGACTGCTACGCTTTCTTCGAGTGCCGGGTGATCAACGCCATGGACACCGGAAGCTCGACCTTTTTCCTCGGAGAGGCCGGGGAGGTCGGCCGCGGCCCGGGGCGCGAGCTGCTCACGCCGGCGCATCTGCGCGACAACGTTCCGGCCGAGTGGCGCGCGCCGTACCTCAAGAACCTGGCTGCGGCGCAGGCGACCGCCCGCGAGCGCTCGCGCGACATCCGGGCTCTGGTGTGGCGGGGACTGGCGAGCCCGGGGCGCTAGGCATCCGCCGTGCGGCCCAGCTCGGACGCCAGAGAGCGGATCAGCGCCCAGGCCCGCTCCAGGTGCTCGCGCCCGGTGCGCAGGTTCCCTATGGCGAGGCGCAGCACGTAGCGGCCGCGCAGCGTGGTGTGCGAGAGGAAGACGGACCCCGCCGCGTTGATCGCGGAAAGAAGCCGCTCGTTCATGGCGTCCTGCTCCGCGGGCCCCGCCGCGCCCACTGCGCGGAAGCAGACGGTGCTGAACGGCACGGGTGCCGAGAGTGCGAAGCCGGGCTCCCGCTCCACCCACGCGGCGAACTCGCGGGCCAGGGCGCAGTGGGCGCGGATACGCGCCCGCAGGCCCTCGGCTCCGAACGCCCGCATGACCATCCACAGCTTGAGCGCGCGGAAGCGGCGACCCATCTGGATGCCGTAGTCCATCAGGTTCGTCACGCCCGTCTCCGCCGTGCGCAGGTACTCCGGCACGTGTGCGAACGCTTCCCGGAACGCCCCGGGATCCCGAACGAAGAGCACCGAGCAGTCCACCGGCGTGAAGAGCCACTTGTGCGGATTCACGACGATGGAGTCGGCTTCTCCGATCCCGTCGAAGAGAGCACGGAACTCGGGACAGATGGCAGCGCTCCCCGCGTACGCGGCGTCCACATGGAGCCAGATCCCCTCCCGCCGGCAGATGCCTGCCACGGCGCGCAGCGGATCCACGCTCGTCGTGGAGGTCGTGCCCGCCGTCGCGACGACGGCCGCGGGCAGCCGCCCCGCCGCGCGGTCCGCCGCGATCGCCGCCTCGAGCGAGGCGGCACCCATGCGGTACTCGTCGTCGGTCTCCACCTTCCGCAGGTTGGCATGCCCGATGCCCAGGGCCATCACGGCCTTGTCGATCGAGGAGTGCGCCTGCTCGCTCGCGTACACGACGAGCGGGGGCAGGTCGCGCCGCCCCGCCATGCCGCGCTCCCGGATGGCGAGACCGGGCAGGCGATGTCGAGCCGCGGCGAGCGCCAGGAAGCTGCTGACGGACGCCGTATCGTTGATGTGGCCGACAAAACCAGCGGGTAGTGACAGGAGTTGCCGGAGCCAGTCACAGACCACTTCCTCGAGCTCCGTGGCTGCGGGGCCGGTCCGCCACAGCATGGCGTTGACGTTGAGCCCGGCCGCGAGCGTCTCGCCGAGTATGCCGGGCCCCGAGCCGGTGATTGCGAAGTAGGCGAGGAACCCCGGGTGGTTCCAGTGCGTGACGTTGGGCTCGATCAGGCGCCGGTAGTCGGCCAGGATCGCCTCGAGCGGCTCCGGCTCTTCCGGCGGGGCTGCCGGCAGTGCGCGCCGCACCTCACCCGGAGCGATCCGCGGCAGGACCGGGTACGCACCGACGTGCTCCAGGTAGTCGGCGACGATGTCCGCGACCCGGTGCATGGCGGCGCGGAATTCGGCGGCCGGAATGTCGCCCGGCACGTCGGGCGGCGGCGGAGCTGCGGGAAGTTCAGACATGCAAGTGGGAGATCCGGGGACGCGTCGAGGCGTTCGGCAACGACCCCGACTAAGGCTGCCAACCGCTCCGGATCGGGCTCAAGGCGTAGCGAGCGTTACCTATCTACCCGGCTGTTCGCCCCGAAGTCTAGTTGGACGCCGCCCCGGGAAGAGGCAGATCGGAGTTGAAGGACTCGACCACCATCTTCCAGCTGCCGTCGGCCTGTTTGCGCCAGATTTCGACGTACTTGCCCCGCTCCGTGACCGGCCTCCCCGAGGGATCGTTGAAGCTCAGCTCGTAGGTCCCCGTCGAATACGCCAGGTCTCCGGAGCGTGACGCCTCCACGCTGGTCGGCTGCCAGGTCCCGCTCAGATTGGGAAGGGCATAGAAGCCCTCGATGAGGGCGCGAATCGCGGCTGTGCCTGTGACAGTCGGCGCATTGGGCTGCTGGATGGAGGCCGTGGAGTCCACAAACGCGAGGTATCCGGCCAGATCCTTGCGAGAGAAAGCTTGCGCCCAGGCAATGTCGGCCGCGCGGACCGCCTCCTCAGCACCCGCGCTCTGATCAGCTGGTGGTTGGCAAGCGCTCAGAGCGGTGATCAGACCAACGGCGAGAACGCCTCGTCGAATGCCGGTCATGCGCCCCCCTCCCCTCGACCCTCGACCCTCGACCCTCGACCCTCGACTCGTCACCCTGGACTCCCCGACTCGCTATCTCACCCGCATTCGCTGTACCCGCACACGTGGCACTTGACGCAGCCTTCGGCGAACTCGAGCTGCGAGCCGCAGTCGGGGCACGCCCCCAGGAGGTCCGGGCTGCCGGTGTGACCGGCAAGGTGGGCCTGCGGGCCGGCGGCGGTGGGCCCGCTCGCGCTCGGTCGCACCACAGCCTCGCGCGGCGCCGCGGACAGCAGGTCCTGCTGCACCCCCTGCTTCTCCTGCATCCACTTCTCGATCGCGATGCCGATCGCATCGGGCACGCTCATGACCTTGTTGGGGCCGAGCCCGATCACCTTGTCGCTGCTGATCCCGCGCAGCTGGCGGTGGATCTCCGCCATCGGGATCCCCGACCGCAGCGCCAGCGAGATGAGCCGGCCGATCGCCTCCACGTCCGACATCAGCGGCGCGCCCGCCTTGCCGAGGGAAATGAAGACCTCGAAGGGCTGGGCGCGCTCATCCTCGGTGATCGTCACGTACGCGGTGCCGAGCGGCGTCTCGATCCGGCGTGTCACGCCCCGCAACAGATCGGGCCGGGACCGCTTCTGCCGCCGCTGCGCATTCTCCGCCTCGGCATCGTGCAGCTGGCGGCGCACGCGCCCGAGCTCCGCCTCCAACTCGGCGATCTGTCCCCGCGCCTCGGCCAGATCACGCTCGGGGGCGAACGCCTCCCGCGGCGCGGTGGCCCGGCCGGTTGCGGCGTCCGTGGCGCCCTGCTGAGCCACCTCGGTGGCCGTCCGTCCCGTCGAGAGCACCTGCATCGGCCGGCTGTTGTCCCGGTACACGGTCACGCCTTTGCACCCCAGCGAGTACGCCAGCTCGTAGATCGCCCGGACGTCTTCCTCCGTCGCGTCCTCCGGGAAGTTGCAGGTCTTGCTGATCGCCGAATCGGTGAACTCCTGGAAAGCGGCCTGCATCCGGATGTGCCACTCCGGCGTCACGTCGTGCGCCGTGACGAAGATCCGCTTGATCTCCGCCGGGACCTCGTCGAAGCGAATGTGCCCGCCCTCCGCGATGGCGTGCATCAGGGCGTCCGAGTGCCAGCGGCCGGCCTGGGCGCAGGCCACGAAGTCCTCGTTCACGTCCGGCATGAGGACGCCGGCCTGGTTGCGCAGGAACGCGACCGCGAACAGCGGCTCGATCCCGCTGGAACAGCCCGCCAGGATCGAGATCGTGCCCGTCGGCGCCACCGTGGTGAGGTTGCAGTTCCGGAGCCGCCGCAGAGGACGCACTCGCTCGCCTCCCGCGCTCCGCGCGCACCGGGAATCGGGACCCCAGATGCTCCGCTCCCAGGCCGGGAAGACCCCGCGCTGCTCGGCCAAGCGCTCCGACTCGACCTTGGCCTCCTCATCCACGAACCGCGCCAGCCGCCGACCGAACTCGACGCCCTCCGCCGAATCGTACCGAATGCCGAGGCGCACCAGCATGTCCGCCCACCCCATCACGCCCAGACCGATCCGACGGATCTGCTTGGCCAGCTCATCGATCTCCGGCAGCGGATACTTGTTCGCATCAATGATGTTGTCGAGGAAGTGCGTGCAGAGGTGCACCGTCCGCCGCAGCTCGTCCCAGTCCACGCGACCGTCCCGCACGAAGGCTCCGACGTTGATCGAGCCCAGGTTGCACACGTCGTACGGCAGCAGCGGCTGCTCGCCGCACGGGTTGGTCGCTTCGTAGCTGCCGAGGTGCGGCACGGGGTTGAAGTCGTTGGCCCGGTCGATGAAGAAGACGCCGGGCTCTCCCGTCAACCACGCGCCGTGAACGATCCGCGCGAATACCCCGCGGGCGTCGAGCTGGCGCACAACCTCCTGCGATCGCGGGTGCACGAGATCGTACGGCCGTCCCTCGGCCACGGCGCGCACGAAGGCATCGGTCACGCCCACCGAGATGTTGAAGTTGGTGATCTTGGTGGTGTCGTTCTTGCACGTGATGAACTCGAGGATATCGGGATGGTCCACCCGCAGAATCCCCATGTTCGCGCCGCGGCGCGTCCCCCCCTGCTTCACCACGTCGGTCGAGGCGTCGTAGAGCGTCATGAACGAGACCGGGCCTGACGCCACGCCCATCGTCGAGCGCACGACGTCATTCTTCGGGCGCAAACGCGAGAACGCGAAGCCGGTGCCGCCGCCGGACTGGTGCACCAGCGCCATCGCGCGGAGGGTGTCGTAGATGCCGCTGGTGCCGTTGCTGAGCGCGTCCTCGACGGGAAGCACGAAGCAGGCCGACAGCTGGCCCAGGGGACGCCCCGCATTCATCAGGGTCGGGCTGTTCGGCATCCACTTCCGCTCCGCCATCACCCGGAAGAACTCCTCGGCCAGGGCCTCGGTCGCCCCCTCCGACGCGCCGTAGGCCCGATCCGGAGCCGCGGTGGTCCGCGCCACCCGCCAGAAGAGGTCCTCGGGCGTCTCGGCCGCCCGCCCGGACTCGTCCTTTACGAGGTACCGCCGCTCGAGCACGGTCAGGGCATTGGCGCTGAGCTCGAGTGCGGGGTGGCGGTTCGATGCGGATGAAGCCATGGGTCGAGTCTCCAACGGGATCAGAGCGCCAGGGGCGGGGCCCCGACCATTCCAGCCTAATCTAATCTGGCTGTGAGCCTTACGGTGCTGCGGGGGGGTAAGGTGCGAGGGGGAAGCTAGGTGAGCGCCGGTGATCCGGCAACACCCCACAATCGCCCTGCTGGCGCCGGGTCTTTGGCCTTTCCGCATCACAAAACTGCTGAGCCCGCGACCTGCGACGCGCTCGGGGGGACGAAGGCCGTCGGATGGATTAGGGGCGTGGCGTCGGCCGGATGGGGATGGTCACCCACACGGTGACCGCCTGGCCGTTCTTGGTCGCTGGCTGGAACGTGAGCTGCTCGGCGTAAGCCGCCGCGGCGGCGCCGAAGGCCCGGCAGCTTCCGGGGCTCGTCGCGATCGGCGTGCCCACCACCTCACCAGCGGCAGACACGCGCACCAGCACCGTTGCGGCGGTCGCGTTGCCGGCGCACGCCTCGGGCATCGCGATCTGCAGGATGCCGCGCGGATTGGGCCGCGTGTCGTAGCAGGCCCGGTTCGGATTCGCCACCGAGCTGGTGGCCTCGCAGTTGACCCCGGAAGGAGCCGCCGGCTCCTCCGGCTCGCTCTCGCCCGACGCCAGCGCCACGTTGTGGACGTACGTCTGGTTGGCCACAATGGCCACCGTGGCCTGGTGCGGGCGGAAGCCCTCCGCCACGATCTGCAGCCGGTGCCGTCCGGCGGGCAGCTTGACGCGTGTGCTCCGCACCGAGTTGCCGTCCACCGTGATCCGCGCGTTGGCGGGAATGCTGCCGGCCAGGCTCAACGTCCCCTCCCCCGCCGGTTGGGCCGGTGTGGAGGGGGCG
>JACQVG010000168.1 GCA_016209905.1 Gemmatimonadota bacterium | reverse complement strand
CGGATGCGCCGGGTCACGCTCCCGCTCCTCAAGCCGGCGCTGGCGGCGGGCGGCGCCCTGGCCTTCGTGACCGCGCTCGGCGACTTCGTCACGTCCATCCTGCTCTACACCTACGAAACGAGGCCGATCTCCATCGAAATCCTGTCCAGCCTCAGGCTGGGCGACGTCGGCGTCGCCGCGGCTTTCGGCGTGGTCCTGATGCTCGTGAGCGCCGTCGCGCTCGGCGTCGGCGCGAGGGCGGGACGATGAGAAGTCTGCTGGTCCTCATGGCGGCCGCTTTCGTGGACATGCTCGGCTTCGCGATGATCTTTCCGCTGCTCCCCTTCTCCGCGCTGCGGCTGGGCGGGGAGCCGTGGATCGTCGGGTTCCTGGTGGCGGCGTTTTCCGTGGCGCAGCTCGCGTCGTCGCCGATCTGGGGCCGGGTCTCCGACCGCTACGGGCGGCGGCCGGTGCTCCTGATCGGCCTGGCGTCGTCGGCCGTGGGGTTCGTGGTCTTCGGGTTCGCGGACAGCATCTGGCTGCTGTTCGCCTCGCGCCTCGTGCAGGGCGCGGGCGGCGGCACCAGCGGCGTGATCCAGGCGTACGTGTCCGACGCGACCGATCCCGGGCAGCGCGCGCGAGCCCTGGGCTGGCTCTCGGCGTCCACCAGCGCCGGGGTGATGATCGGGCCGGCGATCGGCTCGCTCGCCACGCACTGGGGGCCGGCGGCGCCGGGCCTCGTGGCGGCCGGGTTGTGCCTCCTCAACGTCGTGTTTGCGTGGCGGTACCTGCGCGAATCGAAGGCCGCGCACCCGCACGGGACGAGGACGTCAATCCGTGCCGCCGTGTGGCGCGTGATCCGCAGGCCGACCGACCCCGCGCCGCGCTACGTCTGGATCTACGCGGTGGGGATGGGCGCGTTCATGTCGATCACGGCGGTCGTGGCGCTGTACCTCAATTCCCGGTTCGACATCAACGAGCGGACGATCGGGTGGGTGTTCCTCTACATCGGCGCGCTGTCGGTCGTGATGCGCGCGGTGATCCTGGGCTGGCTGGTGGACCGGCTCGGCGAGACCCGGGTGATGCGGCTCGGTGCGATGGTGCTGATGACGGGGCTCGTGCTCTACCCCCTGCCGCACACGATCCCGCTCATGGCTGTCGTGATCCCGCTGGTGCCGATGGGGACGGCGCTCCTCTTCCCGTCGGTGACGGCCCTGCTGTCGCACGAGGCCGATCCCCGGGAGATGGGCCAGACGATGGGCGTGCAGCACGCCTTCGGCGGCGTGGCGCGCGTGGTGGGGCCGATGTGGGCGACGCCGGTCTTCCAGGTGCTCGGGCCCGGCGTCCCGTTCTGGATCGCGGCCGCGATCATGGCCTTCGTCGGCTTGCTCGCGTTTCAGGTGCCGCACCGGCGGCAGGTGGCGGCCGCGCCGGCGGGCTAGTGGATACGCGAGCGGCCGACCGCGCGGCCTAGCGCGCTCCGCCCTCCACCGGATGGCGCTCGGCGGGGAGAGCCGCCCACTCGATGAAGCTGCCGTCGTACATGCGCACATCCGGATAGCCGATGTAGCGGGCCACGAAGTAGGCGTGGCTCGACTGCATCCCCGTCCGGCAGTACGTGACGATCGTCCGCACCAAAGGCCGGTTGGCGCCGGCGCGCTCGAAGAGGCCGTGATGCAGGTCGTGCAGCGGCCTCAGCACGGGGTTCTCGCGCGACTCGAGCGCATCCATCCAGAACAGGCTCGCCGCCCCGGCGATGTGGCCCCTTCGTCCGGCGGGGATCTCCGAGCAGGCCGCCTGCCCCGGCGCGCACGGCGGCTCCGCGCCGCCGAACTGGTCGGGCGGCCGCGCGTCCAAAAGGAGGACCGTGCTGTCGCCGAGGTGGGCGCGAACCCACTCCGCATCCACCACGCGGTCGGCGCGCCATGCGGCGGTGAAGGATTGGGGCGCCGGCGTTCGGACCGTCGTCTCGGTCGCACGGCGGTCGGCCCGCCAGCGAGCCAGGCCCCCGTCGAGGAGGGCGGCGCGGTTCCCGTGCCCGAGGAGGTCGAGCGCGACCCAGGCACGCGCGGCGAAGATGCCCGGGTCGTCGCCGTAGAGGACGATCCTCGCCGCGTCGCCGACGCCCAGCTCCCCGAACGTCGCGGCGAGCCGGCCCCTCGGCGGGAACTGGTTCGGGATCCCGCCGACCGCGGTGGCGACGGCGGCCAGCGGCAGGAACCGCGCGCCCGGGATGTGCGCCTCCCGATACGCCGAGTCCGTCCGGCCGACGTGCACGATCACCACGCCAGCCGAGTCGAGCCGCGCGGCCAGCCAGTCCGCGCCGACGAGCAGGTGCAACTGGTGCGCCATCCCGCCCGGCATCGTGGTGCGGCCCGGGCGCGCGCTGTCGGGCGCTTGCGCCCGGCCGTGCTCGGGTTGCTGGGCCGCGAGCGGGCCCGCCAGCGCGAGGGCGGTGAGGATCGCGAGTTCAGCGGGGCGCATAGTGGCTCTCCACGTAGTCGTTCAGGATGGCGAGAAAGCGCGGCACGATGTCGTCGCCTCGGAGCGTCGAGAGGAGCCGGCCGTCCACGTAGACCGGCGCCGTCGGCTCCTCGAACGTCCCGGGCAGGGAGATGCCGATGTCGGCGTGCTTCGACTCGCCGGGCCCGTTCACCACGCACCCCATCACCGCGACCCGCATCTCCTCCACGCCCCGGTACCGCCCGCGCCAGACGGGCATCTGCTCCCTGAGGTAGCGCTGGATGTCGTCGGCCATCTCCTGGAAGAAGGTGCTGGTGGTGCGCCCGCAGCCGGGGCACGCCGTCACCTGCGGCGCGAAGCTCCTGAGGCCCAGCGACTGGAGGATCTGCTGCGCGACCAGGACCTCTTCCGTCCGGTCGCCGCCGGGCGGCGGGGTGAGGGACACGCGGATCGTGTCGCCGATGCCCTCCTGGAGCAGGATCGCGATGCCGGCGGTGGACGCGACGACCCCCTTGCTGCCCAGGCCCGCTTCGGTGAGCCCGAGGTGCAGCGGGTAGTCGCAGCGCGCCGCGAGCTTCCGGTAGACCTCCACCAGGTCCTGCACGCCGGACACTTTCGCCGACACGACGATGCGGTCGTGCGGCAGGCCGCACTCTTCGGCGAGGCGCGCCGAGCGCAGCGCGCTCTCGACCATCGCGTCCATCGTCACGTCCCGGGCGTCCCGCGGCTCGGGGAGCGCGGCGTTGGCGTCCATCATCCCTGTGAGCAGGGCCTGATCGAGGGAGCCCCAGTTCACGCCGATGCGCACCGGCTTCGCGTTCGCGACCGCCACGCCGATGATGGCGCGGAAGTGCTCGTCGTGGCGCTTGCCGCCGACGTTTCCTGGGTTGATCCGGTACTTGGCCAGCGCGCGCGCGCAGCCCTCGTGCCGGGTGAGCAGCAGGTGTCCGTTGTAGTGGAAGTCGCCGATGATCGGCACGGCCGCGCCCATCTCGGCGAGCCGCTCGGCGATGCGCGGGACGGCGGCCGCCGCCTCGTCGTTGTTGACCGTGACGCGCACCAGCTCGGAGCCCGCGGCCGCCAGGGCCGCCACCTGCCGGGCCGTGGTCTCGACGTCGGCGGTGTCGGTGTTCGTCATGGACTGGAGGACGACGGGATGCTCTCCGCCGACCTTCACGCCTCCCACGTCCACGACGACCGACTTCCTGCGCCGCACCTCGGCCATGCGATGAGCTCCCGATGGTGGCGAAATATAGCTAGCGCGGTGCGACCAGCCGCGGGATGGTGAGCGCGCCGCCCCGCATCACGTAGCGCACGTCGCGCACGTTGCGGATGTCCGCGGTGGGGTCCGCTCCCAGCACCACGAGATCGGCGATCTTGCCGGCCTCCAGCGTGCCGAGGTCGCGGCCGCGACCCATGGCGCGGGCGCCGTCGCGGGTGGCGGCGAGGAGCACGCCGGCCGGCGGCAGCCCCGCGGCCTGCATCGCCTCCATCTCCCAGTACAGCGCCGGCCCGTGCAGGGTGAGGGGGTTGCCGGCGTCGGTGCCCGCTGCCACGACGACGCCGGCGCGGTGGACGGCGGCCAGGTTGGCGGAGGCGATGCGCAGCCGGCGCTGCACGGCATCGGCCTGCCGCGCGGCGAAATCGGGCGCGGTGCTCTCGGGAGGCAGGGAGTCGGTGGAGCGCGCCAGCGCCACCGTCGCGGAGTCCACGCACCCGAGGTCGTAGTGCGGCTCGAACCGCCGGACGCGTACTTGGCGGTATCCGTCGAAGACGGTGAGCGTCGGGACGTACGTCACCTGGGCGGCCCGGGCTAGCTCGAGGAACTCTTGGTCCACCGGCTGGTCGCTCACGCCGTGCACGAGCATCGCGGCGCCCATGCGCAGCGCGTCCTTCGCCTCCCAGAGGCCGGTGGCGTGCACGATGAGCCGCGCGCCCAGCCGGCGCGCCTCCTGGGCGGCGGCGCGCACCACGGCCTTGAGCGCCGTCGTGTCGGCCCCCGGCCGCACGATGTACCAGATCTTGATGGCGTCCGTCCCGCGCGCCACGTGGGCGGCGACCGCCGCGCGCGCGACCGAGTCGTTGGCGAGAAAGAGGATCTGCCGCGAATCGGGCAGGTTGATCCAGTGATCCACCGTCGAGAGGAGCGGGCCGGCTGCGGCCACGTGGGGCGCCAGCGGGTCGCGCTCGGCGCGGCCGCGGAGTGCCCAGGACCACGGGTAGCCCCCGACGTCGAACACGGCGGTCACGCCGGAGCAGACGTAGGCCCGGAAGAAACGGTCCGGGTCTTCCTCGAGCCGGGCGACCGTTCGCTCGTAGGGATGGCTGGCCCGGAGGTCCAGCGCGTCGGGGCGCCCGTCCACCCAGCCGCTCTGGCTGAAGTGCACGTGCGCGTCCACGAGGCCCGGAATGATCCACGTGTCCCGGAGGCCCACCGTGTCCACGCCGGGCGGCGGGCGACAGGAGCTTCGGGTCCCGGCGCACACGAAGCGGCCGTCCCGCACCACGATCACCGCGTCGGCGAGCGGCGGCGTTCCAGTGCCGGTGATGAGCGTCGCTCCCACCAGTGCTACCGGCGCCGGCGGCGTGCCGCGCGGTGCGGGAAAGGCCGTGCTCAGCGCGATGCGCCAGCCGCGCGGGGTCCGCACGAAGAGCCGCTCGCTCGTCCCGCTGCTCGTCTCGCCCCGCTGCGTGACGCGGTAGCGGTACTGCCCGTACACGACGCCGGGTCGGATCGGGACCAGCCTGAGGTCCGTCGCGATCAGCGAGTCGGGCCACGTCGCGTCGCGCTGGGCGGCGAAGGGCGCGTAGCCGAGCTCGAGACCGTCGGGGCCGTTGCGGGCGAAGGTCGCCGCGTCGAGGTAGTAGGAGAGGTACCGCGCCCGGTCCCGCCGGTGGATCGCGTCAATGTTGGCCTCGAACAGCGCCCGGGCCTCCGCGGTGTCCGGGCGGGCGGGGCGGTCGGGGTG
>JACQVG010000163.1 GCA_016209905.1 Gemmatimonadota bacterium | reverse complement strand
CCGGAGCCGGCGCAGCGGGCGCCGCCGCCGGATCGCCGCGGAGCGTCATCTCGAAGCCGCGCTCGTTCTTCGCGAGATCCACGACTGACGCGTCGTCAGCCTGCCGCAGAAACCGTCCGAAGCGCGGCCGGTGGAAGATCGGATCGTCGTCCCGGCCCCTGAGCGCGATCATCCGCTCGCGCACGACGTCTTCTCCGACGGCGTTCGGCGCGACGGCGCCAAGCTCGCGGAGGGCTCGGCGCAGCAGATCGAGCGCTTCGCCCTTGGAGAGTGCTCCGGCGGCGGCGCCGGTGGGCGGTTCGGTCTCGCCGCGAGCGCCGCGGCCGCGCCCCCCGCGCCGCCCCCGGCGGACGCCCCGCTCCTCCTGCTCGCGATCCCGCTCAGCGCGCTCGCGCTCGCGCCGCTCGTCGGCCCCTCCCGGAATCGACGGCAGCGCCCGGTCGCCCCCCGGCGCGGAGGCGCCGAGGTCTATTTCGAACTGGCCGTTCCCGAGCTTGGTGGCCGTCAGCAAGCCGCGCCGCCGCGCCTCGTCCACGAACTTGGAGAACCGGTTCATGCCGACGTTCTTCTCGTCGAACGACGGGTCGAGCTCCTGCATGACCTGCTTGAGCCGGTCGGACCGCATGACGTCGCCGCGCTTCTTCATCTCGAGGATCGCGTCCACCACCAGCTCCCACGGATCGCGCCGCGCGATCTGCTCGTCGCCGACCCGCGCCAGGCCCGCCAGCTCGTTGTACGAGAAGTACTCGTCGCAGTTCTGGATCAGCAGGTCGGACGACGACTCCCGGATCCCGACCCCGATCACGTACTTCCCGTACTCCTTGAGCTTGATCACCAGCGACGAGAAATCCGAGTCCCCGGAGAGCAGGATGAAGGTCCCGATTTCCGGCCGCGTGAAGATGAGCTCGAGCGCGTCGATCGCGAGGCGAATATCGGTGGCGTTCTTCTTGCTCGAGCCGAAGGCGGGAGCGAAGATCAGATCGATCGACGCTTCCGACAGCGGAACGATGTACTGCGGGTACCGGCGCCAATCGGCGTAGGCGCGCTGAACGGCGACCTTGCCGCGGATGACGTCCGAGTTCATCAGGCGTCGCAGCTCGGCCTGGAGATCCGAACGGACCCCCATGGTGACGTTGTCGAAATCGATGAGCAGCGCCGCGTTGGGCGCGTGGACCGGCGGCTGCTTGGCCGGCGGTCGCGTGGTTGGGTGCGACATAGACTCCTTCACGACGCTGTGAGTTCCAGCGGCACGACCTGGGCCAGCTCCCGACGCCCGACGTTGCCGCTCGCCGTGAGCGCGAGGGCGTCGACGCTATTCACCACCTCGGACACCTTGCGGCCTCCGACCTGCTCGCGGACGAATTCCAGGTAGTATCCCAGGGCGGGGTTGACGGGGACGACGGCGCGACAAGGCTGCGGGGTCGCCGGATGCACCGAATTCAGGGACGGGCCCTCAATGAGCCACCAAGCCTTAAGTTTACTCAGCACGGACTGCTGGTGCCAGCGGGCCCGTGTGGGCCCCTTGAGGCCGGGAGGACACACGGCCACTATTGGCGCGTGGCCCTCCCCTTTCGCCAGCGGATCTTCGTGTGGCTGGTCGTGATCGCCGCGGTGCCTGCGACCATCGCGATAGGCGTGTCGCTGCTGTCGCCGCAGTTCGCGGCGCCGGTCGGCGGCGTAGGGGCGTGGGAGCGCGCGGCGACGTCCTTGCTGGAGGCACGGCGCGCGCTCGAACCGGGGGCGGCGGGGGCCCCCTCGCCGCCGGCCGCTCGCGCCGCGCTGGAGCGCCACAGCAGCGAAATCGGCACGTCGCTCCGCCGCGCGCGGCAGGCGCAGGCCATCCGAACAGCCTTCTCGGGGACTCTCGCCGCAGTGGCGGTGGCGCTGGCCGCCCTCGTGGCCGGCGGCGCCGTCCGGCTCGCCGGGCACCTCTCCCGCCAGCTCTCCCGTCCCATCGAGGAGCTGGTGGCGTGGACGGGACACCTGGCACGCGGGGAACCGTTGCCGGACACCCCTCCGGCGCGCGGGGCGCCCGAGTTCGCGGCGCTGCGCGAGGCATTTCGCACGATGGCCGCCGAGCTCGGTTCGGCGCGGGCCCGCGAGGTGGAGGCCGCCGAGCTGCGCGCCTTCCGAGAGATGGCGCGCCAGGTAGCACACGAGCTCAAGAACCCGCTCACGCCGATGCGCTTCGCGGTGGCTCGGCTGGCGGAGGACGCGTCGGCCGAGGAACGCGAGCTGCTGGAGATCATTGACGGCGAAAGCGCGCGGATCGAGCGGATGGCGCGCGACTTCTCGGACCTCGGGCGCCTGCCGGAGGGGCCGCCCGCCCCCGTGGACATCGCGGAACTCCTCGCCGAACTCGTCCGGGGAGGCGTGCCCAACGGGGTGACGGTGCGGATCCGCAGCGCCGACGGGCTGCCGCGCGTGAGCGGGCACTACGAGCCACTGCGACGCGCCTTCCAGAACCTGCTGCTCAACGCCTACGACGCCTGCCTGGAGGCGGGCGCGAGGGCCGGGCAGGAACAGAAGGCGGAGGCCGGAACGCCCCGGGCGGCGGGGACCGGTCTCGGGGCGGCGCGGGAAGGGCGGGCCGAGGCCTCGGGGCGCGCACGCGCGGCTGCAGGGGAGGTCGTGCTGACGGCGAGGCCGGCGACGGACGCCGGCGGCGACTCGCGCGGCGCAGCGCCCGCCGTCGAGATCACGGTCAGCGATAACGGCGTGGGCATCCGCCCGGAGCACTTAGGAAGGCTGTTCGAGCCCTACTTCACGACCAAGCCGCAGGGGACCGGCCTCGGGCTTGCCCTGGTGCGGCAGACGGTTCACGATCATCGCGGCACCGTAGGCGTCACGAGCGAGACGGGTCGCGGCACCACCTTCACCGTCACCCTCCCGGTTGCGGGCGCATGACACGGCATCCGCAGGTCCTGGTGGTGGACGACGAGGCCAACCTCCGCCGCATGTTGAGCGCGGTGCTCGTGGCCGAGGGATTCCGCGTCGCGGAGGCGGCGTCGGGGACGGACGCGATCGCCGCCGCGCAGCGCCGCCGGCCGGACGCGGTGCTGCTCGACCTCTCGATGCCGGGAGGCCCGGACGGCCTCGCGACGCTCGAGCGGCTCGCCGCGGAGGCGCCCGGAGTGCCGGTGATCATGATGAGCGGCCGGGCGGGCCTGCAGGACGCCGTGCGCGCCACGAAGCTGGGCGCCTTCCACTTCCTCGAGAAACCGCTCGCACCGGAAGCGGTGGTGCTGGCGCTGCGGTCGGCGCTGGCGCTGGCCCGCGCCCGGGCCGAAGCCCAGGCGCTGCGGGAGGCCCTCGGGCCGACGGCCACGATGGTGGGATCGTCCCCGCAAATCATGGAGGTCCGGTCGCTCATCGCCCGCGTGGCCGGGACGGAGGCGCGCGTCCTCATCGCCGGCGAGTCGGGGACTGGCAAGGAGCTGGTCGCCGCGGCGATTCACGCGGCGAGCGCGCGCGCCGACGCACCGTTCGTGCGGGTCAACTGCGCGGCCATTCCGCGGGAGCTCGTCGAGTCCGAAATGTTCGGTCACGAGCGCGGCTCGTTCACCGGCGCGACCGATCGGCGGATCGGCCGGTTCGAGCAGGCGGACGGCGGCACCCTGTTCCTGGACGAAGTGCGCGACCTCTCCGCGGAGGCGCAGGCGAAGCTGCTGCGCGCGCTGGAGGCCGGTGAGGTGGAGCGGGTGGGCGGGGAGCGACCCATCCCGGTGGACGTGCGCGTCGTCTCGGCGACGAACAAGGACCTGGCCCGCGCGGTCAAGGAGGGCGGGTTTCGCGAAGATCTGCTCTATCGCCTCAACGTCTTTCCGATCTGGATCGCGCCGCTGCGCGAGCGCCCGGGGGACATTCCGGAGCTGGTGCGCCACTTTCTCGCGCTCATCAGCGCGCGGATCGGGCGGCCCGCACCGACGGTGACGGCGGGGGCGCTGGACCTCCTGGTCCGCCATCGCTGGCCCGGCAACGTTCGCGAGCTCGCGAACATCGTCGAGCGGCTCATCATCCTGTCGGCCCGCAACGAGATCGCCGCCGCGGACGTGCGGGCCGCGCTGCCGACGCCGGACGCCGAGAGCGCGGCCCTTCCCAGCCCCACGGCGCCGGGCCAGTCGCTCTCCGAGGAGCTCGAGGGGTTCGAGCGCACGCTCATCGCGCGGGCGCTCTCGGCCGCCAACGGCAACGTGGCCGAGGCCGCCCGGTACCTGGCGACGGACCGGGCGAACCTCTACCGGAGACTGAAGCGGCTCGGGATCGAGGCGCCGGGGTAGCGTGTCGAAACGACACGCCACGGGCTCAGCGTAGCGGACAGGGCGGGCGGGGCGGCTTCGCGCTGGGAGCGGCAGGAACTAGCTTTCGAGCAAGGGGTTAGGCTGCGCCTCCGCGGGCGGGCACGGAGGGTGCCGGGCGGAGGGTGGATCGATCGAGGAGCACACGATGCGCGAGACCCTGATTCTAGCCCTCGCTCTTTCGGCGGCGAGTCCCGCCGGGGCGCAGGACAGCACCATCGCCATACGCTCGGACCCTCGCGGGCCGCTGGACCGGCTCGAAGTCCGGCAGCTCCCCCGCGATGTCGCGGAAGAGGTGATCCGCTTCTTCAACGGGCCGGGCACGCTGCACTTCTCCGGCGCGACCCGGATACCGGCGGCGCGCGGAATTGACGGCGACGTGGCGATTCTGGGCGGGCCCGTCACGATCGCGGGCCGGATCAGCGGCGGGCTCGTGGTGGTGAACGGCGACGTGATCTTCGAGCCGGGGGCCGTGGTGGGCGGCGACGTGATCGTGGTCGGCGGCTCGATTGAGGGCACCGAGCACGCCGCCATCGCGGGGGAGATGCGCGCCTACCGCGATCCGCTGCGCTACCGTCGGCAGGGGGATGAGATCGTGTACGCGCCGCGGCGCGACATCCGGCCGCGGTGGGTGAAGGCACGCCAGTACGACGCCGAGCGCGGGAGCTCGAGCCGGTTCGTCGTAGCGTTCGGCGGGACGTACAACCGCGTCGAGGGGCTACCGATCGTCTTCGGGCCGCGCGTGGACGTGCGGCTGAACGACGGAATGCGGCTGCAGGCCGACGCGCAGGGCATTTTCCGCACGGCAGGGGACTTCTCCTTCCAGAGCGGCGACTTCGGATATCGTGCGCGCGGCGAGCTCGTCTTCGGCGGGCGGTTCAGCAACATCGGCTTCGGCGCGCGCGGCTACGACGTCGTCGTCCCCGTCGAGCCGTGGCCGCTCAAGGACTACGAGGCCGGCTGGGCTTCCTTCCTGCTGCACGAGGACTACCGCGACTATTACCGCCGCGACGGCGGCAGCGTCTTCGCGACGCTGCGCCTCGCCCGACCGGTTTCCCTCACGGCCGAATTCCGCGACGAGCGCCAGTCCTCGGTCGTGGCGCGCGACCCGTGGACGCTGTTCCGAAGCGATCGGACCTGGCGGGCCAACCCGGCGATCTCCGCCGGGCGGTATCGGTCCGCGGTGGCCTCGTTCCGGCTCGACACCAGGAGCGACCGGTCCGCGCCGACATCGGGCTTGTTCCTCACCGGCGAGTACGAGGTCGGCGAGGGCACCGACGTCACCAACGCGTTCGGCGAGATCTTCTGCTTCCAGGAGCCCTGCCCCCCCCCCGCCCCCGCGCCGGGCCTGGAGGACGGCAAGCTGACCTACCAGCGCGTCTTCTTCGATCTGCGCGGCTACACGCGCGTCACGCCGGCCGGCCGCTTCAACCTGCGGCTCGCCGGCGGCGGCTGGGTCGGCGGCGACCCGTTGCCGCGGCAGCGGCGCTTCGCGCTGGGGTACCCCGATCCGCTGCCCGGGTACGGCTTCCGGCAGGTCGGCTGCGGCGACCCGAGTCAGTTTGAATCGCGGGTGGTGGTGTGCGACCGGGTGCTCCTCGCGCAGGCGGAGTTCCGGACGCATCTCGGCTTCGACTTCGGCCCGGAGTGGGCCAACGACTGGGGCGACGACGGAGAGGGCTACGAGCCGTTCCACGTCAGCGGCCCGGACATCGTCGTGTTCGCCGACGCCGGCCGCGCCTGGCAGGTCGGCCCCGGCGCGGGGGAGATCCCCTCGGACCGGCTGCCGCCGCTCGGCAGCTTCCGCACCGATGTCGGCCTCGGTCTGGACTTCGGGCCGATCGGTTTCTACTTCGCGAAGGTGCTCGATCAGGGCGATCGCCCGATCACCTTCACGGTGCGCATGGGCCGGCGCTTCTAGGGGCGTGCCTCGGGCCGCCCGGCTCCTCCTCGCCGCGCTCGTCGCGACCGGCGGTGCCGTTCGCGCCCAGGAGCTGCGGCAGCCGGAACGCCCGGTCGCGCCGAGGCTCACGATCACGCTGACCCGCGGCGCGGGCGACGTGCTTGCGGCCGCCGTCGTGAGGGCCGAGCACCTCATGGACGACGGCGTTTTCGACGCCGCGCTCCACGACGGTTTCCCCGTGCGCTACCACTTCCGCCTCGAATTGTGGCGGGATGCGCGCCTGTTCGATCGTCTCGAACGGGACGTGGCCTGGGAGGCCGTCACCCGGCTCGACCCGCTGACCAACGTCTACCAGCTCATCCGGACGGGCGGGACGGTCGAGAACTTCGGCAGCGTCGAAGCGCTGGCTCGCGCGCTCGCGACGCCATTTACGGTCGATCTGGTGCCCCGCGGCAACCCGGGGCGCCGATACTACTACGTCGCCACGCTCGAGGTCGAGTCGCTGTCGCTGTCGGAGCTGGAAGAAGTGGAGCGCTGGCTGAGGGGCGACTTCGGCCGCGCCATCTCACGGCGCGGCGACGTGGGCGACGCCCTGGCGCGGGGGGCGAGACGCCTGCTCATCCGGTTCTCGGGGTTGCCGCGGGAGAGGATCGAGGCGCGAACCGAGCGCTTCACGCCATGAGGACGCCGCAGCTCGAGGTGCGCCGGGACCCGCTAGCTGCCGAACTGCCGATCGATCGCGCGCCGGATCCGCTCGAGGTCGGCGCCCTCGCCGTGCATGCGCGCCGCGAGCTCGGCCTCCTCCATGCAGATGTCGCACGACGCGCCGTGCTCGCTCTCGAAGCACGAGAGCAGCGACACGTGGCCGATGCTCTCCTTGCATCCGCAGTAGCAATAGAGTCCGTCCAGGACCCCGGCGGTTTGCGCCGCCGCGGTGTAGGCGCGCACCCGCTGCTCGGAGCGGGCGAAGGTTGACGCCGGGATCACGTCGGCGGCGGTGACGCCCGGCCGCGGCTCGGGGTGCCGCGACACGGGGCCGGTCCGGGTCAGAGCGAGGACGACGATGACCGCCGCGACGGCCACGGCGGTGACGATCCAGGGTAGACTCTTGCCGTTCATGTGTGGGCTCCCCGAAGCTGTTCATCGCGAACGCCCTCGAGCAACATCTCATCGGGCTTGAGGAGGTCAACGACGGGATCTGGTCCATCTGCTTCGGGAGCGTCTTGCTCGCCAAAGCCGACGAACGCGACATGGTCATTCGAGACTGACCCCTTGCTCACCCCCACCCGACGAAGTGTTACCGATCCTCCCGGTATACTCTGTCACCTATCTTGCCGGTTGCTCAACCTCACCCGAGGGGATCGGGAACGCCGAGATTCCGACAGATCTTCCGAGCGAGGAGCTTGGAGATCTCGGTGTGTCGAGGGACAGCTTCCACGGCGCCGTCCTGGGGATTACACCACAGAGAATGTGAGCGACCTTCGCGCTTGAGGTAGCACCCGTGCCGCCGGAGGTGCCGGAGAAGCGCGGTGCGCTTCACTTGATTGAGACGGTGGTTCGCTCCGCGTCCTGAGGGGCACCTCGCAGGCCATCCTCACGCCGGTCCTCGAGAATCAGTTCGATTGCCTCTGCCAGGCTCTGCCGCGCTTCGTCCTTGGTCCGGCCCTGGCCATTGGCCCCAGGGATTTCAGGGGAATAGGCGATAAACCAGTCGCCGTCGCGCTCGATGATGGCGGTGAACTCGTGCTTCATGGCGGTCCTTGCGTCATCCCTGACGAAATATAGCCGTTGCGAGCGTCGCGGCATAGCGTGATGCGCTTCAGCTGCGCGGGCACGTACGCCGACGCCGCAGCTTCGACCCAGTTCGACGCGCCCGGAGGGAGGTTCCCTCGTCGGCTTCAAACCGTAGTTAGACGGTCAACGAGCCATTGGCGGCAGCGATGCCAAGTTGTCGTGCCAACGGGACGAGGTCCCGCTCCAGGCGCATTCTGCCCGAGTGGAGATCCGCCAGGGGCCGGAACGCCTCCGATCTGAGTAATCTGGCGATGAGCTCGGCGAAAACTGCTTTGCGGTTACGGTAGAACGGATTCACCAGCTGGAGGTACTCGTCGCGCGTCAAGGTCAGCTTGGCAAGCGCCTGCGTCGCGGAGTTGAAGAAGGGGAACGTCGATTCGGCAAACTCGTGGGTAGGAAT
>JACQVG010000162.1 GCA_016209905.1 Gemmatimonadota bacterium | reverse complement strand
GGGGCGGGGGGAGGAGGAGGGGGGCGGCGCGCCACGGCGCCGGCGGCCGCAGGAGCGGGGAGGCGGGAAGGCAAGCAGGCCAAGGACGGCTCGACCGAAAAGTTCGACGACTTTCCGGAGGCGCTCGACGCAGAGGATGACGATTTGCCGTTCTAGCGTGGCGCTCCTCGGGGCCGCGCTTCTTTGGGGCGCCGTCGCCGCCCCGGCACCGGCCCAGCAGGCGCAAGGTCCGTCGCCCGCGCCCGTACCGCAGCAGCCGGCAGCCGTTCCGTCCGGGCCGCCGCCGGCCACGCACGTCGTGGGGCCCGGCGAGACGCTGTGGTCGCTCGCGCAGCAGTACCTCGGGGATGCGCTGCTGTGGCCGGAGATTTACCGACTCAACACCGCCGTCATCGAGGATCCACACTGGATCTTCCCGGGCGAGGAGCTCCGGTTGGTGCCAGGGGAGGAGACGCCTGCACCTGCCGACGCCGTGGTGACCGTCGCGCCGAGCGGCGACACGGTTCGGCAGACCCCAGTCGCCCGGCCCGCTGCGGCGCCCACCATCTTTGCCCAAGCTGCGCTCGCGCCCGCGACGACGCAGCAAGCCGTCGAACTCCGCAACGAGCGTGCCTACCGCGCGGTCCGCGAGGGGGAGTACTATGCCGCGGGGTTCGTCACCGAGGAGCAGTCTCTCCCATCGGGGCGCCTGCTCGGCAACGTCCAGACCGCGGCGATCCGGCGGCTCACGGCGAGCGCGACGGCTACGCTTTTCGGCGCCGTGGCGCTGCGGCCGCCGCCCGGGGACACTCTCCAGCGGGGCGATCGGCTCCTGGCCTACCGCAGGAGCGTCGCGATCCGCGGATACGGCGACGTCATCGTGCCGACGGGTCTGCTCCGGGTCACGAGCCCGGGCGATGCGCGCAGCAGCGCCGTCGCCACGGTCGTCGCGCTGTACGGCCAGATGACCGACGGGCAGGAGTTCATCCGAGTCGCGCCGTTCTCCTTCGCGACGAACGCGCGGGCCGAGGACGTCGCGGACGGGGTGACGGGCGAGGTCGTTGGGCTGCGGGACGCCCGAGAGGTCGCGGCCATGCAGGATGTCCTGTTCATCAACCGCGGCGCCGAGGACGGCGTGCACCTGGGCGACGTGTTCGCCATCAGCAGCGTGGCCAGCGGCGGCGGCGACATGGGCGCCGTCGAGCGGGACCACGGACGGGCCCTGATCGTCAACACCCGGCCGCACACGTCGAGCGCGGTCATCATCGAGCTGTACCGATCCGACATACGCCCGGGCGCGGCGGTCAGGCAGATCCGCCGGATGCCTGGTTGATGGCCCCCCCGCCTGGGCGGCAGGTGCGGGCCGAGGCCGCGCCGGCCGCCGCGGCGGTGGACCCGCCCGTCTGACCTTCCATGCGAACTCGCACCCGTAGAGAGGTGTGCCCACGGTGAAGCGCCGTGTCCTCGTGACGGGCGGCGCCGGGTTCATTGGTTCGCACGTGGCCGACGCGTTCCTGGCCGCAGGCTGGGATGTGGCGATCATCGACAACCTCTCACGCGGTCGGCCGAAGCATGTGCCGCGGGGGGCTGATTTCCGGCAGCTCGACGCGGGCGCGCCCGAAGCGCGGGAGCTGGTTGCCAGGGGCCGCTTCGACGTGATCGCGCATCTCGCCGCCCAGGTCGTCGTGCCGGTCTCCGTGGCCGATCCGCTGCTCGATGCCGAGGAGAACCTGCTGGCCCTGATCAATCTCCTCGAGGGGGCGCGCGACGGCGGTGTGCGGCGGTTCGTTTTCTCCTCCTCCGGCGGCGTCATCTACGGGGAGCGCCCACCGCCTCACGTCGAAACGGCCCCCAAGCTCCCGGCCTCGCAGTACGGCGTGAGCAAGCTGGCCGGAGAGTATTACGTGGCCTGCTACCAGCGGCTGTACGGGATCGAGGCGGTCTGCCTCCGTTACAGCAACGTCTACGGGCCGCGCCAGGACCCGCACGGCGAAGCGGGCGTGGTCGCGATCTTCGGCCAGCGACTCCGGGACGGGCGCCCGATCACGATCTTCGGCGACGGGACCCAAACGCGCGACTATGTCTACGTCGCCGACGTCGCGCGCGCGAACGTGTTGGCGGCCGGTGCCGTCCTGCCGGTCGCGGACGGCTCCCCGGACGCGACGGCCATCAACATCGGCACGGGCCTCCAGACGACGGTGAGTGCGCTCGGCGAGCGGATGATGGACGTCGCCGGGGTCCGCGTCGCCGTCGAACACGAGCCGCCGCGGAAGGGCGAGCTCTCCGCCAATGCGCTCGTCATCGCGAAGGCCCAGGTGGTGTTGGGGTGGCGCCCCGAAGTCGAGCTGCCGGAGGGCCTACACGCCACATACGCCTGGATCGCGGGGGAACCCGCGTGATGCAGGTCGGGGGCGCGGTCCCGACGTCGTCGCTGGAACTGATCGCTACCTCGAGTCTCGCTACGAAGCTGGTTCTCGCCGTCCTCGCGATCTTCTCGGCCGTGTCCTGGTTCTTGATCTTCGCCAAGCTATGGCAGTTCCGCCGCATCCGCGCCGCCGGCGAGGCGTTCTTCCACGCCGTCGCGCGTGCGAGCCGCCTCGAGGAGGCACAGCACGCCATCGCGTCGTTAGCCCCTTCGCCGTACACGCGGCTGTGCCAGGAGGGGATCACATTTTTCTCGGAGCTCGTCCCCGGCGGACTGGCGGCCGAGCCGTCGGCGGGGGGTTCGCTCACGGCCACTCAGCTCGAAGCTCTTCGGATGGTGCTCGAGACGCAGGTTGACGCCGAGCACGACCAGCTCGGCCGCTACATTCCCTGGCTGGCGACCTTCGGGTCGGTGAGCCCGCTCCTGGGTCTGCTTGGAACGGTTCTGGGCGTCATGGACGCCTTCATCGGCATCGCGGTCGGCGGCGCCGGCAATCTGTCGGCTGTCGCGCCCGGGGTCGCCGAGGCGCTGGTCACGACGGTGGTCGGCCTTGCGGTCGCCATCCCGGCGGTCATCGCCTACAACATCGTCGTCGCGCGCCAGAACTTCGTCGCTGCCGAGCTGGAAGGCTTCGCGCGGGAGCTGATCGTGACCATGGCGCGTGAGGGACGGGTCTGAGATGCGGCGGCCTCGCGCTCGGAGTCGCGCGGGCTTCAACGCCGAGATCAACGTCACGTCCCTGGTGGACGTGGCGTTCGTCCTCCTGATCATCTTCATGATCGCCGCGCCGATGATGCAGGCGGGGGTCGAGGTGCGGCTCCCCCGCGCGGCGGCGCGGCCACTCGAGTCGCGGCAGGCGCTCGTGGTGACGGTGGATCGGAGCGGGCGGATTCACGTGGACGAGGCGGCCCTCTCCTTCGCCGACTTCCGTGCGACGTTCCGGGGGCTCGTCAGCCGGCGCAGGCCGTCGGGGATCTACCTGCGCGCGGATCGTAGTGTGCCGTACGGCGAGGTCGTCCGCGTGCTGGCCGTGATCCGGACGGCAGGCGTCGAGAACGTCGGACTCGTGGCCGAAGCGGAGGACGTCGTCCGGTGAGGGGCGTGCGGGGCCGCGTCATGGGCCCGCCGCTTCGACGGGTCGGGCTTGCAGGCTCCTTCGGTCTGCACCTGCTGGCGCTGCTCACGCTCCTCGTCGGCGGCGGGATGCGCTCGGCGCGGCCCCTCCCGAGGGCGTACCGGGTGGAGCTGGTCGCGGCTCCGGCGCTGCCCTCCGCCTCTAGGGCTGCGCCGGCCGAAACGACCGGGCCCAGCCCGGACAGGCCGGGGGAGGTGGCGCCCCCCCGCCCGGCGGCCCCGCCCTCGCCGCGGGCCCCGAGTGCCCGACCTGCTCCGACGGAGGCCGCCCCGGCGCGGGAGCAACCGGCGGAGCCGCCCGCGAGCGTCGAGGCGCCGCCGGGCCGCTCCGGGGATGCGGGCGTGGGTTCGGACCCGGCGACCGTTCGCACCGAAGGGGTCGAATTCCCGTTTCCGGGGTATCTACGCAACCTGGTGGCGCAAGTTTACCGGCGCTGGCATCCGGCGCCGTCCAACGCCAGACTCGAGGCGGAGATCTTCTTCTTCGTGCACCGTGACGGTTCGGTGACCGGGCTGCAGTTCATCACACGGTCGGGAGTGTTCGCCTTCGACCTCGAGGCGCAGGGAGCCGTCGAGGCGGCCGCGCGAACCGGAGCCTTCGGGGCGCTGCCCGACGGCTACGGCGCCGACGTGCTGCCGGTCTCGTTCTTCTTCAACCCGCAGGCTGCGCGGTGAAAGCCCTGCTGCTGCTTCCGGCGCTCGCGTGGGCGGCGCTGCTTCGGGCGCAGGATACGCTGCCGCGAGTCGAGGGCGGGGTGCGCGTCGGGATCACCTATACACCGGGCAGCAGGCCCGGTCTGGCCGTGACGGGCGGGAGGGGCGCGCTGCTCGACAGCGTGCGGGCGATCCTGGAGCGCGACCTCGACTACTCGGACCGCTTCGAGATGGTCGCGGCGCCCCGGAGCGACTCCGACACCGGCGCGGCCGAGGGCGGTGCGGCGGACTACGCGGCCCTTGCGGCACTCGGCGCGGACTACGTCGTGGCGGTCGTCCCGGCGGGCGGCGGGGGCGCCGGGGGCGCGGAGGTGCTGATGCACGACGTGCGCGCCGGGGTGGTGCGGTTTCGGCGCAGCGTCTCCGGGCGCGGCGGCCGGGACGTCCGCGGGGCCGTGCACCGAGCGGCGGACGAGATGGTGCGCGTCGCGGCGGGCATGCCCGGCGTCGCCGCGACCGCCATCCTGTTCGTGTCCGGCGGGCGGCTCGTTCGCGTGGACGCCGACGGCGAGGGCGCCACGGAGGTGCGCGCGGCCGGGCGGCCGGCGCTCTCGCCGGCGTGGTCGCCCGGCGGCCGCTGGATCGCGTACACGGCGTTCGTGCGCAGCGGGCAGCCGATCGTCCTGCAGGACCTGGTCACGGGCCGGCGCGAGGTGGTGCCGACGACGGAGTACGGGCTGAACATCACGCCGGAGTTCGCGCCGGATGGTCGCAAGCTGGCGTTCGCGCACGGCACGGACGCGGGCACGGACATCTACGTGTACGACCTGGGCAGACGCTGCTGCGTCGAGCGCCTGACGGCCGGGCGGTTCTCGGATAATCTCTCGCCCACCTGGAGCCCGGACGGCTCCCAAATCGCGTTCGTCTCGACGCGCGCCGGGACGCCGCAGCTCTACGTCATGGCGTCGGACGGCACCGGGCCCGAGATCCTCGCGCGGTTCGATTTCGGCGCCACGGGGCCGACCAACGGGCCGGCCTGGTCGCCGGACGGCCAGGCGGTGGCCTTCCACCGCGACGTGGACGGGACGCCGCAGGTGTTCGTCCTCGACCTGGGCTCCCGCGCGCTCCGGCAGATAACCGGGACCGGGCGGAACGAGGACCCGACCTGGGCGCCCGACGGGCGCCACCTGGCCTTCGTGTCCACGCGGGGCGGTCCGCGGCAGGTCTGGATCGTGGACCTCGAAACGGGTCGCCTGCGCCAGCTGACCTCCACCGGCGGCGCCCGCCTCCCGGCCTGGTCGCCGCGTCTGTCGCCGTGAGGGGATCGCAATGAACCACGCGTTCGCTGAAGCGCGCCGTCCGGGAATACCGGTGTGGGCGGGCGCTGCCGGGTGGGGGCGTCGCTCGGTCTGGGCGTTCTTCCTCCTCGCGGCCTGCGGGAGCGGTCGCCGACCAGCGGCGCCGGCGCCCGAGCTCGCCGCCGACTCGCTTCGTGCGCTGCGGGCGGCGGACTCGATCGCCGCTGCGCGGAGAGACTCGGCCGCAGCCCTCGCCCGGCGTGACTCGGCGGCTGCCCGCGCCCGCGAGGACTCCCTGGCCCGGATCGAGCGGGAGC
>JACQVG010000166.1 GCA_016209905.1 Gemmatimonadota bacterium | reverse complement strand
GAGGCCTGCTCGAGCTTGGGGAAGAGGGGCGGGATCCGGTGAGTTTCTAGCGCGCCCGCCGCCGGCTGCACGGCGTGGCGAAAGGAGCCGACCGGCGGCAGGCGCTCGCCCAGGCCGAGCGCGTCCCACAGGCGATCGGCCGACGCCGGCACGAACGGAGAGGTCACGACGGCCAGCCTGAGCAGCGCGCGCGCCAGCGCGGCGAGGGTTCGATCGAGCGCCGCCTCGTCGCCGGCTTTGGCCAGGCTCCAGGGCGCCTGGCGCTCGACGAAGGCGTTGGCCTCGCTCACCAACTCCCATGCGGCCGCCGCGCCGCGGTGCACGAGGAAGGTCTCCATCGCCTCGGCGTAGCGCGCCACGCACCCGTCGCCGGCTCGATCCAGCTCGGTGGGCTCCCCCGCCTCGGGCACGCGGCCGCCGCGATACCGGCCCAGCATGGCGAGCACGCGCGAGGCCAGGTTGCCGAAGGCGTCGGCGAGCTCCGCCCTGTAGCGCTCGTCGAAACGCTCGAAGGTGAAGGTGCCGTCGCTGTCGAAGGGAATCTCCCGCAGCAGGAAGTAGCGGAACGCGTCCGGGCCGTAGCGGCCGATGGCCTCGCCGAGGTCGAGCTGGATGCCGGCCGACTTGCTGAAGCGCTCGCCCTTGAAGTACGCGAAGCCGTGCCCGAAGACGCGCTCCGGAAGGGGGAGCCCCGCCGACGCCAGCATGGCCGGCCAGACGACGCAATGGAGTCGCGTGATGTCCTTGCCGATGACGTGGAGCTGCGCCGGCCAGCGCCGCTCGTAGCCCGCATCCGGAAACCCCGTGGCCGTGAGGTAGTTGGGGAGGGCGTCGAACCACACCCACGTGGCCTGCTCCTCGCCGCTGCCGAGCCGCCGCGGGAACGGGATGCCCCAGGTGAGCCGGGCGCGGCTGGTGGAGACGTCTTCGAGGCCGCGCTCGATCAGGCTGACGATCTCGTGGCGACGGCTCTCGGGCTGAAGGAACTGTGTCTGTCCGGTGAGCAGCCGCGCCAGGAACTCCCGGTACTTGGTGAGCCGGAAGAACCAGTTGCGCTCCTCGGTCCATTGCAGGGTGCGTGTCGGATGGAGCGTGCACTTCCCGTTCTCGATCTCGCTGTCCCGCTTGAACTGCTCGCAGCCGACGCAGTACCACCCCTGATACGACTTCTCGTAAAGATCGTCGGGGTTCCGCTCGAAGATGCGCTCGATGAGCGCGCGGACGCCCGCCTTGTGGGCGGGGTCCGTGGTGCGGATGAACTGGTCGCAGGAGATGGAGAGTCGCTGCCAGGTTCGCCGGAAGGCGGCCGCGATCTCGTCCACGTGCTGCTGCGGCGACAGCCCGCGCTCGGCCGCGGCCTGCGCCACCTTCTGGCCGTGCTCGTCCATGCCGATCAGGAAATGGACGTCGTCGCCGCGGAGCCGGCGGTAGCGGGCGATGGCGTCGGCGCCGATCTTCTCGTAGGCGTGCCCGAGGTGTGGCTCGCCGTTCGCGTAGTCGATCGCCGTCGTGAGGTAGAACGCGCTCACGGGCGCGGCCGGCGACCGCCGCGGCGACGCCGACGACGCTCCGCAGCCGGCTCCCGCGTCTCGCCCTGCGGGCCGGCCGGCGGGCCGGTCTGCTCGACTTCCTGCTTGAGGTCCGCCAGCGGCACGGTGCGGGCGGCGCCGTCCTCGGCGCGCAGGGTGACCGTCTCGCGGAAGATGTCAATGGCGGCGACCTTCTCCTGGCCCCGCGCGGTGGCGAGCACCTTCCCCTCCTTGGGGAAGCGCTTGCGGCTCTGGAGGTAGAATTCGTGCTCGTACCGCAGGCAGCAGAGGAGGCGACCGCACGGGCCCGAGATCTGCGAGGGGTTGAGGCTCAGGCGCTGGTCCTTGGCGATCTGGAGCCCGATCGGGAGAAGCTCGGGGAGCCAGCTCGAGGAGCAGAGCTCGCGGCCGCAGCGCCCGATGCCACCCAGCCGCGCGGCCTCATCGCGGACGCCGTACTGCCTGAGCTCGATGCGGGCGCGGAAGAGGGCCGCGAGGTCGCGCACCAGCGCGCGAAAGTCCACGCGCTTGTCGGCCGTGAAGTAGACCGTGAGCTTGTTCTTGTCCCACTGCCATTCCGCGTCGGAGACCTTCATCGTCAGGCCGTGAGCGGCGACCCGCTCCCGCACCCTTTGGCGCACGTCCTCTTCCGAGCGGCGCAGGTCGTCGGCCGCCTTTCGGTCGGCGGCGGAGGCGCGGCGGACCACGCGGCGGG
>JACQVG010000170.1 GCA_016209905.1 Gemmatimonadota bacterium | reverse complement strand
TCAAGGTCTGCGCCCTCGTCGGGCCTTGCGGGCCGCGCGCCGTGGCGTCCTCGGTGCACAACGCATCTCTGACTCGGGACACTAGCGGCCGGCGACCCGCCCGACCGCGGCCTCGATGTCCTGGTCTTCCCCGATGCCGGTGTACGCTACCCGGCCGCGCGCGTCTAAGATCACGACGTAGGACGTTGAAGGCGCCTGGAACGCGCGCGTCGCGTTGCCGTTCGTGTCCCAGAGAAAGCGAAACGGCATCGGATGCCGCTCGACGTGTCGCCGGATCGCCTGCTTGCTCTGATTGACCGCGACGGCGACCACGACGAACTCCACCTGAGCGCCGAAGCGGCGGGCCGCCGCCTCCATCCGCGGCAGCAGCCGCTCGCAGATCGGACACCAGGTCGCCCAGAACTCGAACAGCACCGGCTTGCGTCCGATGTACTCCGAGAGGTTCACCGGCCGGCCGTCCAGATCCTCGATCAGGGCCGCGGGCAAAGTGGCGCCCACGGGAAGGCCGATCACGTCCTCCCCCTGCGCCCGGAGCGCGGACGGCGCCGCCGCACCCGCGACGTGGGCGGCCGCCCACCAACCGAGGGCGATCAGGCGACGTCGGATCACAGCACGCGTCCCATCTGCCTCAAATAGTACACCGCCATGCCCAGCATCACGATGCCGGCTCCCCGCTTGATCCAGAGCGTCCAGCGCCCTGACCTGGGGAGTGCGGCGAGCGTCCCGGAGGACAGTCCCACAAGGACGAGGAGCGCGGTCATCCCCAGTGAGAACACGAACAGATAGACGAAGCCCAGCGACGCGCTCCCGGTGGTCGCGACCCAGGTCAGCACCACGGCGAACGCCGGGGCGCCGCAGGGAGCCGCGACGATTCCCGAGGTCGCGCCCAGGAGGAACGCCGCCGGATACGAGCCGGCCCCGAGCCGTCCCGCCCATGCGGCGAGCCGCTGCGGGGCGGCGACCGGGATCACGTCCAACATGCCGAGGGCGAAGATCAGCAGCAAGCTCGCGGTGGCGAAGCGCACGCCGGGGTGGCTGGCGACGGCGCCGAAGAGCGAGCCGGTGAGCCCGGCCAGGAGGCCGATCAGCGCGTACAGGAGCGCCAGCCCTCCGGCATAGGTGAGGGTGAGCCCCAGCATTCTCGCCCGTGACCGGCCGGCGCGGGCGCTGCCCGCCAGAAGCCCGGCCGTGATCGGGATCATCGGGTAGATGCATGGTGTGAGGCTGGTGACAAGCCCGGCGCCGAAGAGCGTCGCGAGCGCCGCCAGCGGGCGGTCCCGAAGGGAATCGGTCAGGCCTGCCGCGACCGCGAGCACCGTGGGCATGTCGGAGTGTTACCCCGCCCCCAGGGGGAGCGTTTCATCGGCAACGAGGCCCGCGCGTCCCGCCGGCCGGCTTCAGAAGGCGAACGACAGCGCCGATCCGAACTCGATCTTGGCGTCCGGGCTCCAGCCAAAGTCCATGCCGAACAGCGCTCCCTTGGAGAACTGGAGCCGAAACCCCGCGCCGAAGCCGGTGTGCAGCCCCGCGAGCTCGAATTCCTCGCCGTCCGTCCAAACCCGCCCCGCGTCCGCGAACGCGAGCAGCCAGAGCCGGAACGGCGAGCCGGCGAACGCGAGGTCCCACTGGCGGTACCGCAGGTCCGCGCTCACCAGCGCCTTGTTCGGCGCGACCCAGCGGCCGGGGAGGTTGGCGCGCAGCGTGGTCGGGCCCCCGAAGCCGTCCTCCGGCCGCCAGCTGGTGAGCCGCTCCGCGGCGACGAAGAACGGCACCCGGCCCTCGGCCAGTTCGACGCCCTGCCGGAACGCCAGCGTGGTGAGGTCGCCGAGCGAGAAGAACTCTCGCGCGCCGAAGGCGTAGCGGGTGTACGCGAAATCGCCGCCGCCCCGCAGGCTCCGAGCGACCAGCGCCTCGAGGAAGACGCCGCGCGCGGGTGAGGCCTCCTCGTCCCGCGTATCGAAGAGGAGCCCGCCGCGCAGCTCGAGGCCGCTCGCCGAGCCGGTGTCGGTGTTGAGGCCCAGAGCGACCTCGTCGCCGAGCGCCGTCCGCGGTCCGGCGAGGGTACGCACCCCGTAGTGGCGCAGCTGGGCGCCGACCTGGAGGGCGAGCGCGCCGACGATGCGCCGCCGCACGGCCGCGATGCCCGTGCTGCGGATGAGCGAGTAGCGGTAGTAGTGCGCCGCGAGGGTGTCGTCGAGCACCGTCTCGTTGCCGGTTCCGGAGTAGGGCGCGCGTTGCGCGCGCTGGGCGCCGCCGATCAGGAGGAATCGCCAACCCGGCCACCGGCCCGAGTAGTCGAGCGTCAGTTGCACGCCGCGAGTGCCGCTGGTCGAGATCCAC
>JACQVG010000161.1 GCA_016209905.1 Gemmatimonadota bacterium | reverse complement strand
TCGCCGGCGCTGACGCCCAGCACGCCCGCGGAGCTCAGCGTGCTGCCGACGATCAGCAGCCAGTATCCGCTCGTCGTCGCGTTCGTCGTTCCCGTCACGGCGAGGTTGGAGGCGGCTGTCGAGACGCTGGTGCCGCTCGGGCTGGTGGGGTTGATCGTGGGCGCTCCGCTGCCGCCCGAGAAGCCGGCTGGCAGGTTCGAGGGTGGGCACACCGGGTCGGCGGCGTTGCACGTGATCCCCCCGGCGCCCGTGCTGTCCTTGCACGCCGAGCCGAGATAGACGGCCGTGAGCGCTGCCAGTGCAGCCGCTCCGCGCATGAGCTTCGTCATGTGCCCCTCCCGGGCGAAGATTCCCCCCCCAATGTGGTGCAAGAACCCGTCCACGGCGAGGGGGGGGTGGACCCCGGCCGCGGGCGCGGTTGAACTCCGGGACGCCATCCCGCTAGCTTTCCGCCTCGAGACACCAGGGACAGGTGGCCGAGTGGCTGAAGGCGCCGGTCTCGAAAACCGGTGGGCCCGCGAGGGTCTCGTGAGTTCGAATCTCACCCTGTCCGTTCCTGCCGAGCGTCCCGGGATGGGTGGCCGAGCGGCTTAAGGCGCACGCCTGGAGAGCGTGTGGGCGCCACAAGCGCCTCGTGGGTTCGAATCCCACCCCATCCGTGGCGGCGCGGTCGCCGTCGCGGGCCTGGCGCCGTCGGCGGCGCGTTGATTCCCGCGCGCGGGCGCCGTACGTTTCCCTCTCATCATGCCGCCCGAAGAGCGCCAGCTCCTCCTGGACGACCGCGCCCTCGCGCGCACGCTCCTCCGGATGGCGCAGGACATTGTGCGGCAAACTCCCGATCCGGCGCACCTCGTTCTCATCGGCGTCCAGCGCCGCGGCGTCGAGCTCGCGGCGCGCCTGGCCGCGGCGATCACCGACCTTTCGGGAGCCGAAGTGGCGCGCGGGGCGATGGACATCACCCTCTACCGCGACGACCTCGAGGTGGTCGGCCCCAAGCCGATCGTCGGCCCGACCCGCCTGCCGGTGGACCTCGACGGGCGACCGGTCTGGATCGTGGACGACGTGCTCTTCACGGGCCGCACGGTGCGGGCCGCGCTCGACGAGCTGGCCGACTTCGGCCGTCCGGCGCGCGTCGGTCTGGCGGTGCTGATTGACCGGGGTCGGCGCGAGGTTCCGATCCAGGCCGACGTCGTGGGGGAGCGGGTCACCACCTCGGCGGACGACCGCGTAGAGGTCTTCGTCAGGGAGTTGGACGGACGCGATGCGGTGGAGCTGGTTCACGTCGTGAAGGTGGGAGCGTGAGCCCCGCCCTGGGCAAGGACCTCCTGGGCCTCGAGTCCCTCGCCGCTGACGACATCCGCCTCATCCTCGACACCGCCGAACCCTTCAAAGAGATCTCCGAGCGCGCCATCAAGAAGGTCCCCGTGCTGCGGGGCAAGACCATCGTCAACCTCTTCTTCGAGCCTTCGACCCGCACCCGCATCTCATTCGAGTTCGCCGAGAAGCGGCTCTCGGCCGACACGGTGAACGTCGCGTCCCCCGGCTCCTCCGTTCTGAAGGGCGAGACGCTGGTGGATACGGCGCGCAACCTCGAGGCGATGCGGATCGACATGGTGGTCATCCGCCACGGCTCGAGCGGCGCGGCGAAGTTCCTCGCCGACCGGATTCAGTCCAACGTGATCAACGCCGGCGACGGCAAGCACGAGCATCCGACCCAGGGGCTGCTCGACCTCCTCACCATCCGGGACCGCCGCCCGATCGAGGGCGCGAAGGTCTGCGTGGTCGGCGACGTGCTGCATTCGCGCGTGGCGCGCTCCAACATCTGGGGGCTCCTCAAGCTCGGCGCGCGGGTGGCGGCCTGTGGCCCGCGGAGCCTGCTGCCCCTGGGCATCGGGGAGCTCGGGGTGCGCGTCTTCCGCCGCATCGAGGAGGCGATCGAGTGGGCCGACGTGCTCAACGTCCTGCGACTCCAGCTCGAGCGGATGCAGGCGGGCTACGTGCCGTCGCTGCGCGAGTACTACCGGGTCTTCGGCGTCACCCTCGAGCGGCTGGCCCGCGCCCCCCGCGAGCTCCTGATTCTGCATCCGGGCCCCATGAATCGGGGCGTGGAGATTGATTCGCGTGTGGCCGACGGCCCGCACTCGGTCATCCTGGACCAGGTCACCAACGGCGTGGCGGTCCGGATGGCCGCGCTCTACCTCTTGGCGGGCGGCAGGCCGGAGCTGGCTGAGGCGGCGAAGGGCGGGGGCGATCGGTGAGGACGGTCGTGATCCGGGGCGGCCGGGTGATCGATCCTGCGGCGGAACGGGACGCGATCGCCGACCTGCTGATCATGGACGGCTCCGTCGCCGCGGTGGGACCGTCGCTGGGCACCCCGGACGGGGCGGAGGTGCTCGACGCCTCGGGGCTCGTCGTGGCGCCCGGTTTCGTGGACCTGCACGTCCACCTCAGGGAGCCCGGCCGCGAGGACGTCGAGACGATCGCGACCGGTGCCCGCGCCGCGGTCGCCGGCGGCTTCACCTCCGTGTGCGCGATGCCCAACACCGATCCGGTCACCGACAACCAGGCGGCCGTCGGCTTCATCGTGAGCCAGGCGCAGAGAGCCGGCGCCGCTCGGGTCTACCCGATCGCGGCGGTCTCGCTCGGCCAGCAGGGCGAGCGGCTCGCCGAGTTCGGTGAGCTGGTGAGCGCCGGGGCGGTGGCCGTGTCCGACGACGGACGGCCCGTGGCCACCGCGCACCTCATGCGGACGGCGCTTGAGTACGCCATGACGTTCGGGATTCCGGTCATAGACCACTGCGAGGAGAGCACCCTGTCCGCCGGCGGCGCGATGCACGAGGGGCTGACCGCCACCCGGCTCGGCCTCAAAGGCATCCCGCGGGCGGCGGAGGACGTCATCGTCGCGCGCGACATCGCGCTCGCCGAGCTGACGGGGGGCCACCTTCATCTGGCGCACATCTCGACCGCCGGTGCCGCGCGCATGATCCGCGAAGCCAAGGCGCGCGGTGTTCAGGTCACGGCTGAGGTGACGCCCCACCACCTGGCGCTCACCGACGCCTGCTGCGAGGAGTACAACACGAACGCGAAAATGAACCCGCCGCTCCGCGAGCGCGGGGACGTGGATGCCGTGCGCGCGGCGCTGGCGGACGGGACGATCGACTGCATCGCCACCGACCATGCCCCCCACCACTACGACGCCAAGGAGGCGGAGTTCGACGATGCGCCGTTCGGAGTAATCGGGCTGGAGACGGCGCTCGGCGTGGTCGTGAGCGAGCTCGTGGACACGGGGCAACTGTCCCTCCCCGAGCTCGTGCGCCGCCTCTCGACCCGACCCGCCGAGGTCGCGCACCTGCCGGGCGGGACGCTCGTTCCCGGCGCCCCCGCCGACGTGGTGGTTTTCGACCCCGCCGCCGCGTGGGTCGTGGACCCGAGCGCGTTCTTCTCCAAGAGCCGGAACACGCCGTTCGCCGGACGGGCCCTGAGGGGTCGGGTGCGGTGGACGCTCGTGGGCGGCGCCGTCGTGCACCGGGCCGGCGACGCGCGGCGGGGCGCGTGAGGCGCGGGGCGTGAACCGGTTGGAGATCGCGCGCGGGATGTGCGCCGTCGGCCGGCGGCTCATGGAGCGGGGCTTGATCGCCGGCGCGGAAGGGAACATCGCCGTCCGGTTGGACGCCGACCGCGTGTTGGTGACTCCGGCCGGGCGAGCCAAGGGCGCGCTGGCGCCCGACGACCTCGTCGAGGTGGATCTCGCCGGCCGGCGGGTGCGGGGTGCCGGCCGCGCGAGCTCGGAGCTCGACATGCACTTGACGATCCTGCGGGCCCGGCCGGACGTGCGTGCCGTCGTCCACGCCCACCCGCCCACGGCGACGGGCATGGCCTTGGCGGGCCAGGTGCCCGACGGCGGCGTCCTGCCGGAGGTCATCGTCAGTCTGGGCAGCGTGCCGATCGTGCCCTACGGCCAGCCCGGCTCGCCCGAGCTGGCCGAGCGCCTCCGTCCGTACCTCGCGGGCCATGACGCGCTCCTGCTCGCCAACCACGGCGCGGTGACGATGGGCCCGACGCTCGATGCGGCACACTTCCGGATGGAGAGCCTCGAGCAGGCGGCGCGCATCGTGTTGGTAGCCCGGCTGCTGGGGCGCGTCGAGGCGCTCGCGCCGGAGGACGTGGCGCGGTTGATCGCCCAGCGCGAAGGCCGCGGGAGAGAGGCGAACCCATGACCCGGAAGAGTCGAAGCACGGCGTCCGCCGTCGAGCGCCTCTTGGAGCAGCGGCGCCTGATCCAGGAGTGGCTGGCCAAGCTCGACGGCAGCGCGGGTGGCTCGATGCCGCCGCAGGTCGTGGCGCGCGTGCGCAACGACTACCAGGCGCGCCTCACCGAGGTGATGACCGAACTCGCGCGGCACGGCGACGCCATCCGCCAGGCGCTGCAGGAGGCGCAGAGCCGCCACGCCTCAGAGGAAGACCGACAGCGGGAGGGGCGCGATGAGCTGGCCGAGGCCAGACTCCGCAAGCAGGTCGGCGAGCTGGACGAGGCGCGCTTCGCGGAGCGGAACTCCCGCGTGAGGCGTGCGCTCGGGGAGGTCGCGCGCGAGCTCACCGCCTCCACGCGGGACGTGGAGCGCTACCGGGAAATACTGGAGCTGATCGGCGGACGCGGGATGTCCCAGTCGGCCGCGCCAGCCGGGGAGCCGGAGGGCCCTGCGGCTACACCCGCGCCGGCTGCCAAGTCGGCCGGTCCGCGGCGCGAGCTGGCGTTGCTGCGCTCGAGCACGACGGGCAGGAGCGAGCCGGCCGCGGCAGAAGACGCGCGGCCGGCGATGCATTCGCCCCAGCTCGACCTCCCGGCGCCGCGCCGCACCGAACGCCCGCGCGACGCGGGTCCGCAGGCCAAGCCGGTGGCCTGTGCGAAGTGCGGAACATCCAACGCGGCGACGGAGTGGTACTGCGAGAAATGCGGGGCCGAGCTCTCGGCCCTATGATCGTCAGCGCGGCTTCGCGAGGCGCCGCGCCAGCCGCGACTTCTTGCGCGCGGCGGTGTTGGGATGGATCCGTCCCTTGCGCGCGCCGCGGTCGAGCAGACTGATCGCGGTCGTCACCGCCTCCGGCGTGAGATCGGCGCGCGCCTTCTTGAGGGCCGTCTTGATTGCCGAGCGCTGGGCGCGGTTGCGCGCGCTGCGCGTGCGGGCTTGCCGCATCCTTTTCTTCGCCGAACGAATCCTGGGCACGCCGCCTCTTCTCCCCTCGGTGGGACCGGCCTGGACGAGCGCGAAGAGTAGCGGCGCCGCAGGGGCGAGTCAAGCGAAGTCCCGCTTTTGACAAGGGTTAGGGGCGCCGTTAGGTTGCTGACCGTCGCGCATCCACGAGGGGCGGCGGGCCTGAAGTGACCGACTTCATCCTGATCCTTCCCGTGCTCCTGTTCTCGGTCGTGGCGCACGAGTATGCGCACGCGTGGACGGCACTCCGCCAGGGCGATCAGACGGCATACTCACTGGGCCGCCTCACCTTCAACCCGGTCCCGCACCTCGATCCGTTCATGAGCGTGATCTTTCCGATCGGGCTCTACATTCTGACGAGCCTCAGCGGATCGCCGTGGACGTTCGGCGCGGCCAAGCCGGTCCCCGTCAACCCCAGGAACTACCGCAACTACCGCCGCGGCGACCTGATCGTCTCGTCGGCGGGCGTCGTCGCCAACCTGCTCATCGCCATCGGGTGCGGCGCGCTGTTCGTGGCGCTGGGACTCGTCGCGGCGCGCCTGCCGGCGCTCCTCGGCACGTTCGGCACGCTGCAGCGGATGATGGCGATGGGGATCTTCCTCAATGTCCTCCTGGCCTTCTTCAACCTGATCCCGATCCCTCCGCTCGACGGGTCGCATCTGCTCTACCACGTCTTGCCGCCGGCCTGGGGTGCGCGCTACCGGCAGCTCGGCCGCTTCGGGTTCATGGTCCTGATGGTCACGTTCCTGATCCCCGGACTCTGGCAGGTGCTGCTCTGGCCGGTGGGCCTGGTGACCTCGATCGCCCACGCGGCGATCGGCGGGTACACGCTGCCCACGCTCAGATGACGCTGGCGGATCGCGCTCCCGCCGCGCGGACGGCCGCCGGTGAGGCGGGCTTCGTCGTCACGCTCGAGCGGTTCAGCGGGCCTCTCGATCTTCTCCTGCACCTGATCCGTCGCGAGGAGATCGACATCTGGGACATCCCGATCGCCCGGATCGCCGACCAGTTCCTGGGGGCCATCCACGAGCTGGGGCTCGACGAGGCGGCGGAGTACCTCGAAATGGCGGCCCGGCTGCTGCGCATCAAGACGCAGCTGCTGCTGCCGCGGCGCGGCGACGAGGAGGCGTGGGAGGACCCGCGCCACGAGCTGGTGCGGCGCCTGCTCGAGTACCAGCAGATACGGGAAGTCGTCGAGTGGCTCGCGCGAGCCGCGCGGCGACGGGCCGAGCAATACGGGCGCGGCTACATTCCGACGCCGCCCGAGGCGCCGCCGGCCCCGCTCGTCTTCGACCTCGAGGAGCTCGTGGATGCGACCGAGCGCGTTCTCGCCATGCTCCCCGACCCCGATCTGCTGGGCGTGCTGGCCCGGCCGCTTGACGTCGAAGCGGCGACCCAGCGAGTCCTCGAGCTGCTCGGGACCCGCGCCTCCATCGGGTGGCGCGAGTTGCTGGGACCGGCGCCCGCCGTCACGGAGATCCTGTCGTACCTGGTGGCGCTGCTCGAGCTGGCGCGCGGCGGGCTCCTCACCCTCTCGCAGCCCCGCCCGTTCACCCCCCTGTCGATCGATCGTGGACCAGCGTACCAAACTGCTTGAGGCGGCGCTCTTCGCTGCGCCGAGGCCGCTGGCGCTCGACGACCTGGGCGTGCTCGATCCCGGGGCCACGGATGACGACTGGCGCCGGGCGCTCGAGGAGCTGCGCCACCACTACGAGGCGGACGGGCACGGAGTCGAGCTGGTCGCCATTGCCGACGGCTACCAGGTGCTGACGCAGCCCGCCTTCGCTGAGGCGATTGAGCGCGCGGCCTTCGCCGCGCGGCCCCTCAAGCTGTCGACCGCGGCGCTCGAGGTGCTGGCGATCATCGCCTACCGCCAGCCGGTCGGGCGGGCCGAGATCGAGGAGATTCGGGGCGTCTCGTCCGGCGGCGTTCTCCGCCTTCTCCAGGAGCGGGGGCTGCTCGACGTCGTGGGCCGCGCGGAGGGCCTCGGCCGGCCTCTCCTCTATGCGACGACTTCGCTCTTTCTGGAGCACCTCGGCCTCGGCAACCTGTCCGATCTGCCACGCACGGAGGAACTGGCGGTCGCCCTTCGGCCGCCGCGAGCCGACGAGTGACCACGATGCGCTTGGCGCGGTTCCTGGCGCGGGCCGGGCTGGCATCGCGACGCGGCGCCGGCGACCTGCTGCTCACCGGGCGCATCGCGGTGAACGGCATGCCGCCCGCGGGCCCGGGTGATCGGGTAGACCCGGAGCGTGACCGGGTGACGCTCAACGGCCGACCGCTGGCGCCTCTCGGCGTCTCCTGGCTGGCGTTTCACAAGCCGCCGGGGTACGTCACCTCCAGGCGCGGCACGGCGCGCCACCGCAGCCTCTTTGCGCTGCTGCCGGCTGCGCCGCGCGGGCTGCTCACCGTCGGGCGGCTCGACGTCTATTCGGAAGGTCTGCTCCTCTGTACCACGGACGGTGATGCGGCGCATCGGTTGATGCACCCCCGCTGGCAGGTGCCGCGCACCTATCGGGTTCGCGTCACCGGGGCGCTGGATCGTGCGGCTCGCGCCGCACTGACGCACGGGGTCCCGCTCGCCGGAGAAGCCCCGGTACGCCCCACGGCATGGCGCTTCCGGCCCGGCTCCGGTGGCGGCGAGCTGGAGCTGGAGCTGCGCGAGGGCCGCTCCCGGCTGGTCCGACGTGTGGTCGCCGCGCTGGGGCTGGGAACCCGGCGCTTGGTGCGTGTCGCCTACGGGCCGATCCGCCTCGGCAGTCTCGGGCGCGGTCGTGCGCGGCCGTTGTCGGCGCCGGAAATCGCGGCCCTGTACGGCGCCGTCGGACTCCCTCTCCCGCCGTCCTTCCGCTAGGGACGCCGGCGATGGATCTCGAGGCCGCCACGATCATGATCCTCGGCGGGAGCGGCCTGGTGGGCCGCGCGGTGGCCCGCCGCCTGCTCACATGCCGCCCCGCGCGGATCGTGCTCGTCGCGCGGTCGGAGCGGGAGACGGAGGAGACGGCGGTGCAGCTGCGGCCGGCCGCGGGGCCGACCGCCATCGTGACCGAGTTCGGCAACGTCTACCTGCCCGGCGCGCTCGCCCGGCTGGATCGGGCGACGCTGATCGGCGACCCGGTGCACCGCGGCCTCCTGGTCGAGGAGGTCTTCGGCGACCTCACCGACGAGCGACTCGCGGGCAGCTTCCTCGTGCAGCTTCTCGAGCGTCACCGGCCCGACGCGGTGGTGGACTGTATCAACACCGCGACGGCGTTCGCCTACCAGGACGTCTTGGGCTCCGCGCGGGAGCTGCGAGCCGCCGCCGCGCGCGGCGAGGCGGACCTCGCCGCGGTGGAGCGGCACCTCCTCACCCAACCGATCCCGCAACTCGCGCGCCACGTCCAGATCGTCGTCGAGGGGCTGCGCCGCGCCGGAACCCGGGCCTACGTCAAGATCGGCACCAGCGGCACCGGCGGCATGGGCTTCAACATCCCGTATACTCACTCCGAGGAGCGCCCCTCGCGCGCCCTGCTGATCAAGTCGGCGGTCGCGGGCGCGCACACGCTGCTGCTCTATCTGCTCGGTCGTACCCCCGGTGCTCCGGCGACTGCTGAGATCAAGCCGACTGCGGCCATCGGCTGGCGCGAGATCGCCCGGGGGCCGGTCCGGCGCGGCGGGCGCGAAATCCCGCTCGTGGACTGCCCGACGCCGCTGCCGCTCGACCGCGCCTTCGGCGGCGATGTCGGCTGGATCGAGTTGGGTCGCCCGCTCGAGTCGGTCTTCATTGACATGGGCGAAAACGGCCTGTTCGCGCGGGAGGAGTTCGCGACCATCACCGCGCTCGGGCAGATGGAGTTCATCACGCCGGAGGAGGTCGCCGAGTACGTGGTGATGGAGCTGCAGGGACGGCCGACCGGCCGCGATGTCGTGGCGGCGCTCGACGCCGCGACCGCTGGCCCGACCTACCGGGCGGGAATCCTGCGCGAGGCCGCGCTCCGGCGGCTGGGCGAGTTGGAGGCGGAGTCGGGGCTGCGCTCCGTCGCCTTCGAGATGCTCGGCCCGCCGCGTCTCACCAAGCTGCTGTTCGAGGCGGCCCTCTGGTCGCGGCTGTTCGCCAGCGTCGCGGAGCTGGCCGCCGCCGACCCGGAAACCATCGGTCGTGATGCGGAGGTCCTCTTGGGGCGGGACCCGGCCCTGCGCGCCGAGATCGTCTCGGTGGGCGTCCCGATCGTCAGCCACGACGGCGCGCACGTCCGCCGGGGCCCACACGTCGTGGTGCCGCCCGTGGCGGGTGACCCGCTGGCGGCCGCAGCGCGGGGCTGGGTGGACCTTCGTGCGCCGAACTGCGGCCTCTGGATCGAGCGCGCCCGTCGGATCGTCGCGCAGGCGCGCGACCGGCACGCGGCCATGCGGGGATCGGGCAGCGACGAGGAGTGGTACGGTATCGAGCCCGCGGATCCGATCGTCCCGTGGCGGATGGCCACTTGGATCTTCAGACACGAGGACCGAGGGGAGCGAAACAAGCGCTGAGCATGGGCGGCACAGGGGCAAAGGTGTGCCTCGGCAGGCATCGCTGCCGGCGGCGGCTCGAAGTCGGCGGAGCGCGCGCGTGACCGGCGCGCGGAGCGGCTGATGCCGCGGCGCCGCATCGCGATCCTCCCCGACGCCGTCGCGAACCGCATCGCGGCCGGCGAGGTCGTCGAGCGCCCCGCGTCCGTCGTGAAGGAGCTGATCGAGAATGCGATGGACGCCGGCGCCCGCGCGATCGCCGTCGAGATCGAAGCCGGCGGCAAGAGCCTGATCCGCGTCGCAGACGACGGGGAAGGGATGGGACGCGAGGACGCGCTCCTCGCCCTCGACCGCCACGCGACCAGCAAGGTCCGGGCTGCGGAAGACCTGGTCGGGGTCGCGACCCTCGGCTTCCGTGGCGAGGCGCTGCCGAGCATCGCCGCCGTGGCCCGCTTCGAGCTGGTGACCGCCGCCGCGGAGGAGCCGTTCGGCACGCGGATCGTCTCGACCGGCGGGCTGGTCGTATCGGTGAGCGACGCGGCGCGGCAGCCGGGGACGACCGTCACCGTTCGCTCGCTCTTCCTCAATACGCCGGCCCGCCGAAAGTTCTTGCGTTCCGCGCGCAGCGAGGGGCGCGCCTGCGCGGACGCGGTCACCAGCCTGGCGCTCGCTGCTCCGGCGCTGGGCGTGACGCTGATGGCGGATGCGCGGTCGGTGGTGGAGGCTTTGCCGGCGACCTCGCTCGCCGAGCGTGCGGCCCAGCTCCTCGGTCGGCGACTGGCCGACACGCTGCTGCCGGTGGAGTGGACCCAGGACACGATCCGGATCGCCGGCTTGACCCAGCGACCCGCCGATGCATCGCCTGCCGGCCGCAGCGTCCACCTCTTCATCAACGGGCGCCCGTTCCGCGACCATTTCCTCGTGCGCGCGGCGGAGCGCGGTTACCGCGCCACGATCCCCGCCGGAAGCCGCCCCAGCCTCGTTCTCGCGTTCACCGTGCCGGCCGCCGACGTGGACGTCAACGTGCATCCGGCCAAGCTCGAGGTCCGATTCCGCAATCGCTTCGCGGTGGAAGCTGCTGTGGAGGAGGCGATACGTCACGCGCTCGGCGAGCTCGCGGCCGCGGCACCCCTGGCCGGGGGTTCCGGCCTTCCGTGGGAGCATCGTGCGATCGCGATTCCCAGGCTGGGAGCGCCCGGTGCCCGGTCGCCGGCGCCGGACCCGGGGCCGCCGGCCGATGTTGACCCGAAGGCCCCGGTCGGGAGTGCCGTCGCTGCGCCCGCGCGGAGCGCGAGACAAGCGGACGACCTCGCAGGCTTGGCCGCTCCTCCCGGGGCCGGCATGCGCGTCGTCGCGCAAGTGCACCAGAGCTACATCCTGGTCGAGGGGGCCCAGGGTCTGCTGATCGTGGACCAGCACTCCGCGCACGAGCGGGTCCTCTACGAGCGCACGACGCGGGTTCTCTCGGGC
>JACQVG010000164.1 GCA_016209905.1 Gemmatimonadota bacterium | reverse complement strand
GCTCACGCGCGATCCCCCAGGATCTGAAGCGCTGCCAGCCGGCCCGACCCGCCCATGATCCCCCCGCCCGGATGCGTCCCCGAGCCGCACTGGTACAGCCCGCGGATCGGCGTCCTGTACTTCGCCCACGCGCTCGCCGGCCGCAGGAAGAACAGCTGCTGCAGCACCAGCTCGCCGTGAAAAATGTTCCCCTCGGTGAGGCCGGCGATGCGCTCGATGTCCGCCGGCGTGATCACCTGCCGGTGCAGGATGATGGACCTGATGTTCGGCGCGTACTCGGCCAGCGTGTCAATCACCGCGTCGCCGAACGCCTCGCGCCGCGCGTCGGTCCAGCCTCCGCTCAGTTCGTACGGCGCGTATTGCACGAAGATGGACATGACGTGCTTGCCCGGCGGCGCCATGCCCGGGTCAATCATGGACGGGATCAGGATGTCCAGGTACGGGCGGCGCGAGAACTGCCCGTACTTGGCGTCGTCGTAAGCCCGCTCGAGGTACGGGACGCTCGGGCTGATGGAGATCGACCCGCAGAGGTGCGGCCCGCCCCCGGGCAGGCAGGTGAAGCTCGGCAGCGCGTCCAGGGCGAGGTTCACCTTGCCGGACGAGCCGCGGAATTTGAAGCGGCGGATCGCCGCGACGAAATCGTCGGGAAGGTGCTCCTCCCCCACGAACTGGAGGAAGGTCCGCCGCGGATCGGCGCCCGAGACGACGAGCCTGGCCCGGATCTCCTCGCCGCTTTCCAGCGCGACACCCAGAGCGCGGCCATTCGTCATGAGCACCTTCGACACCGACGCGCCGGTGCGGATCTCCGCCCCGAAGCGCCGCGCCGCGCCGGCGATCGCCTCGCTCAGGGACCCCGTCCCGCCCTTGGCGAACCCCCAGGCGCGGAACACGCCGTCAATCTCGCCCATGTAGTGGTGCAGGAGCACGTAGGCGGTCCCGGGCGAGCGCGGCCCCAGGAACGTGCCGATGATCCCGCTCGCGGACTTCGTGGCCTTGAGCGCCTCGGTCTCGAACCACTCGTCCAGGTAGTCGGCCGAGCTCATCGTCATCAGCTTGTAAAGCGCGTGAAATCTCTCCGTGCCGAGGCTACGGAAGTGCCGGCCCAGCCGCGCCAGACCGAGGAGGTCCTTCGGGCTGAGCGACGCCGGGTCGGGCGGAACCATGCCGAGGATCGGCTTCACCGCGCGCGCCATGTGGAGCATCAGCCGGCCGAACTCGTCGTAGGCCTCCGCGTCGCGCGGCGAGTGCCGGAAGAGCTCGCGGCGGTTCTGGTCGTGGTCGCTCCACTGCGCCAGGTAGTCGCCGTCGGGCAGCGGCGTCAGCGTGCTCTCAAGCGGGAGGATGTGCAGGCCGTGGCACGGCAGGTCGAGGTCGCGGATGATTTCCGGCCGGAGCAGGCTCACCACGTACGAGAAGACCGAGAACGTGAAGCCGGGGAACACTTCCTCGCTGACGGCCGCGCCGCCCACCCGCTCGCGCCGCTCGAGCACGAGGACCCGCCTGCCGGCGCGGGCCAAATAGGCGGCGCACACCAGCCCGTTGTGGCCGCCGCCGATCACGATCGCGTCGTAGGGTCTCGCCGTCATCTACGCGCGCTTGCGCTCAGGGTTGAAGAACGGCTTCTTGACGACGCGCGCGGCGGCGAGCTTGCGGAACGCGTGCTCGTCGAGCCGCGCGATCGTCCCGTCATCGAGATGTGGCCGCATGCACCATAGTGTGCACGTCCCGCCTCAGCTCAGCCAGTCCTTCACATCTTGCCGCACCAACCCGCCGTCGCGGGCCCCGCAGCCGGCGCAGCCTTGCGGAGGTCCCCGGAATCGCGTAACAGCGATGCACCGATCGTGAGACCTTCGTTCCGCCGACCGGCGCCGGCAGCCGCGCGGCTGCTCGGCCTTTGCTGCGCGGTCGCCTCGCCGCTCCTCGCCCAGCAGGGCGAAGAGGCGCGCGAGCGCTGGCAGCGCGTCGGGGATGTCGTCGCCGCGCTGGGGATCGGCGAGGGGAGCGTTGTCGCCGATGTCGGCGCCGGCGGAGGCTTCTTCACCGTACGGCTGGCGCGCGCCGTGGGCGCGACCGGCCGCGTCTACGCGGTCGACATCGACGCCGGCGTCGTGGCCCGTCTCGAGGCGCGCCGGGCGCCCGAAGGATGGTCGAACGTCACCGTCATTCACAGCATACCCGATGACCCGCGCCTGCCCGCCGGGACGCTCGACGCCGTGCTGGTGGTCAACGCCTATCACGAATTCACGGCACCGGATACGATGCTGGCGGCGTTCCGGCGCGCGCTCAAGCCGGACGGGCGCCTGGTGCTCGTGGATCAGACGCCGCCGGCCTCGCGGCTCGGCGCCCCGCGTCCGCGCCAGGAGCGCGGGCACGACCTGGGCTCGTGGTTCGCGGCGGGAGACGTGCGGCGGGCGGGCTTCGAGATCCTGCGGCTCGAGGATCCGTTCATCCGGCGCGACCAGCGCACCGGCGCCCAGTCGGACTGGTGGATTCTGGTGGCCCGACCGCCGTCTGCCGCCGAGACGGGTCAGCGGCGCTGACGGGCAGGTCGAGCCTCGAGCGCCCGATCCCCGCGGCCCTCAGCGCAACCACTCGTCGAGGTGCCGCGCCACGAACCCGTCGTCGTTGAGGTGCGGGTAGGCCGCGCACACCCGCTCGATCTCGGCCCGCTGGCCGGGCGAGAGGTCCTCGCCCGGATCCAGGCACCACCGCCCCGCGAGCAGCCCCTGGCGGCGCAGAATCTCGTGGATCCCCGGAATGCAGCCCGCGAACCCGTTGGCGGCGTCGAAGACGGCCGCGTTGGCGTCGGTGATCTGCGCGGCGAGGCGCAGCAGCGCGCCCGGCACGGGGCCGGCCGAGCGCGCGGCGCGCTGGCAAGCGGCGAGCTGCTGCACGGCGCGCCGGGTCCAGAAGGCCCAGTGGCCGAGCAGCCCGCCGACGATCCTGAGCGGCCGCGTGCCCGCGCGGCGCGCGAGGTGGAACGGCGTGAGGAGATCGAGCAGGATGCTGTCGTCGTTGCCGGTGTAGAGCGCGATCTCCCCTGCCCGCCCCGACTCGGCGACCGCGCGCACCACGTCGAGCGTCCGGTAGCGGTCGAACGGCGCGATCTTGATCGCGACGACGTTCTCGATCTCCACGAAGCGGCGCCAGAACTCGGGCGGCAGCAGCCGCCCGCCCACGGCCCGCTGGAGGTAGAAGCCGAACAGCGGGATCACCTCGGCCACCGCGCGCGCGTGGGCGACGAGCCGCGGCACCGTCGCCTCGCCCAGCGCGCTCAGGCTGAGCAGCCCGGCGTGGTAGCCGAGGGCCGCCGCGAGCCCCGCTTCGCGCACCGCCGGCCTCGTCGGGCCGCCGATGCCGGCGACGCGCACGATGGGCGGCCGCCCCCGGTGCTCGCGCTCCGCGACGGTCTCGGCGGCCAGCTCGAGCACCGGGCCGTACAGCCCACGCTCGCGGATCGCGACCTGCGTGGTGTGCACTCCCACCGCGACGCCGCCCGCACCGGCCGCCAGGTAGTAGCGCGTCAGCGCGCGCTGGCGGCGCTCGTCGAGCCGGCGCCCCGCGGTGAGCGCGAGCGGGTGCGCAGGGATCGCGACGCCGCGGCGCAGCCGCGCGAGCACGGCGAGCGGCGGCAGCGGCGGGCTCAGAAGCGCCCCTCCCGCTCCTCGTAGTGCGTCGGCCTGCCGAGGCCGCGGCCGCCCCGGCGCACCCACTCGGCCACCAGCTCGATCATGCGCGCGAGCGGCACCGTCGGCGGGCCGAACAGCTCGTGGCAGCGCGCGGCGTTGCTCAGCAGGGCGGTCTCGCGCTCCTCGCCGGCGAACCGGGGCGCCACGCCGAGCAGCTCGCCGAGCCGCGTCGCGACGGCGCGAATCGACACGGTCTCGGGGCCGGTCACGTTGAGCACGAACGGCGGCACGGCGCAGTGGGCGAACGCGCGCAGGGCGACCGCGCTGGCGTCGCGCTGCCAGATCACGTTCACGTGCCCCATCGCCAGGTCAACCGGCTCGCCGCGCAGCACCCGGTCCGCCACGTCGCGCACCACCCCGTAGCGCGGCTCGATCGCGTAGTTGAGCCGCAGGATCGCCATCGGCGTGCCGTCGCGTCGCGAGAAGAACTCCAACAGCCGCTCGCGGCCACGCGCCGACTCCGCGTACTCCCCGACCGGGCCGGTGGGGCCGATCTCGCGCGGCCCGCCGCTCGCCACGGGCGTCAGCGGGTACACATTGCCAGTCGAGAAGGCCACGATGCGGCTGCCGGCGAACCGCTCCGCCGCCAGCGCGGCGGCGTAGACGTTGGTCGCCCAGGTGAGCTCCCGGTCGTCCGCGGTGCCGAACTTCCGGCCGACCATGTACACAACATTGGGGCAGGCGGGCAGGCGCGAGACCGCGGCGCGATCCAGCAGGTCGCAGGCGATCGTCTCGATGCCGTCGCGCTCGAGCGCCTCGCGCACGCCGGGCGCGGCGAATCGTGCCACGCCGATCACGCGTCGCCGCACGCCCGCCTGCTCCGAGGCGCGCCGGGCCAGCCGCGCCAGGCCGGGGCCCATCTTGCCCGCCACGCCGAGCACGAGGATGACGCCGGGGAGCGACGCCAGCGCCACGACGTCCGCCGGCGCGGGGCACGACAGCGCGTCCTCGAGCTCCTGTTCGTCGGTCACGGGGCTAGCAGAACTGCGAGCAAAGGCAAACGGGCCTACGCGCGCTTGCGCTCAGGGTTGAAGAACGGCTTCTTGACGACGCGCGCGGCGGCGAGCTTGCGCCGGTGCTCCACGGTCACCTCCATCTCCACACGCGAGCCGGGCGCGGCCCACCGGGACCTTAGGTGCGCCAGCGCGATGTACCTCTTGAGGAGCGGCGACCAGCAGCCGCTGGTCGCATAGCCGACCTGCTCCCCCGCGACGTACACCGGCACGCTGGTGCGCCAGGCGGTGGTAGGGAGCCGCGGGGCGAGGGCGACCTCGGTGTAGAGCCGCTCCAGCGCGTCCCACTCCACCTCCAAGCCGACGAGCTGCCACGCCGGCCCCCGCCGGGCCTCGGCGACCAGAGCCGCCTTGCCGACGAACTGCTCCTTCTCGAGAGCGACGGACCAGGCGAGGTCGAGCTCGAACGGGGACGACGTCTGGCTCGGGATGAGCGCCTTGCGCGCCGGGACGTAGTCCACGTCGAGGAGCATGAGCCCCGCCTCGATCCGCGCCACGTCGAGCGCCAGCATTCCCGCTGGCCTGAGCCCAAAGGGCGTGCCGGCCTCGATGAGCGCGTCCCACAGCGCGAGTGCGTGCTCCTCGTCCATCCAGATCTCGTAGCCGAGGTCGCCGGTGTAGCCGGTGCGGGAGATGGTGACCGGGATGTCACGCAGCGTCGCCGCGGTCAGCCGGTAGTACTTGAGGCCGCCCAGGTCGCTGTCGCAGAGCCGCCGGAGGATGGCCCGCGACGCGGGACCCTGGAGCGCGAGGGCCGCCGTGGACTCGGACACGTCGGTGATCGTGACGCCCAAGCCCAAGGCGTTCATCTCCAGCCAGCGCAGGTTGGGGTCGGCGGACGTCATCCGGAAGGTCTCTTCGTCCAGCCGCGCGATCGTGCCGTCGTCGAGCACCTTTCCCGCGGCGTCGCACCAGGGCGTGTAGAGCACCTGGCCGACCTTCGAGCGGGCCACGTCCCGCGTCACGACGCGATCCAGGAGCCGCGCGGCGTCCTTTC
>JACQVG010000158.1 GCA_016209905.1 Gemmatimonadota bacterium | reverse complement strand
GGGCGGGGCCGCTGTGCCCTCCGTCACCGACACCTCGCGCCCGGGATGAAATGGTGATATTTCCGTCTGCCGGGCTGTCCACCGCCTTTTGGGTTCAAACGGAGGCCGACCTGCTATGCCTCGGGTAGCGCTGTCCCGTCACCTGCTGGCCGCGGCCGTCCTGATCGGCGCCGCAGCGTGCGCCCGCGACGCCGCGGCGCCCGGCGGCCCCGGCCGTTACGACGCCGTGCTGCGGATCGCGCCCGTCTTTCCCTCCTCCGCCGGCCGGACCCGACTGCAGCAGGCGCCGGTGGACAGCATCAACGTCGCCATCACCAACGAGGAAGGCGACACCATCGGGCAGCTCGGCGTCCGGTTCCCGCCGGGACAGGACAGCGTCGTGCTCACCGTCCGGGTTCAGCTTGGCTCGGCGATCGAATCGGTCACGGTCGTCGTCGAGCTCCTGGCGAACGGCGAGGTGCGCTTCCGCAGCGAGGCGGACATCCTCGCCCGCGTCGGCTCCAACGAGGTTCAGGAGATCCCGCTCGAGTCGGCGATTTGGGACGAGCTCGACCCAAGGGTCCGGGCCGCGCTGGCCGGGCGCGTGGGGCCGGCCGCGGCGTATCGCGCGCCCGCCGCCGCCATCATCGCGTTCGGCGGGGCCACGGAGGACGGCTTCCTCGGCGAGACCTGGTCGTACAAGGATGGTCTGTGGCTGCGGATCGCCACGACCACTGCGCCTTCGGCTCGGGTGGGGCAGGCGATGGCCTACGACGCGGCCCGGGACAGAGTGGTGCTTTTCGGGGGCTCGACCGCCACAGGCTACGCCGCAGACACGTGGGAGTTCGACGGCACGACCTGGAGGCAGATCACGCCATCCGCCTCGCCGGCGGCCCGGGGCTTCCACTCGATCGTGTACGACGCGGGGCGCGGTCGAATCCTGCTGTTCGGCGGACACACCGGGTCCGCGTATCTCGCCGACACGTGGGAGTACGACGGCACAACCTGGACCCAGATCTCGGTCGGTGCGGCTCCGTCGGCCCGCGCAATCCACCAGATGACGTATTCGCCGGCGCTCGGTCGCACGGTGCTGTTCGGCGGCTACGACGGGAGCGATCCGCTGGCCGACACGTGGTCGTACAACGGGGCCACCTGGAGCCGGATCAGCGCCGCGGGTCCTTTGGCGCGGGCCGCGCACGGCATGGCCTTCGACGCCACGCGCAGCAAGGTGCTGCTGTTCGGGGGCGCGGACAATGACCGGCGCTTCGGTGACCTGTGGTCGTTCGACGGTGTCACGTGGACGCTGCTCTCGGAGGGCGGCGAATCCTCGGCCCCCTCTGCGCGCGGCCTCATGGGGATGGCCTTCGACGCCGGTCGGGGGGTGACGGTCGTCTTCTCCGGGCTTTCGGCGAGGGAGATCGAATCCGACAGCTGGGAGTGGAACGGCTCGACGTGGACCGAGCGGGGACTGGGCACGCTGGCCGAGCGTTCCGGCCACGCGATGGCGTTCGACTCGCGGCGCGGCGCGACGGTGATGTTCGGCGGCGCCGGCGATGACGCCGTGACGTGGGCGTTCGACGGCCGTGCCTGGCGCCCCGTCGCGCTCGCGGGTCCCGGCGGGCGCAGCGCTCACGCCATGGCCTTCGACGCCGATCGGGGCGTGGTGGTGCTTTTTGGTGGCGAGCGGGGGACCACGAGGTTCGCGGAGACGTGGGAATACGACGGCGTCGCGTGGAGCCAGAAGCAGTTCTCCACCGCGCCGGCGGCGCGCACCGGCGCAGCTATGGTGTACGACGGCGCGCGCCGGGTGGTGGTGCTGTTCGGCGGCGAGGGAGCGAGCGGAAAGCTCGGCGACACGTGGGAGTTCGACGGCACCCTTTGGAGGGAGGTCACCGGCTCGGGCCCGCCTGCGCGGAGCGGGCATGCGATGGCGTTCGATGCCGCCCGCAGCCGGGTGGTGCTGTTCGGTGGCGCGGGGACGAGCGAGCTGGCGGACACGTGGGAGTTCAGCGGCACGGCGTGGGCTCAGCGGACCACGGCCCGGGCGCCGAGTGCGCGGAGCGGGGCCGCCGGTGCGTACCAGGCCGACCGTGGCGAGGTGATCGTCTTCGGCGGCCAGAGCGGAGGCAGCCGGCTGGACGACCTCTGGGCGTTCGACGGGACCGACTGGAGGGAGCTCTTCCCGCCCCACCGGCCGCCCGAGCGCAGCGACGGCGCGATGGTCTACGACTCCTCGCGCGGATTCGCCTTTCTCTTCGGCGGTGCCGCGGCTGGCGGAAACCTGGACGACAGCTGGAGCTTTAGGTAGACAAGCTCGTCCTCGACTGAGGTTGCCCCGTATGCGCCGCCCTCCGGCCCGTGCCGTCCGCCTGTTCGTCCCCGTCGCCCTCATGGCCGTCGGGCCGCTCGCCGCGCAGGGACCGCGCACGATCGGCGTGGGGCAGATCGTCGCCGACTCCCTCACCGCCCGCGATCCGGTGGGGCGGAGCCGCCGGTCCCCCTACCACGTCTGGACGCTGGATGGGCGGCGCGGGCAGCGGCTGGTGCTCGACCTCGTGGCGCCCGACTTCGACGCGTACCTCGTGCTCCGGGATCAGGAGGGGTACGTGGTCGGTTCCGATGACGATTCGGGCGACGAGCGAAACTCCCGGCTGCACGCCATCCTCCCGCGCGACGGGCGGTACCGCGTCGTGGCGACGGCCTTCGGCGAGGACGGCCGGGGTCCCTACACGCTGTCGGTGGGCGGATGGGAGGCGCCGGCGGCGCCGGCCGCCGGGGCCGCCGCTTCCCTCCGCCCCGGCGAGACGAAGGACGGGCTCCTCGAGCCGGGCGACGAGGCCACGGGCGACGGACCGTTCGAGGACCGCTGGACGCTCGACGCGAGGGCGGGAGAGAGACTCCGCATCGAGATGCGCTCCGATCATTTCGACAGCTACCTGACGGTGCTCGGCCCCGAGGGCCAGGCCGTGGGATCGGACGATGACGGCCTCGGCGACCGGGACGCGGTGGTGACGATGCGGGCCGCTGCGGCGGGGCGCTACACCGTCTTTGCGTCCTCGTACGGCGAGAGCCCGACGACGGGGGCGTATCGGATCGCCGTGGTGGAGGAGGGCGGCGACTTCGCTGAGCCGGGGATGGCGGCCGCCATCGCGCCCGGCGAGACGAGGGAGGGCCGCCTGGAGACGGGCGACCCGCTCGGCACAAGAGGGCTGGAGGATCGGTGGACCTTCACCGGGCGAGCGGGGCAGGTCGTGCGCGTGGATGCGATCTCCTCCGCGTTCGACTCCTACGCCGTTCTCACGTTCGGCGAGACGCCGGTGGACTCCAACGACGACGGCGGCGACGGCAACAACGCGCGCCTGATGACGGTGCTGCCCAACAGCGGGACCTACACCATCGTGGTCTCGGCCTTCACCGAGGGACGGAGCGGAGGCCGCTACACGCTGGCGCTGGAGGCGTCGGGACCGCCGCCCCCGGCCGGGCAGACGGCGCGGATCGCTCCGGGCCAGCGGCTGGCCGGGCGGCTGGAGCCGGACGACCGCTCGCGCGAGGGCGGCGGGAACGAGGACCTGTGGGAGTTCGACGGGCGCGCCGGCCAGGAGGTGATGATCGAGCTTCGGTCCGGAGCCTTCGACACGTATCTCCAGCTCGTCGCTCCGGACGGCCGCTCGGTCGCGGAGAACGACGACGGCCTGGGCGACGGCACCGACTCGTTCATCATGGCCGCCCTGGCGCGGTCCGGGCGGCACCGGATCGTGGTGCGCGGCTTCGGCGACCGTGAGGCGCGGGGCCTCTACGAGCTGGGGCTGAGCCTGGGCGGCGCGATCTCCCGGCCCGGGCAGGTCGGCGAGATTCAGGCGGGCGAGACGCTGCTCGGGCGGCTCGAGTCGGGCGACAGCACGGTCGGCGACAGCACCTACGCGGACATCTACCGGTTCCGACCCGCCCGCGCCGGGGAGGTCACGATCGACCTCCGATCGAGCGACTTCGACGCGTACTTGATCTTTCAGGACGCGTCGGCGCGTACGCTGGCGACGGACGATGACAGCGGGACCGGAACGGACGCGCGCATCACGGCGCGCGTGTCGGCCGGGGTGACCTACCGGATCGTCGCGAACAGCTACGGTGAGGAACGGGAGACGGGAATGTACCGGCTGGCGGTGCGACTCACGCCATAGGCGCGCGCGCCGGCGCGCAGCGTGAAGCGCCGCAATGTCTTGCTCCGGCGAGAGGCAGTCCTTATGATATCGCGTCCTCTCCCTGGAGCCCTGCGTGATGCCCGAGCCGTTCTGGAGCTCCGACGAGTTCGACGAGCGCGCTCACCAGCTTTACAATGAAGGGCAGTACGACGAGGCAATCCAAGTTCTGCGCGAAGGTCTCCATCTCTATCCCGATGCCGTTGAGCTCCAAGTGGGCATGGGCTACGCCCGGCTCGCGCGGGAGGAGTACGCCTGGGCGCGGCGCGCCTTCGCGGCCGCGCTCGCCGCCGACCCGGAGCACGAGGACGCGCTGGCGGGCATCGGCGAGGTTCTGCTCAAGGTCGGCGAGCGGCGGGCCGGCCTGGCCAGCTTCGAGCGGGTTTTGGCTCTGGGCTTTAGCGAGGATCTCGATCTCGTGTTGCAGATGGGCCGGGCCCTGTTCCGCGAGGGGCTGCTGGAGCAGGCGCGGCGCTTCTTCGAGGCAGCCATCGCCGCGCACCCCGACAACGCGGAGAGCGCCGCGTGCGTCGGCTACGCGGCCCACCGCCTCTCGGATGAGCCGGGCGCGCTGCACTGGCTCCGGCGGGCGCTGGCCATCGATCCGCAGCACGCGGAGGCGCGCGTGTATCTGGCCAACCTGCTCTACGACCGCGGCGACTACGAGGATGCGTTGGCCGAGTTCGAGCGGACGGAGGCCGAGGACCACTGGGACGAGCTCGGAATCTGGCGCGTGATCGAGCTGAAGAAGTCCATCTACCGCCTGCAGGACGATGACCCGGAGCTCAAGCCGTGGCTCACGCGACTGGCCGACCTCGCCGGGGAAACGGACGCCACGGAGCTCCTGCTGGCCGAGCTGGAGGCCGCGGGGCCTGACGGCACCGGCTCGCGGGACCCGGCGCAGCTCGAGCTTTTCAGCACCCTGCTCACCGAGTTGCAGGAGATGCGCAGGCGCGTCCGCCCGGGCGAGGTCCATCGGGTCACCACGCGGGACGGCGCCTCGTACACCGGCACCTGGGAAGAGATCGTCGGCAGCATGCGCGACGACGACGACGCCTTCGCGGGGCGCTCGATCGCGGAGTTCCTCGCCGGGGCGGCGCAGCGGGCCGCCAAGCTGACCGGTCTCGTCATCCCGGCCACCGACGCGGAGAGCTTCATTCGCGGGAGTGCCGAAGCGGGCCTCCTGCGGATCGTGCGGTAGTTCCAGCCGGGAAGTCGCGGCCGTGCTCGACGCGCTGTTGCGCCCCCGCTCGATCGCGGTCGTCGGCGCCTCCCGGCAGTCCGACACCATCGGCTACCAGATCCTCGACAACCTGGTGCGCAACGGTTTCAACGGGGCGATCTATCCCGTCAACCCGCACGCGGCGGTGATCCACTCGATCCGCGCCTACCCCGGCGTCGAGGCGATTCCCGACCCGGTGGACCTCGCGATCATCGTGGTGCGCAAGCAGTTCGTGCTGGACGTGGCCGAGGAGTGCGGCAGGAAGGGCGTCAAGGGTCTGTGCGTCATCACCGCGGGGTTTGCCGAGGTCGGTGGGGAAGGCGTCGAGCGAGAGCGCCGGCTGATGGAGGTGGTGCGGCGCTACGGGATGCGGATGGTCGGGCCCAACTGCATGGGGCTCCTGAACACCGACCCCGAGGTCTCCATGCTGGCCACCTTCACGCCTTCGATGCCGCCGCACGGGCCGGTAGCGCTGGTGAGCCAGTCGGGGGCGATGGGGCAGAGCATCCTCGACTATGCCGAGGAGCTCGGCATCGGCATCCACCAGTTCGTGTCGGTCGGCAACAAGCCCGACGTCTCGGGTAACGATCTGCTCGAGTACTGGGCCGACGACCCGAAGGTGCGGGCGATCCTGATGTACCTGGAGAGCTTCGGGAACCCGCGGCGGTTCTTCCGCATCGCCCAGCAGCTGACCCGCCGCAAGCCCGTCTTCGTCGTGAAGGCGGGGCGCACCGCGGCGGGAGCGCGGGCGGCCTCGTCGCACACGGCTGCGCTGGCGGGCACCGATCTGGCGGCCGACGTCCTGATGCAGCAGTGCGGCGTCGTCCGGGCCCAGACGGTCGAGGAGCTGTTCGACTACGCGATGGCGTTCCCGCGCCTGCCGCTGCCCAAGGGAGACCGGGTGGCGATCGTCAGCAATGCGGGCGGGCCCGCGATCATCCTGGCGGACGCGTGCGAGTCGGCCGGACTGCGGATCGTCGAGCTGGCCGCGGAGACCCAGGCGGCCATCCGCCGGCGCGTGCCGGACGAAGCGACGGTGCGCAATCCGGTGGACCTGATCGCGTCGGCGACGGCCGCCACCTACCGCGACGTGCTGACGTTGGTGCTCGGGGACCCGAGCATTGACGCCGTGATCGCCTCATTCATCCCGCCCCTCGGCATTCAGGCGCGCGACGTCGCCGAGGCCATCGTGCAGGCCGCGGCCACTCGGCGCGACATCCCGCTCATCGCCGTCCTGCTCGGGCGCAACGGCGTGCCGGCGGGGCTCAAGGAGCTGGTGGATGCCGGGATCCCGGGCTACGTGTTCCCCGAATCCGCGGTGCGCGCGCTGGCGGCCCTCAACCGGTACCGGACCTGGCTCGAGCGGCCGGTCGGCTCCGTGCAGCGCTTCCCCGCCGATCGCGAAGCCGCGGCCGCGATCATCGAGGGCGCGCGCCGCGAGCGCCGGGAGAAGCTGACGGAAGGCGAGGCGCTCGCGATGCTCGACGCCTACGGCATCCCCACGGCGCCGTGGCGCGTGGTCGGGTCGAAGGAGGAGGCGGTGCGGGGGGCTGCGGCCGTCGGGTTCCCCGTCGTGCTCAAGGTCATCAGTCGGGCGCTGGTGCATAAGAGCGACGTCGGGGGAGTGGTGATGGACTTGGGGAGCGAGCAGGAGGTGCGGGACGGCTACGCCCGCCTCCTCGACCGGGTGCGCGAGCGCGCGGGAGTCGCGGCCGAGGCGGTGCTGGTCCAGCGGCTGATCGCCGGGGGGCGGGAAACGATCGTGGGCTCGACGCGCGATGCGAAGGCGGGGCCGCTCATCATGTTCGGGCTCGGCGGGCTGTTCGTCGAGGTATTGAAGGACGTCGTCTTCCGCGTCCAGCCCCTCACCGACGTGGATGCGCGGGAGATGGTGCGAGCAATCCGGGGCTGGCGGCTCCTGGAGGGGGTGCGGGGCGAGACCTCGGTGGATCTGGTGAGCCTGGAGGAGATCCTGCAGCGCGTCTCGCAGCTCGTCAGCGAGCACGAGGGGGTGATGGAGATGGACATCAACCCGTTGGTCGCTTTTCCGGACCGGGTGTTGGCGCTCGACGCGCGCTTCAAGGTCGCGCTCTAGCGCGAGGGCGGCGGTCAGAACATGGACATCGCGAGGAACGACCGGAGATTGTCGTTCGTCACGCGGAGGCGGCCCGACAGCAGCCGGACGACGCCCCACAGCACCTTGTAAGCAATGTCGCGGTTGAAGTCGAGCAGCAGCTCGAAATCGGAGCGGGTGATCGTGAACAGGAGACAGTCGGTGTTGGCGATGGCGTCCGTCGAGCGCTCCGACTGGTCGAAGATGGCCATCTCGCCGAAGCAGGTCCCCTTCTTGAGGACGGCCAGCGCTTCCTCTCCGCTGCCGGGGATCTGCCGGCTGACGCGGACTTCGCCCTCGGCGATGATGTACAGCCGGTTGCCCGGCTCGCCCTCTTTGAAGATGGTCTTGGCGCTCTGAAACTTCTGCTCGTGGCAGACCTCGGCGACGCGAGCGAGCTCGCCCTCGTCGAGGTCCGCGAAAATGGCGGCCTGCTTGAGGAGAGAGAGGTCCATCGTGGGGGAAGCTACGCCGGGCGAACGGGAGCGGCAAGGACGCGTCGGCCACGCTCTGGCGCCCGCGAATCTCGTATCGTTCGCGCGCCTGCCGCTCGCGCTCGCCTTCGCCCTCGTGGACGCCGTGGGCGTGCGGGTGGCCGTGCTGGGTGCGGCGGCCGCGAGCGACCTGTTGGACGGGTGGCTCGCGCGGCGGCTGGGTCCGTCGCGGCTCGGAGCGGTGCTCGACCCGGTGACGGACAAGGTCTTCATGCTCACCGCCTTCGGGATGCTGGCTCTCGACGGCGCCCTCGCACCGGTCGAGGTCGCGGGGGTGCTCTTGCGGGACATGCTGACGCCGCTCGGGTATCTGACGGGGGTGGTCCTGGGACGCCCGTTCTCGATGCCGGCGCGAGCTGGCGGGAAAGCGGTGACGACGGCCCAGAGTCTCACGCTGTTCGCCTGGCTGCTCGGCTCGCCCTACCTCAAGCCGCTGGCGTGGGCCACCGCGGCCATTGGCCTCTACGCCGTCGCCGACTACGGACGAATGGCGGTGCGCCACTCGGAGCGCACGCACACGTGAGGAGGATTGCATGACCGGAGCTGCTCGCCCTGCCGTCGCGATCCTGACGCTGGCGCTGTGCGCCCGCGCGGTCGCGGCCCAAGAGTTCCAGCCGCCCGGGGGCGGTGGAACGGGTGGCGGTCGTTTGCGCGTGGACCTCCTCGCCTTCTCCTCCCGGGGCGGCGTGGATGCCAGCGACGGCAAGTGGATCATCGGCACCAGCGTGGACATCGTCGAGCTGTGGTCGCCGCAAGTCAGGTTCCGGCCGTCGCTCGAATCCGGAGCCGACGGCGGGCGCTCGCTGCATCTCGCCGGCG
>JACQVG010000160.1 GCA_016209905.1 Gemmatimonadota bacterium | reverse complement strand
TCGTGGACGTGTCGGGCTCGATGTCGGGCGCCAAGATCGAGCAGGCGAAAAACGCTCTGCGGCAGGCGCTGCGCACCCTGCGGCCGGCGGATCGGTTCCGCCTCATCGCCTTCTCGAGCGGCGTGCGGCGATTCCGTGACGGCCTTGCGCCGGCCACTCCGGACAATCTCGATGCGGCGCGCGCTTTTGTGGACGACCTCGAGGCCGACGGCGGCACCAACATCGCCGCAGCGCTCGACGCCGCGCTCGGGGAGGCGGCCGCCGAGGAGCGGCTGCCCATCGTGGTCTTCGTGACCGACGGGATCCCCTCGGTCGGCGAGCAGGCGCCCGAGCGTATCGCCCAGGCGGCCGGCGGCCGCATCGGCCGCGCGCGCCTGTTCACCGTGGGCGTGGGCACCGACGTCAACACCTACCTCCTGGACCGGCTCGCAACGGAGGGGCGTGGCACGGCGGAGTACGTGGCGCCGGACGCGGACGTGGAGGTGGCCATGGGATCGCTGCTGCGCAAGATCCAGCATCCCGCCCTGGTCAACCTGCGCGTCGAGGGCGCCCCGGTGAACCTGATCCAGACCCATCCGTCCCGGCTCCCGGACGTCTTCTACGGCGAGGAGCTGGTGATCTTCGGCCGCTACCGCGGAGAGGGCACGGGCGAGATCGTGGTGACCGGCCAGCGCAACGGCCGCACCGAGCGGTTCACGTCCCAGGCGGCCTTCCCGGCCGGCGAAACCGACAACGCGTTCATCCCCCGGCTGTGGGCCTCGCGGCGGATCGGCGAGCTCACCCGGCAGATCCGGATCGAGGGGGCGGCCGAAGGCCTGGTGCAGGAGGTGCGGGACCTGGGCCTCCGGTACGGGATCCTCACCGAGTATACGTCCTACCTCGTGCAGGAGCCCATGCCGAGCGTTGAGGCCATGCGCACGCCGCAGCGCGTGCTGAACCCGGACGTGCGCGGCGGCGCCGGCGCGGCGACTCGGCAGACCGGGCGCGACGCGTTCGCGCGGGCCCGCGCCAGCGGCGCGATGATGGGCGCCAGCTCTCTGGCGGCCGCGGACGCGGTCGCCGAGGAACGGCTCGGGGAGTTGGCCGGACCGAGGGGGACGCGCAGCGTGCGCCGCGTCGGCGGCCGGCTGTTCGTCCGGATCGGCGACACCTGGACGGACGGTGCTCACCAGGGCAGCTTGAGGGTCTTCGAAGTCGCCCCGTTCAGCGAGGCGTACTTCGAGCTGGTGCGCGCGCTGCCCGAGATCGCCCCGTTCCTCGCCGTGGGCGAGGAGGTCGTGATCGCGGGTCGGCGCGCCAGCGTGAAGCTGACGGCGTCGGGGGCGACGAGCTGGCGCCCCGGACATCTGGTCGCGGCGGTGCGGGCGTTCCGGGGGGTCTAGACGGCGGATATCACGGAGCTGTACGCGCGCTATCACGGCCCGCTCGTCCGGATGCTGTTCCGCCGGACGGGCGACCGTGACCGCGCCGAGGATCTGGCGCAGGAGGTCTTCGTGCGGGCCCTCGAGTCACCTCCGACGAACCCCAGGCCGTGGCTGTTCGCGGTGGCGCTCAACCTGGCGCGAGACGACGGCCGGCGCGCGGCGCAGCGGGAGCGACGCCTCGAGCTGCTCAAGCTCGAGCGGCAGGAGAGCGCGCCGCCCCCGGACGCCGAGATCGAGCGCGGGGAGCAGGTCGGGGCGGTCCGAGGGGCGCTGGCGCAGCTGTCGGAGACCGACCGGGAGGCGCTGCTCCTTAAGGCGGAGGGGTTCTCGTACGAGGAGATCGCATCGGCCCTGGGGCTGAGCCGGGGGGCGATCGGCACCACACTGGCGCGCGCGCGGCGGCGCCTGGTCGAGGCGTACCGCGCGCGGGAGACGGCCCAAGATGTTGCACGTTGACGACGGTCAGTTGAACGCGCTGCTCGACGGCGAGCTCGGCGACGAGGCGGCGGCTGCGGCGCGCGCGCACCTCGCGGCCTGTCCGTCGTGCGCGCGGCGGTTCGAGGAGGCCAAGCGGTTCCTGGCCGAAGCCGCGGACCTGCTCGAGGTGCTCGAGGTGCCGGCCATCCCGGAGGCGCTGCCGCGGCCGTCGGTGGAGCCGGAGGCGGCGCCGGAGGCTCCGGCTTCGGCGGGGCCGGCCCGGCGCGTCTCCAAGACGGCCAAGGAAGTGGCCCTGGACATAGACGGCGCCACGCAGAAGAGCCCCGCGATCCGGCCCATCTTTCCGCGCGAGGTGGAGCGGGTGCGGGAACCCGGGCCCCGGCTCATCCCGGCCGGGGTGCGACACCGCTTCGACTGGGTGCAGATGGCGTGGGCGGCGAGCGTCGTCCTCGCGCTCAGCGTCGGCTACCTCGCCAACGAGGTCCGGCATGCACGCACCCTCGCCACCGACGTGCCGCGGGAAGAGGTGGGCGCAGGGGACCGTTCGACGGGCGTGGAGGCGGGTGAGCGCGCCAGCCCGGCCCCGGCTCTCACCAGGGCGCCGGGCGGCACGGCCGGCTCGGCGCCGGCGGGGGCGGGCCCGGGACCGGCACTGGCAGCTCGGCCGGCGGGCACGGAGCGTAGCGGCGCCCGCGCCGCCAAGGCGCCCGGGGTGTCCGATGCCCGCGGTGCGACGCAGGTGGCGGCTCGCTCGCCGGGCACCCGCCCCGGGGCCGCCGACCCGGGCCTCTCGGCGGTGGCCGGAACCGGAGCCCCAGGAGCCGCGGGGGTCGCGCGCGCGGCAGACGCCGCGGCCGAGCTGGCCCCTCCGGCAACCCGGACGTTGCGAGCGCGGCCCTCCCCTCCCGCCGCCGCGCGGGTCGCAGCGGCCGCCCCCCCGGCAGATGAGCCCCGGCGGCCGGAGGAGCCGCGGGGCTTCCGGCGCATCACGCTGGACTCGGCGGCCCGCGCGCTGAGCGGATCCATCCGCTTAATTGACGGGATGCTGCCGGAGCGCGTCGAGCTGGGGCCCGGCCGCCTCGTGCCGGGAGCGGACCCCGGCCGGGAGGTGGTGCGGGTCCACTACGCGGACGAGCGCGGAAACCGCCTGACGCTCGACCAGCAGCGAGTCCCGGCGGCGGCCGATACGGGCACGGCGACGCAGCCCGCCGTCTCCGGTGTCGGAATGGCCCCGGGCGATACCCTGATCACGGCGGCGCCCGGCGGCGCAGTGAGGATCCGCTGGCTCGACCGGAAGAACTTCTGGCTCAGTCTGGCGGGACGGATGGAACCCGATTCGATCCGGAGGATGGTCGAGAGAGTGCGCTGAAGGCGGCGCGGAGACGCCCGGACGGCTCAGGAGTCCGGGATCGTGCCCGCCGCGACGTGTTGCTGGAGCTGATCGAACTCCTTCGATCGGTCCACCGTGTTCGGGTTCACCATCACCGCTCCCACGAGCTTGAAGCTGCGGACGAAGAGCGCCGTGAAGTTGGGCGCTTCGACCTCCGTGCTGCCGCGGATCTCCACTGCGTCGGGCCCGTCGGTGTCACCCAGCACGTTGATGGTGACGTCGAAGAGGTCCGAGAAGTAGGCCGACTGGTGGGTGTAGGGCTCTTCGGCCCCCGCCATGTTGCGACCCGCCAGCTTCCCCTGCGCCAGCGCGTTGTCCCAGTGCTCGAGCCGCCGCGGCTGTCTCGTGACGGGATCGGGGAAGCGCGCGATGTCGCCCGCGGCCCAGACGTTGGTGCCGGCCGTCTCGAGCCTCACGTTGACGATCACGCCGCCGCGCTCGATGGAGAAGCCCGACGTGGCGAGCCACTCGACGTTCGGCTCGGCGCCGACGCCCACGACGGCGACGTCGGCGGGGATCTGCTCGCCGGTATCCGCCACGACGGCGGCGAGCTTCCCGTCCTGAGCCCGAAACCGGGCCGCGCGCGTGGCGGTGCGCACGGCGATCCCCTTGCCCTCGAGGAGGCGTTGGAAGAAGGTCGAGAGGGACGGATCGGCGAAGCCGCGGTACAGCGTCGGGCCGGCCTCCAGGACCGTGACGTCCGCGCCGAGCTGCCGCGCCGTGGCCGCGACCTCCATCCCGATGAAGCCGCCGCCCACCGCGATCACCTTCGTGCCCGGCTTGATCGCGCCCTTGACCGCGAAGCTGTCCTGAAGCGTGCGCAGGTAAAGGACGCCCGGCGTGTCCACGCCCGGGGCGCCGAGCCGGCGAGCCTGGCTGCCGGTGGCCACGAGCAGCCGGTCGTAGGGGGCCCGCTCACCCGACTCCAGCGTGACGCTCTGCTTGCCCAGGTGGACGGACCGGGCGGTCTGGCCCAGCCTCAGGCGGACGCGGTTCTCCCGGTACCAGGCGGCCTTGTGGACCTTCACGGCCTCGACCGGTTCGCGCCCCGCCAGAAAACCCTTGGAGAGCGGGGGCCGGTGGTACGGCAGCTCGCGCTCGGCGGCGAGGACGGTGATCTCGCCTTCCCGATCGAGCTCGCGAATGCCCTCGATGGCGCTCGCGGCTGCGAGTCCACCTCCCACGATCACGTACTGCAGCTCTGCCATGTCCGGTGTGCCGCTCGGGAGAGTAGGTGCTCCAAGGTATGAACAGAGCGGCAGATAGCCAAGTGAGCGCCAACTCGAGCCGGTCGGCCCTCGGGGGCTGTGCCGGAGGTCGCGGCGACCGCTGGCGTCGGATTGCGATATGGGGTGTAGTATGATAGCATATATATTATGAAAACTCTCCCGGCCCTCGTTTTCCGGCGCCAGTTCGGCCAGGTTCTCGACGACGTGGCCCGCAAGCGTGAGCCCGTGACGATCACGCGCGGCAACCGGCCCCTCGTGGTCCTCGTGCCCGCCCAGGACTACGAATCCGCCGCGGCGCGGCCCGCGGTCCGGGAGGGCCGGCTCCGGCTGGCGGCGACTCGCGTCGCCGAATGGAAGGCGCGGCACGCGGCGAGGCTGCGCGATCTCGACCCCGTCGCGCTGGTGCGCGCGAGCCGAGCGGCCCGGTGAAGGTCGTGGACGCGTCCGTCGTCCTCGGCTGGCTCCTGGGGGAGCCGGCGCCCTCGGGCGGCGCGGCGGTGATCGAGGGTCACGTCACCGGTCGCGACCCGCTGGCCGCGCCCGAGCTGCTCCACTACGAGGTCGCCAACGTGCTCGTCACCGGCGCCCGCCTGCCATCGGACCTGGCGCGGCAGGCGTACGCGAACTTCACCGCGCTCGAGATCGAGACGTACTCGCTCGGCGCACCCGAGTACGACGCGGCGATCGCCCTCGCCGCCCAGCGCCGGGTGTCGGTGTACGACGCGGCGTACGCTGTCCTCGCCCTCGCGCTTCGGTGCCGCCTCGCCACCGCAGATCGTCGCCTCGCCCGGGCGCTCGCGCCGCTGGGGATCGTCGCGGTGGTATAGCCCGGCGAGGATGCCGCCGCCGCCTCCAGCGAGCAGCCTTCACGCTTCCCCCTTCACACCAGTACCACCCTGCAACTCTGGAGTCCTGCAACTCTGCAACCACTGTCCCTCCCCCCGTTTCACTCCGAGTCGTGGGGATGGTGCCGTCGCTCCGCCTCCCTCTGCACCAGCGTGGGGCTCACGATCGGGAACCGCGCCGCGAACCACGCGTGGGCGAGCCCCCACAACCCGAAGAAGCCCGCCGTGATCAGGAGCTCCTGCCAGCCCAGGGGCAGCCGGGGCGCGCTCTGCACGATGGACGGGACGGTGAGCACGTAGCGGTCCACCCACACGCCGACCAGCGAGATCGTCGCGAAGGTGCCGAGCGCCGCCGGCGTCCGCTTCGGCGTGACGCCGATCAGCCCCCAGAACGGGACCAGGAAGACGAGGACGACCATGAGCGTGGAGATCCCGCGCCACGGCGCCGCCGAGATCCGGAGGAAAAGAAAGCTCGTTTCCTCCGGCATGTTGCCGTACCAGATCACCAGGAACTGGGAGAAGAACAGGTACGCCCAGAAGACGGTGAATCCGAAGCAGAGCTTGCCGAGGTCGTGGAGCGTCTGGGGTGAGATCAGCTCCTCGAGCTCGAGGTGTCGCCGCCAGAAGATGGCGAGCAGCGCCAGCGCCATCAGCCCCGTGAGCCACGCCCCCATGAAGAAGAAGCCGCCCAGCAGGTTGGAGAGCCAGTGGGGCGCGAGCGACATGATGAGATCGAAGGCGAGGAGGCTCATCACCAGCGCGTAGGTGATGATGAGAGCCGGCGCGAGGCGGCAGAGGCGATCCTCCGAGCGCTGGGCCCCGCATCCCGGCTTGTTCCAGTCCCGCGCCAGCCAGGCGTACAGCCGCCGCACGCGGTCCGGCGCTCCGGCCACCAGCAGCGCCGCGTCCGGCCTGAGCGAGTGGTAGACGAACCAGAAGCTGAGGCCGTACAAGAGGAGCAGCGCCGCGATGTCGCGCCCGAACAGGAATCCGGAGCGCAGCCAGAACGCCTTCACCTCGGGCTGCGCGATCGGCGCGCGGACCCACGGG
>JACQVG010000157.1 GCA_016209905.1 Gemmatimonadota bacterium | reverse complement strand
GGCGGTTATGGCGCCCTCCACGAGAGCGCGAGCCTCGCGGGCGTCGAGCCGATAGCCACCACCGGCACCGCCGGGCGCCACGGCCGCGCCCGATTCCTTCCGGTCACTGGCGCCGGCCGTGGGGCCCGCCCACGAGGAGAACCTGAACAGGCCGGCGCCTCCGAACCCGCTCTCCTTCGAGATCCTCCGCTCGGACAGCCGCGCGGTCGCGGACTCCTCGTCGAGCTTGAGGATCACCCGGTACTCCTCGACCGCCCGCCCCGCCATTGAGCGCGCATCGAGCAGCGGCAGGCGAAGCACGATCTTCCCGCGGCCCCCGTCTTCCACGATGAAGCCGTGCTGACGGAGATCCTCGAGCCGCCTCCGGAAAACAGACACGCCAACGGGCGGCCCCGCGGGCGGGGATCCGGACCGGCGACGGAGCCGCCGGAATGCCCGGGCGGCGAGCCAGAGGCCGGCCACGACGGCGGCCAGCGCTGCGGCCAGGACGATGAGACCGACGATCAGCTCCACCGGGGTTCGTCCACCGGCCGCGCTATTCCGGCCCCAGGGCCACGGCCGCGAACTGGCGGATCTGGTTCCGCCCCAGGGTGAGCGCTTCCGCCCACAGCGACAGCTGCGGGAGGTCGCCCAGCACGCTGTAGCCGCGCTGGATCTTCTCGATTGCTTCCTCGATCTTCGCCGCCACCACGTAGGTGGGACCGCCCTGGAGGACGGCGTAGACCTTGATGGTATTGCCCACCACGTCGGTGGCGAGCTTGCTCCAGGCCTTGACCTGCTCGTGGTCGTAGTGCAGGTTCTTGACGTAGTCCCGGTGCTCGACCACGCGCTGGTAGCGGGTCAGGATCAGGCCGATCTCGCCCCGGCCGGTGGGCAGCTGCCGCGCCTGGTGCAGGCGGGCCGCCCGGTCGAGGGCCTGCTCGGCATCGGCGCGATACCAGGCGAGGAAGGACGACACCAGCCGCTTCTTCAGGGCACTGGCGTCGACGTGCTGCGACTCCCCGGTGAGGAGCTGGACGATGTCCAGCCGGATCCCGCTCGCCCACGGCCCTTCGTGCCACAGCACGCCGAAGCCTTTCTCGATGTTCTCGACGGCCAGGCGCGCCACCCGTTACTTGATCATGGCCACAGCGTTGGGAGCCAGCGTCTTGGCCAGCTCCCCGACCTTGTCCTGCCCCGGCATCCCGGGATCCCAGACGTCAACGAGGTCGGCGACGATGGTGGCGATGGTGTCGATGATCCGGTCGGCCGAGTCCTCCGCCAGCTCGTGGCTGGCCGAGATGGCCGCGACGAGCAGCCCGATGCGCTGTAACGCGTCGGCCTCCGCCTCGACGGCCGCCTCGGTGGCGGCGAGGGCGAAGCGCGCGTGGAAGCTGGCGACGGCGTTCTGGATCCGATCGACCTTGTAGCCGTACTTCGGATCGGCGAGCGTGGCCAGGGTTCGCCGTACGCGGAGCAGGCGCGCGCCGACTTCGGCCTCGTACTGGGTGAGCGCGATCGGATCCGGTAACGCCACGGAGGGCGGTCCGGCGCTGGCCGGGCTCAGCGTGATCTGGAACGCGCCGGCGCCGTCCGTCGTAGCCTCGGCGATCTTCCGGCCCTCGGCCATCAGCTCGACCTTGGCCCCGGCCACTCGATAGTCGCCGCTCGACCTTTCCACGGCCGGTGAGGCGCTCGAGTCGAACCGGGTCGAGCTTGCCCGGAAGACGACCCGCCCCTGCACGGTCCCCAGCCGGAGCGACGGCAGCTCCACCGGAAACTGGTCCAGGGGGAGGTATCCCGCCCGGCTCACCCGGAGAAACCCCGCGAGCAGCGGGTACGCCGGCGCGTTCTCGAAGACCTCGATCGGCGGGCCCTGTCTCGGCTGGGCCGAGGCCTTGAAGCTGACGGCCGGGGCCCGCCGGGCGAGGCTGGGGTCGGCGACGCGTGGCGGCACGTAGCGGCCCCGCACCCGTCCTTGCGCGTCGGTCACCGTCGAGCCGAGCGGGGCGGTCCGCCCGAAGGTCGGCAGGGTCCGGTCGAGCACTTCGAGGTGCACGATCACGCCGGCCATCGGCGCGCCCTTGTCGTCGGTGAGCACGGCCTCGAAGTCCACCGGCGTGCGCCCGTCGAGCCACACGCCCTGCGTGAAGTCGCCGCCGAGGCGCTTGAGCGCGAGCGCCGCCTGGGGCTGGGCGGTCACCGGCGGCGTCGCCGTCTCCTGGGCGATCGTGCCGCCGCCCTGGAGGGTGAACTTCGCGACCTTGCGGTCGGGGTAGACGGCGTAGACGACGCCGCGGTGGAGCCAGCAGCGCGGCACGGCGGTCGCCTTGGTGATCGGCCCCCGTTCCAACTCCGGCAGGGTCTGGCCCGTGAGCAGGTCGGT
>JACQVG010000159.1 GCA_016209905.1 Gemmatimonadota bacterium | reverse complement strand
CCGTGAAGGTGCGGAAGGTCGGCGTCGTCACCCGGGCGGCGAGGGCGAAGAGGTCGGTGAGCGGGCGCGGCACGCCGAACGGTACCCTGAGCGTTCCACCGGGTCCCGGCACCTCGACCTGATAGCCCTCGTACGGCGCGGCTTCGAAGCGGTAGAACTGCCGGCTCAGGCCCCCGCCGACGGACCACCCGCCGCGGAGCGTGGCCGAGGGGGCGACACCTTCGCTCCCCTCGAGGGCGCCCTCGCGGCCGAAGTCATCGTACCGCCACAGCCGGCGCACACTGAAGAACGAGCTCAGGGTCTCGAGCAGCGCGCCGCGCCGGCCGTAGATCGTAAGCCGGTTGGAGAGGTGGCCATCCACCACGCCCACGCGGTTGACGAAGCCCGCGGCGGCCCTGAAGTCGGGCGAGATCGCCGTGACGCCGTAGTTGAAGCCCCAGGAGCGGCCGGTGCGGTCCCAGGTGGCCTGGAACAGCGGCCCGCTCCGCGGGCCCGTCGCGCCGCGCGTCCACGACTCCACGGCCTGCAGCTCCACGAAGTACAGCCGGGAGTGAACGACGCGGACATCCGCGCCCACCAGGCGCGAGTAGTCGTCGCCGTCCTCCCGCGCCGTGCCGACGACGCCGAACGTGGAGCTGCGCCCCAGGTCCCTGCGCAGCCGCACGATGCCGAACAGCGGCTGCCGCCCGGTTACCGACTGGGTCGGGTCCTCGGCCGCGAGCAGCACGCCGACGTTGGTGGCGCCGATCTTGCCCGCCAGCTTGACGCCGCCGTCGGGGCTCACGATCTGCCGCGTGTAGATGAGCCGATTCGGCGCCTCGAACAACTCGAGGCCGTCGAGGAAAAACGGCCGCTTCTCGGGGTAAAACAGCGCGAACCGCTCGTTCAGCGTCACCTGGCCCACGTCGGCCTCGACCTGCGAGAAATCCGGATTCCAGGTCGCGTCGAGAGAGAGGTTCGGCGTGACGCCGTAGCGGACGTTGAGGCCGAGCTCCGACGTGTCGGCGTAGCGGTAGCCCGCTTGCGCCGGCAGGCCGTCCACGCGTGTGGTCGCGAAGGGCGTCGCCTCCAGCACCAGCCCGCGACGCAGGTTCTCGAGGCCTTGCAGCGATCCGGACTGCGCCAGGAAGCTGGCGCTCGCGCGCACCACCGGGGCCCACGAGTCCTGATAGCCGGAGTGCCGGACCCGCCGCAGCACGTTGACGCCCCAGGTCTGCACGTCCCCACTCGCGTAGCGCAGGCTCTTGAAGGGGATCCTGACCTCGACCTCGTAGCCGCCGGGCACCAGCCTGCCGCGGGACTCGAAGACGAAGTCGGGGTTGAGGTCCACGTTGCCCTCGAGCGGATTGAAATTCCCGCCGAAGCCGCCCCCGCCCGCGAAGAACCCGCCGGGCGCGGCGAACTGGTCGCTGCGGACGCCGTCCTGCTGGACCCCGTATGGGTTGACGCCGAAAAGGAATGCGCGCCGCCGGTCGTTGTACGTGTCCAGGAGGATCTGGACGTGGTCGTCGCTGGCAATGTTGTCGCGGTCGGCGCGGGTGGCGCGGACGACGTCGCCGTGGACTTCGCGGGCGCGGATGCCGAAGTAGATCGCCGTGGGCCCGTACCAGACCGACACCTCGGTCGGCTCCTCGGCCGGGCGCGAGTCCACCGGCTGGTATTGCGAGAACCCGACCAGCCGCGCGGCCCGGGCCCACACCGCCTCGTCGAGGGCGCCGTCCATCTTGATCGTGCCGTCGAAGCGGGGGATGCGCACCGCGATGGCGCGCGCGCGGCCGTCGTAGAGGGCTCCGGAATCCTGCCCCGCCGCGGCGATCGCCGCGACCGCGGCGAGGGGGAGGAGCGGGAGGATCATGGCGCGCGGAATCTACCGACCGGGACCGCTCAGCGCACCGGCCGACGCTCCGTCACAGCCGGCCGGAGGACGGCACTACTCGTATCGCAGCGCCTCGATCGGGTCGAGCAGGGCCGCGCGGCGCGCCGGCCAGATCCCGAAGAACAGGCCGACGGCGAAGCTGAACACGAACGCCAGCCCGACGGCGAACGGCGAGATGAGCGTATTCCAGTGAAAGATCCTGGCCAGCGCGATGGCGCCGCCGGCGCCGAAGAGCACGCCCAGCCCTCCGCCCACCAGGCAAAGCACCAGCGCCTCGACCAGGAACTGGAACAGGATGGCGCCGCGCGTGGCACCGAGCGCCTTGCGCACGCCGACCTCGCGCGTCCGCTCGGTCACCGAGACGAGCATGATGTTCATGATGCCGATCCCGCCCACCAGGAGCGAGACGGCCGCGATGCCGGCCAGCAGGAGGGAGAAGGTCTCCGTCGTCTGCGCGAAGGTCTGCTGGAGCTCGGCCTGGTTGCGGATCATGAAGTCGTTCTCGCCGGCCGGACGGATCTTGTGCATCCGCCGCACGGCGCGCTCCACCTCGATCATCGCGACGTTGATGCTGCGCGCGTCGTCCACCTTCACCTGGATGCTTCGCAGGCGATCGGTGCCGTGGGTGCGGTAGCGCGCCGTCTGGAGCGGGATGAAAACCTGCTCGTCCGGGTTCATCCAGGAGGTCTGCGCCCCCTTGGCCGAGAGCACGCCGATGATCTCGAAGGGAATCCCGCGGATCAGGACCTGCTGGCCGACCATGGAGGCCGGGTTGGCGTTGAACATCTCGGGCACCGCGGCACCGAGGAGGGCGAACCGTCGGCGGGCCTCGTCGTCGCCCGCGGTGAACGCGCGGCCCGCGGTGATGGCGTAGTTCCGGTTCGGGAAGTACTCGGGCACCGTCCCGGTCACCGACACGTTGGCGTTCTGGTTGCCGCGCTTGATCTGGAGGGAACGCGAGATCTCCGGCATCACGGCGAGAACGTGCCGCGCCGAGCGGCGGATCTCGTCCGCGTCGTCCACCGTCAGGCTCACCCGCTGGTCCACCGCGACCCCGCGCATAAACGACTGGCCCGGCATGATGGTCAGCAGGTTCGTGCCGAGGGACTCGATGCTCTCCTGGACCGCCTTCTGCGCGCCGGAACCGAGCGCGATCATGGTGATCACCGCGCCGACGCCGATGATGATGCCCAACATCGTGAGGAACGAGCGGAGTTTGTTCGCCCGGATCGCCTGGAGGGCGACCTTCCAGATCTCGAGCAGGAACATCAGGGGCGCCCTCCGCCGGATCCGGGGCGCGCGCCGCCGGCCGCACCGGCGCTCCCCGTCGCGCCCGCGCCCGCGGCCGGCGCCTGCTGCCGCATGCCGGGCATCCCGCCGCCGGTCATCCGCTGCAGGCGATCGCGCATGTCCCGCTGCTGCTGCACGAGCGAGGCGGACGGCAGGAGGAGGACGGTGTCCTGCTCGGTCAGGCCGCTGACCACTTCGCTGTAATCGAGGTCGGTCAGGCCGGTGCGGATGCGGACGGCGGCGGCCCTGCCGTCCCTCAGGACGAAGACGATGTACGAGCCGCCGAACTGGAAGCTGTTGCCGACTCCGAAGCGCCGCCGGGGCTCCTGGCCACCGGCCTGCGTCGTCTGCTGTCGCGATGCCTGCTGCCGCGCCTCCCTGATCCTCGCGAGGACCGCCGAATCCTGGGCCGTGAGCGGCTCGCCGCTCATCCGCTTCTGAAAGGCGGCGCGCGCCTGCTCGGCCGTGATGCCGTCGGGGAGCCGGAAGCCGCCGGCGCGCATTCCGGGAGGCCCGCCCTGGGGCCCGAAGAGCGCGGGCGCCGCGCCCGGAGCTGCGGCAGGCGGGTTCTGCCCGCCGGTGGCGCCGGTCGTTGCGCCACCCGGCGGCGCGCTCGGCGCCGGCTGCGCGGCCAGCTCTCGGGGCATGCGGCTGCCGAAGGAGCCCGGGGCCGCGGGTTCGGGCGTCGCAGGAGGCTGACTGGTCCGGGATCCCGGTGTCGTCGCGGCCAGGCGCGGCGGGTTGGCCCGCGCGATCGAGTCCTGTGCCGCCAGCGCGCGGTCCACCGCCTCCGGGTCGAGCCCCAGCACCCGGGCCGCGGAACCGACGTCGCGGGCCGTTCGCAGCGCCGCGTTGGGGATCGCGAGCACGCCCTGGCGCGAGCCGATGTGGAGCTCGACTTCCGCGTTCATCCCGGGCCGGAGCAGCCCGGCCTCGTTGGCGATACGGATGAGCACGGGGAACATCGTCACGTTTTGCTGCGTCTGCGACTGGGGCTCGATCTTGAGGACGCTGCCCTCGAACGGCCGGTTGGGATAGGCGTCCACCGTGATCGTGGCCCGCATGCCCGGCTGCACCTTCCCGATGTCGGTCTCGTCCACCAGCGTGCGCACCTGCACCTCGTCGAGGTCCGCCATGCGCAGCAGCACCGTGCCCCCCGACACCTCCCGCGTCGCCGAGGCGATCACCTGTCCGCGCTCGACGCTCTTCTGGATCACCGTGCCGGCGATCGGGGCGCGGACGTTGGTATCGTCGAGCTGGTCCCGGGCGGTCTGCACCGCGCGCTCGCCGCGCACGAGCTGGGCGCGCGCGTTGGCGTACTGGAGGTTCGCGTTCTCGTGCTCCTGCTCGCTCAGCACCTGCGCGGCGAACATCTGGTCGGCGCGCCGCTTCTGCGCCTCGGCGTTGGCGAGCGACGCCCGCGCCACGTCGAGGTCGGCCTCGGCTTGGGCGAGCGCGTTTTGCGGGTCGCGCGGATCGACGCGCACCAACAGGTCGCCTTCCTGCGCGATGTCGCCGGTCTCGACGCGCAACTCGAGGATCTCCCCGGAGGCCTTCGACTTCACGTCCACGACGAGGATCGGCTCCACGGTGCCGGCCGCCTCGGCGGACACGACGATGTCGCGGCGGGCGACGGCCACGGGCTCGTAGAGCGGCGGCGGCTGCTCCCGGGTGCAGCCGCCCGCGAGCACCGCGGCAGAGGCCGCGCCGAGGGCCAGAAGGCGGCGCCTCATCGCGGCGGGCCGTCGCGGGCGGTGTCGTGGTCCACGAGGCCGTCCTTGATGTGGATCTGCCGCCGCGCGTGCGCGGCGATGTCGTGCTCGTGCGTGATCAGGATGATCGTCTGGCCGGCGCGGTGCAGCTGCTCGAAGAGCTGCATGATCTCCTCGCCGGTCTTCGAGTCGAGGTTGCCCGTCGGCTCGTCGGCGAGGAGGATGCTCGGGTGGTTGATCAGTGCGCGCGCCACGGCCACGCGCTGGCGCTGTCCGCCCGAGAGCTCGCTCGGCCGATGGTCCTTCCGGTCGGCGAGACCGGTCGCCTCCAGCGTGGCGAGCGCCCGCTCGCGGCGCTCCTTGGCCGGTACGCCGGCGTAGATCAGCGGCAGCTCGACGTTGTGGAACGCCGTGGCACGGGGAAGGAGGTTGAAGGTCTGGAAGACGAAGCCGATCTCCTTGTTCCGGATTCGCGCCAGTTCGGCGTCGCCGAGGTCGGAGACGCGCCGGCCGTTGAGCAAGTACTCGCCGGAGGTCGGCGTGTCGAGACAGCCGATGAGGTTCATCAGCGTGGACTTGCCCGATCCCGACGGGCCCATGATGGCGACGAACTCGTTGGGGTTGACGACCAGGTCCACGCCGCGCAGCGCGTGCACGACCTCCGAGCCGAGGACATAGTCGCGCGTGAGCTCCGAGGTCCGGATCATGGGACCCGCCGTCGCGCTCGGGTCCGGGCCCCGGCGCGGCGGTTCGGCGCGCGCGGTCACAGCGCCCGCCCCACGTACGCCTCGATCTGCGCGCGGGCGACGAGGTAGTCGTACCGCGCCCGCACCAGGTCCACCTGGGCCTGGTCCACCGACACCTGTGAGGAGAGCACCTCGAAGATGGTCGAGGACCCGAGCCGGTAGCGCTCGCGCTGCATGCGCAGATCCTCCTCGGCGGCGGCGAGGGAGACGCGCGCGATGTCGATCCTTGCCGCCGCGGCCGCGAGCGCGGCGAAAGCCTGCGTCAAGTTGGCCTCGAGGAGCAGCCGCGCGTCCCTGAGCCGTGCTTCGGCCCCGGCGAGGCCCGCGTCGGCCGTCACCACGGTGGCCTCCCGCTGGAACCCGTTGAAGATCGGGTACGAGAGCGCGACGCGCACGTTCCACGACGAGGTGAACGGCGTCCCCTGGAACGGCAGGTCGGCTGCCGCCCAGCTCTGGTTGCCGGTCGCCGTGACCGTGGGGAGGTACGCCGCGCGGGTCGCGCTGAGCGACGCGCTGGCCGCCGCCACGCTCGCTCCGGCCTCGCGGACGGTCGGGGCCGCGGCGAGCGCCTCGCGGCGCAGCGCCGCCGTGTCGAGGTTGACCAGCCGGCTCTCCAGGGCGCTGTCGGGCACCGGCGCGATCGGCACTCCCTCGACGCCGATCGTCCGGCCGAGGACGGCCTGCGTGGTCTGGAGATCGGCGCGGGCCTGGACGAGCTGAAGCTGCGCGTTCCCGTACTCGACGCGCGCGCGGAGCGAATCGGACCGCGTGGCCGCGCCGAGGCGCAGCTTCTCGACGGCCAGCTTGAGCTGTTCGTCGGCCCGGAGCAGCCGCGTCTCCGCCACGGCCACCAGCTCCGTTGCGGCCAGCGCGTTGAAGAAGGCCTGCTTGGCGGCGAGCGCGACGGCGTACTCCTGGCGCAGCCGGGTGGCCTCGCGAAGCTCGGTCGTGGAGGCCGTGGCCCGGCGCTGGGCCCCGCGGCGGAATCCGGTGAACAGTTCCAGGCTGGCCGACAGGCCGAGGGTCGAGTTGTAGGCGCCGGGCACCGCGATCGGGCGGCCCGTGGTGGCCTCGATTCGCGTCGCGCCCGAGCGCGATCCGGTCATGTTCGTGCTCACGCTGGGGAGGAAAGCACCGAAAGCCTGCCTCTCCTGCGCCGAGGCGACGCGCACGTCCTGCCGCGCCTGGACCATGGCGGGCTGGTTCCGGAGGGCGAGTCGCAGCGCCTCGTCGAGGGTCACGGGGCGCGCCTCCTGCGCGCGCGCGCCGCCAGCGCCGAGCAGGGCCGCGAGCGCGACGGGGACCAGCCGCCCGCTAGTCGTCATGGCGCTCGGCCGGCCGGGGCCGCGCTGTCGTGGCGGGCGCGCTCGGCGCGCTCCCGATCCGTAAGCTCGCGAAAGGCGGCCTGCTGGGAGGGCGTGAGGACGGCGCGGATCTCGTCGCGGATGCGCGCACGGATCAAGTCCGTCTGCGGGCGCACGGTCTCGAAGGCCGCCCGCATCTCGGCTCGATGCCGTCGCATGATCGCCCGCACCGAGTCGTCCTGCGCCGCGGTGAGGCTCAGATCGCGTCTCAGCATGCCGGAGTAGCTGCAGCGCCCTCCGGTCCGGCCGCCGCGCTCGCCGACGTAGTTCATGGTCGCGGCGCCCGACGCGAAACCGGCGACGCCGATGGCGGCGAGCAGGCCGATCGCCCAGAGCTTAGAGGTGCTGAACATCGCGGGCTCCTATACGTCTTGTAATACTCGTTAGTTTCCGTCGGTCACAGCCAGGACCAGGTCCGGGGCGGGCGCCGTCAGCAGCGCGTCGGAGGCCGACGCCGCCTCGGCCGGCGCCCAGCCGCCGCCCCGCGGCAGCGCGGGAACCAGGGCCGCACCGGCGAGCGCAACGAGGGCCGCCACGACCCAGGGCCGCGCCCAGCGCTCGAGCCACTCCCAGGCCGGAGCGTCCGCGCCGGCTGTCGCCCCCGCTCCCCGGCGATAGAGCGCGCCGCTCGCCCGCAACAACACCGCCTCCGTGAAGGCGCGTCCGTCGTCGTCGGGCGTCAGGTGACGCTTCAGCAGCTCGTTCATTCGTCCTCCAGCGTGGGGTCGAACATCCGGAGCGCTTCCCGGAGCGACCGTCTGCCGTGGAACACGTCGGAGCGCACCGTCCCCTCGGGCACTCCCAGGATCTCCGCGATCTCGGCGTGGGCGTACCCTTCCACGTCGAAGAGCGTCACGGCGATCCGCTGCCGCTCTGGCAGCGCCCCGAACGCCGCCGCCATGCGCTCCCGCAGCTCCGCCGCCGCCGCCGCCGCCGCGGGCGACCGATCACGGGAGGACATCCTCTCGTCGAGGGCCACGGTCCGGCGCACCGCGCGACGCCGCAACAGATCGATGGCCGCGTTGGTCGCGATGCGTATCAGCCACGGGCCGAACGGGCGCGACGGATCGTACGTCTCGATCCGGTCCAGGGCCGACAGGAATGCATCCTGGGCGGCGTCGTCGGCATCGTGCTCGTCGCCGATCACCGCGCGCGCGACCCTCCGTACCGAGCCCTGGTGGCGCGCGACCAGCGCGCCGAAGGCGTCCCGGTCGCCGGCCGCGGCCCGCGCCGCGAGCGCGCCGTCCGACTCCACCATGGGATTACGCAGCGGGTGGGGCGGGCGTTGAGCGGGGAACTAGGAGGCCGCGCCGAGGCCGAGGTCCCGCTCCACCGGGCGCAGCGCCTGGATCACGAACTGAATGTGCTCGTCGAGAGGCACGCCCAGCTCCTCCGGTCCCTGACGAACTTCATCGCGGTTCACCCCGCGGGCGAAGGCCTTGTCCTTCAACTTCTTCTTGACGGAAGCGACCTCGAGATCGTTAAGGCTTCTGCTCGGGCGCACCAGCGCGCAGGCGACGAGGAAGCCGCACAACTCGTCCACGGCGAAGAGAGTCTTGGCGAGGAGCGTGTCGCGCGGCACCCCCGTATAGGATGCGTGACCCAGGATCGCCCGTCGCAGCGGCTCGGGCAGGTCGCGCTGGGCGAGGATCTTCGAGCCCTCGGTGGGATGCCCCTCCGTCGGGTTGTGGTCCGGATTGGGCCAGCGCTCGTAGTCGAAGTCGTGCAGGAGGCCGACGATCCCCCAGGCCTCCTCGTCCTCGCCCCACTTCTTCGCGTAGGCTCGCATGGCGGCCTCGACGGCGTACATGTGCTTGCGGAGCGCGTCGGACGGCGTGTACTCGTGCATCAGCGCAAGGGCGTCGGCGTGCGTGAGCGTCATGCGAGGTCTCGAAATGGGCCAGCGCCGTCTCGACGAGGCGATCGCCGAGTGCAAGCGGGCGATCGCCTGCGACCCGGGCTTCGGCAACCCGTATAATGATATCGGCGTCTATGTAATGGAAATGGGGCGACGAGGCGATCCCGTGGCTCGGGCGCCTCGACGAACCCACCAGTCGCGTGACGTTCTTCGATCGGGCGACACCCCGCGCAACAACCTTGCCAAGCTCTGGGACGAGGTCGAGGATTCCCGAACTGCCGCGGTCATTCAGCGGCGGGGCCACGAGGCAATGGCCCTCATCGGCTGATCGCCAACTGCCGGCAGCGGTCTAACGCGTAGCGTTAGGCACCCCGACGCCTGCGGCGGACACACACCTAGAAGTCGCGCTGCTTCATCTCCGAGAAGAACGCCCGCGACTCGAGATCCCGGTCCGCTTCTGGGGGAAGGGTGGCATCGTACTTGCGCCGGGCCTTCGGCCTCGCCTTGGCGGCCTTCGCGGCGTTCTTCTTGACTAAGGCAGCCAGTTTCTTCTCGTCACTCTTGGACATTGCGGTCCTCCCAAACCGAGACGCGGCTGGTCTCGCGATAAGCAATCGGGTGTGCGCCATAGGAATTTCAATCGGCCCTCCCAAAGTAGAGCTGGGTGAGCGGGCCGTCCAGGAAGCGTGGGGTGGGGGGTCCACTCGCCGCGCCGCAGCGGCACGGGCTTCACTGGTCGAGGACCTGGTCGCGGCGCTGGACGCGCACCGGGTGCCGGAGCGGGAGAAGAACGAGCTGCTGACGGCCCTGGGGGCGCTCAGGCCGCAGATCGTGGGGCAGTGAAGGCGATGGGGCGTGATAGGGATGGCTGATTGGCTGATTGGTGATTGGGTGGGGGGTGAGGCGAGCCGGGCGCCATCACTTCTCACCGCTCAGGCATCACGCCTCACCCAATCATCTGTGCCTGTCACCTATCACGTCGTTCGCCTTTTCCCTGGCCTCCCTGGCCGCCGCCGTATCGCCCGTCAACAGGCGCGCCTGAGCCAGCATCCGCCACCCCAACACATCCGGCCGTTCGCGGATCTCCCGCTCGAGCACGGCGCGCGTCGAGTCGAGCGCGATGCGGTGGTCGAGCCGGAACTGGGTCCACTGGCGGTTGAAGGGCTCCGGGTTGGCGCGTGCCCGGCGCTCGACCTCGGCCCAGGCGCGGGAGGCCGCCGCGGAATCGCCGAGCGCCGCTTCCGCGTCGCCGAGGAGCGCCAGCGTCTGGAGGTCCATCGCCGCGGTATCGATCCGCCGGGCCCAGGCCCTCGCCTTCGACCAGCGGTGCCCGGTGGCGTGCCAGCGCGCCATCAGCGACAGCAGGCGCGGGTCTCCCGGCCGCGCCTCCAGCCCCCCCAGCGCGGCACGCTGCGCCTCCCGGAGCCGGCCGCGCCGCAGCCCGAGGTCGGCCACGCGCAGCGCGAACCAGGCCACCTGCTCGCGCGGGAGGTCGGGGCGACGCACGGCCGCGCCCCGAGCCCGCACGAGGATCGCATGCGCCTCGTCCACGCGTCCTTCGATCTCCGCCCATCGCGCCAGTCGGGGAGCGACGGCGAGGTTCGGCTCCTCGGATCGCAACGCGCGGAAGGTGCGACGCGCGGCTCGGTAGTCCCCCAGCTCGAGCTGGATCTCGCCCAGCAGGGCGCGCGCCGACGGTCGCGGATCAGCGTCCACCAGCGCCTCGGCAGCCGTGCGGGCCTCGGCGAAGCGGTGCTGGCCGAGGAGGCTGGAGGCCAGGACCAGCATCGCCCGCACGTTGCGGCCGCTCCGAATCCCGAGGGAGGCGCGGGCCGCGCGTTCGGCACGCACCCAGTCGGTCCAGTCGCTCGATTCGCGCGCGCGCCGCAGGTAGAGCGTCGCCAGCATGGCACGGTCCGCGGCGCCCATCGGGTCCCGGGCGGCGCGGCGCGCGTGGAAGGCGATATCGGCCGCGAGGATCTCGCGCTCGCTCGCGGGTACGGGCGCCGCGCCCACGGACCGAACGCCGCGCGCCACGAGGACGGCGGCAAGGGCCAGGGCCGCTAGCGAGCTCGCGAGAACCGACCGGGTGAGACTCATGGCAGACCTCCCGAGCGGCGGGGCGCCCACCGGTCCGTGGACCGGCGAGCGCTCCCGCGTGCAGCCGTCAGTTCGCCGTCGCCAGATAGGGGAACGTCGCGAGGAACGGCTTGTTGTTGGCGCCGACGTTGTCCGTCTGGTATTCCGGCGGCAGGGCGTTGTTGGGATCGAGCAGCGTCCCGAAGATGGCCGCCAGGCCGGCGTCCACCACGTCGTCGGCGAGGTTGCGCCCGCCGTACCCGTTGGCCAGCGCCCACGTCAGCCAGCCCGACGTGTTGGCCGCCTTGTCGGTCTGGACGATGAGCATATCGGGCAGCAGCACGCCGGAGAGCGTCTGCGCGAGCGTCGTGGAGCGGCCGAACCCCGTGACGAACGCCTCGAGCTCGGTCTTGTGGTTGGCCAAGTCGGTGCTCGGCGAGCCCGAGTTGTGGAAGCCGTGGTTCCGCTTGGCGAGGGTCACCTCGCTCACCAGCGGGTTGCCGAGCCGGTCAATCTGGTCGTAGACCCGATCGAAGTCGGGGCCCGCCGCAGTGACGTCGTCGTCGCCGCAGGCCGCGACGGCGACCACCAGCGCCAGGGCGACCGCGAGTTTGCGAAGAGTGCGCATCGATGTGCTCCTGTGTGCTGAAGAGTTGGTCTCGCGCGGGCTACCGGCTGATGGTGCCCCAGATGCCGAGCTTGGATGTGCCGCCGGCCGTAAGCATGCTCTCGGGCAGCTCGATCACGATCGCGAGGGTGTTGTAGCCGGCGAGGTAGTCCACTGCCTGGCCCGCCGGACGGAAGCCGTTCGAGACGCCGGTTGTGCAGGCGCCGCTGAGCGGCCCCGTCGCCGGGCGGCGGTCCGGGATGATGCAGAAGAACTGCTCGAGGTCCAGGAAGAACGGGTCATCGCGCACGCCGGCGAAGACCTGGATGCCGCCGGACGAGCCGAGCGTGGTGTTGATCGCGCCGGTCACGGCGGGCTCGACGTCCACGAGGGTCGTGCGCATGCCCGTCAAGTCGGGCGCTACGGGGCCCCGGAGCTCGACCGTCTGGCCGGCGGCGGTGGAGCCGTTGAAGGTGGCCTGGATCACCAGGTCCTCAACGGCGTCGTCGTCGTTGTCGATCTTGATCTGGTAGAGCAGGTCGGGGTCGAACGCCGCACCGGCCGACTGCGCGGGCGTGATCGGCGAGCTGGTGGTCATGACCAGGACGATCCGGTCGGTGCCGGAGCCGGGGAACGCATAGACGTCATTCACGTCCATGCGCGGGCTCAGCTCGACTTCGGGGGTGTCCTGGTGGTCGGAACTGTGGAGCGTCCTGAGCGCGACGCCCGCGCCGAGCCCGGTGATCGCCAGCGCCACGGCCATCCTCGCCAGCCGGCTCGCGAGTGGACAGTGCAACATCGTGTGACCTCCGCGTGAGTGTTCGTGCGAGCCGTCAGGCCCGATGTCTCCAAGTACGTCTCGCGCCGCCCGGCGGATTGGATGGCGG
>JACQVG010000156.1 GCA_016209905.1 Gemmatimonadota bacterium | reverse complement strand
TCCAGCATGAGCTGTGCGAACTGCGTCTGCTTCCCGGGATACGTCTGGAGCCGCGCGCGCAGGCTGGCGATGTTGCGGTCGAGCGACGCGATGTTCGCCTGCATGCCCCGCACCGTGGCGTTGGCGGCGTCCCGCAACGCCTGTGCCGCCTGGGTGATGCGCTGGTCGAGGGCCTGGATCTGCGGGTTTCCCTCCCGCAGGCCGAGGGCGCCGGCCACGAGCGTGCGGCGATCGTCGAACAGCCTGAGCAGGTTCTGGAGTTGAAAGGTCATCGCCGTGTTGTCGGCGATATCCGCGACCGAGGCCATGCGATTCAGCGTCTCGATCGTGACCTCGGTGGCCGGCCCCACGATCCCCTCGAGGGTGGCGAGATCAACCAGCAGCCGCTCCTTCTCGCGGTCGGAGTTCTGGATCGAGTTGATGAGCGCCGACTCTTCGGCGGAGAGGTCGGTCGTGCCCTGGGACTCCTTGTATGCCTGCACCCGGGTGAGGCTCGCGATGTAGCGCGCGCGCGCGTCTTCGGCGCGCTCGCCGACGTACTGCAGCCGCCGCTCGGCCACTTCGCGAATGGCGTCCTGTCCGTGGCGCTGGAGCGCGCGCAGCGCCTCGTTGAGGATCTCGGGCACCATCGAGGGATCGGTGCCGGTGAACGTGACGTTGACAAGGTTGGTCGTGGGCTGGACCGCGAAGCCGATCCCACCCCGTACCTTGTTGCCGGCGGCGAGGCGGGGGTCGATCGAGAGGCGGACTCTCCTGCGCTCGCCCCGGTATTCCCGCACTCGGAAGCTGAAGCCCGGTCCGACGGCGGGCACGTCGTACGCGCCGGCCGCCACGAGCGTGCCGCGGGCCGCGCTACGGAGCTCGTAGCCGGTGTCCTTCTGCTCCAGCACGAAGCTGTCGGGTCGGGTGCGGGAGTCGACGACGGAGTCCACGACCTGCGCGTCGTAAAGCCACGCGGCCCGGCTGAACTGAGGGTTGTCCACCTTGAGCCGCAGGCCGAGAGCGTCCACGATCCTGAGCGCGAGCGCCTGCGTGGAGAGAACCAGCGCCTCGGAAAGGACGGGGTCGGTCTGTATGGCCATCTCGTCCATCCTCATGGCCTCCAGGGGCGTCATGGCCTGCTTCTTGGAGGACACCTGGATCGTCGCGCGCGACTGGTAGCGCGGAATCGCCTTCCGGCTCGAGGCCCACGTCGCGAAGACGACAAGTCCCGTCAGGAGGGCGACGACCTTCCAATGCGCCACCAGCACCTGCACCAGATCGCGCAGGTGCAGCTGTCTCGTTCCGAGGAGCGCGTACCGACGTCGAGATTCGGGGCTCAGCCTAGCCTCCCATGCATAATCCAGAAGCACAAACGGCAACTTCGCGCGTTTTCCCGACTTCTAAGGGGAGCAAGAAACGGTCCGCCTACGAGCTCAAGCGAGCCGGCCATCCCTAAATCCCTGTTCAGCCGTTGTTTAGCTCGTCCAATTCTTGGCTGGTCTCCGGACGAATGCTGTCTCAGAATGATGCGTATTGCGACACAGTGTTGACAAAACCACCTACGGGATCGTCCGCGCCGTCATCCCGGCGCCGGCCGGTGAGGACCTCTTCTCGTGTGCCACGTACCGAGGCGCCCGGCTCCTCCGCCGGCGCGCCCTGTGATCGGTGCCCCCTTTGCCGGCCTCGGTGGCCACGGCTAATTTGCGGCGCCTTCCATCATCCACTTCTCGTTCAGCAGGGCTCATGGTTGAATCCGATCGCATGGAGAAGCTGGTGTCGCTGTGCAAGCGGCGCGGATTCGTTTTCCAGTCGTCCGAACTCTACGGCGGCCTGGGGTCGGTGTGGGACTACGGCCCGCTCGGCGTGGAGCTCAAGCGAAACCTCAAGGATCGTTGGTGGCGCGCGATGGTGCACGGGCGCGACGACATCGAAGGCCTGGATGCGGGAATCCTGATGCACCCCAAGGTGTGGGAGGCGTCCGGGCACGTCGCCGGCTTCACCGACCCCTTGGTGGACTGCAGGCAGTGCAAGCAGCGGTTCCGCGCCGACGACCCGCGGATCGAGGGGGGGACGCCGGGCGGCCCAGAGTCGCAGTGCCCGGGGTGCGGCAGCCGGGGCTCGCTGACGGAGCCGCGGCTTTTCAATCTCATGTTCAAGACCTTCATGGGGCCGGTCGAGGAGGCGGCGTCCGTCGTCTACCTGCGGCCCGAGACGGCGCAGGGCTCGTACGTCAACTTCCTCAATGTCTTGCAGGGCTCGCGGCAGAAGGTGCCGTTCGGCGTCGCCCAGATCGGCAAGGCGTTCCGCAACGAGATCACTCCCGGGAATTTCATTTTCCGCACCCGCGAGTTCGAGCAGATGGAGATGCAGTTCTTCGTGCGGCCCGGCACCGACGAGGAGTGGTTCGAGTTCTGGCGCGCCGAAAGGATGCGGTGGTACGAGGTGCTGGGGATCCGGCCGGAGCGGCGGCGGTTCCACGAGCACGGGCCGCGCGAGCTGGCGCACTACGCCAAGACGGCGTTCGACATCCAGTACGAGTTCCCGTTCGGGTGGGAGGAGGTGGAGGGAATCCACAACCGGACCGACTTCGACCTCTCGCGACACCAGCAGTTCTCGGGCAAGAAGCTGGAGTATTTCGACCAGGAGCGGCAGGAGCGCTACGTCCCCTACGTGGTGGAAACGTCCGTGGGAGTGGACCGCCTGGCGCTGGTCGCGCTGGTGGACGCCTACGGCGAGGAGGAGGTGGAGGGCGAGACGCGCGTGGTGCTTCGGTTCCACCCTTCCATCGCGCCCATCAAGGCGGCCGTCCTCCCGCTGGTGAAAAAGGACGGGATGCCGGAGATCGCCCACCGGATCTACGACGACCTGCGCGGGCGGCTCGCGGCGTTCTACGACGACGGGGGCTCGATCGGCCGCCGCTACCGGCGACAGGACGAGGCGGGCACTCCGTTCGCGATCACCGTGGACGGGCAGACCAAGGACGACGGCACGGTGACGGTGCGGTTCCGCGATACGCTCGCCCAGGAGCGGGTGGACGCGGGACGGCTGGCCGCCTACCTGGACGAGCGAGTCGCCGGATGACCGTCGAGCAGCTCGGAGTCCGCGGGCAGCAGAGGAACGAGGGGCTGGGTCGCGAGACCTACCGCGCCGGGGCCGCGGTGCTCTGAGCCGCCGATGCGCCGCCGGGAATTCGAGGCGATGGTGCGGCGGATGGCCGGCGAACTCCCGAGCGGGTTTCTCGACGGGATCGTGGACATCGCGGTGACGGGCAAGACGCTGCCGCATCCCGTCCGCGCCGACGTCTTCACCCTCGGTGAGTGCATTCCGCAGGACTTCGGCTCGCCCGGCGATGCAGCTCCCGCCCTCCGCTCGACGGTGGAGCTGCACTACGGCTCCTTTGCGGCGCTGGCCAAGCTGGATAAAGGCTTCGACTGGCGAGGCGAGGCGTGGGAGACGCTCACCCACGAGGTGCGACACCACCTCGAATGGCGCGCGCGGGTGCCGGAGCTCGAGGCGCTCGACGCTTCGGTCGAGGCGAACTACGCGCGCCACGAGGGCGAGAGCTTCCCCGCGCTCTTCCACCTCGACGGTGAGCGCGTCGCGCGCGGCGTCACCAAGGTCGAGGACGACGTGTTCCTCGACATCCCGCTCTCGGCACGGGCCTGGAAGCGGGCGGCGGGCGGCGAGATGCCGTTCGTCTGGCACGGTCGCCCGCACCGCCTGCGACTCCCGGACCGACTCCCCGACGTGCTCTTCCTGACCGTCCGCGGGGTCGTCCCGCGGCCGGCGGGGGATCTCGTCGTCGTGGTACGCCGGAAGCCCGGCGCACGCGATCTGCTGCGCCGCGCCTCGGTAGGTCAGACGGAGGTGCGGGTGAGGACGTCCGCGCCTCGACGGTGATCTTCACCGCGTCCGCGCCTCGATGATGTCCACCGATGGTGCGTGCTCCTGCTTGAGACCTTAAGTTTCCATTGTGCCGACTTCGACCTGGGCCCGGAGATGACGCACGAGGTGCGGACGTCGCTCCCGCCGGAGGCCGTCGTCGGCCGGGCGAGGATCTTCTTCACGACGCGGGTCCCGGCCACGGGGGCGTTCGTCGAGCGGCAGTCGGCGCGCCACATCGTGCTGCGGGGGCAGGGCGGGGAAGAAGTCGTCATCGCCGCGGCGCCGACCGATGGCGGCGCCGTCGTCTGGGGGTCGTCGCTGCTCTTCGACCAGCAGGTGAGGCGCTTTTTCTCCACGCTGCCTCCTGCGGACGTCGCGGGGGCCGGCCCGTGACGACCGCGGCGGGCGCGCGGATGACGGTGCGCGTGACGCTTGGGGATAGCTGGACGCCGTTGGCCCTCGCGGTTTCCGCCGACGAGACGGTGGCGGCTCTGGTGGCCAGGGCGCTGACCGCTGCACGGTTCGATCCGGGTCGCGCCGCCGACTACGAAGTGAAGTTCGGCGGTGGCCTCGTGCGCGATACAGGCCGGACGCTGCGGGACGCCGGCATGACCGACGGCGCGGCCCTGGTGGTCGTCGCCAGGCGGCGGCGGCCGGTGCGATGAGGCGCCGTCCGCCCGGCCGCCTGGTCTTCGGCATCGCGTTCGCCGTGCTCCTGCTCGACGGGGCGGCGGCGATCTGGCTCGGACAGCTGACCGGCCGGGGGCTGCCGGTGATCCTGGGATTGGCCCTCATCGCGGCGGCTGCGGGAATCGGCGTGCTGTACCGCCGGTGGCGCGCGGCTCTCGACGAGATTGACGCCGCGCGGCGCGAGCTCCAGCGGGAGATCGGCGCGCTGCGCGACGCCGTGGACGAGGCCCGTGCGGATCGCGACTGACGCGCGCGCCCGCCCCGGGCCTCCGGACGGCGCCGCCCGGACGGCGCGCCCGGGGGCGGGGTGAGTCTCGCGCTCCTCTCCCATCCCGCCTGCCTGGGTCACGACGCCGGTCCGGGCCACCCCGAGTCGCCGAGCCGCCTCAAGGCGGTGGCCGGGAAGCTAGACCGGGATCTGGTCTCGGTGGGGCGGGCCGAGTGGCTCGAAGCGCCGGCGGTGCGCGATCTGGACCTGCTGCTCGTGCACACCGCGCGCCATCTCGGGGGGTTGCGCCAGCTGGACGCCGCCGGCGGCGGATGGCTGGACCCGGATACGCGACTGGGTGAGGGCTCGCTCGATGCGGCTCGTCGGGCCGCCGGGGCGGCGGTGCTGGCCGCCGAGCGAGCGGTGGCCGGCGAGGGTCCGGCCTTCTGCGCCGTGCGCCCGCCCGGCCATCACGCGACGCCGCATCGAGCGATGGGTTTCTGTCTGTTCAACAACGTAGCGGTGGCCGCCGCCGTGGCGCTTCATCGCCTCGGTGTGGAGCGGGTGTTGATCGTGGACTGGGACGTCCACCACGGGAACGGCACGGCGGACGCTTTCCGCGCCGAGGCCCGGGTGCGCTACGTCTCGATCCACCAGTGGCCGCACTACCCCGGCACGGGCGGCGAAGACGACGTCGGGGTCGGCAACCTCTTCCACGTGCCGCGTCCGCCGGGCCTCCCGGCGGAGGCGTACGTGGCGGACCTGCTGGCGGCGACGGACCGCGCCGTGGCCGGGTTCGAGCCCTCGCTGGTCATCTTCTCAGCCGGCTTCGACGCGCTGCGCGGCGACCCGCTGGGCGGCTTCACGCTTGAGCCGGCCCATTACGGCGCGCTCACCTGCGCCGTCCGCGAGCGCGCGCCGGAGGCGGCGCTCATCTCGGTGCTCGAGGGCGGCTACGACCCGCTGCGGCTCGCCGAGGCGGCGACCGCCCACGCGGCGGCGCTTGCCTCGTGATGCGCGGGCCGTATGTTGGGGCGGTTCCGGTGGCCGCCGAAGCGAGCCAGACATGAGCGCCAGCATCCAGCCCCGCGAGCGCGGGACCCCGTACAGCGTGTTCCTGACGCCGGCCGGCGCGGTGGAGCACGTGCTGCGACCGCCACGGCTGGCCGAGGCGCTCCGCGAGGGCGGGCAGCTGTGGGTGGACATCGACGCCACCGATCCTCACCAGCACGCGCTGCTCGAGAAGGTGTTCGGCTTTCACCATCTCGCCATCGAGGACACGCTCAGTCGGAAGACGCGGGTCAAGCTCGAGGAGTACGCCGACTACCTCTTCCTCGTCGTCCGCGAGGTGCGGTTCGACACGGCGACGGCGGACCCGTACGACCTGGAGACGGTGAACCTGTACTGCTTCCTGGGGCACAACTACCTCGTCACGGTGCACAGCGTGCGCTCGCGCGCGGTCGAGGCGGTGCAGGAGCGGATCGCCCGGAGCCCCGACCTCTTGCAGCGGGGGGTCGAGATGCTCGCCCACGGCGTGCTGGACACGACGGTGGACGACTACCTGCCGATCGTGGACCGGATCGACGAGCTGGTGGGCGAGGTGGAGGAGAAGCTGTTTCGGAGCTACGACGAGGCGGCGATTCAGAACATCTTCAAGAGCAAGCGGCTGGTCGTGCAGCTTCGCCGGCATCTCGGTCCACTGCGGGAGGTGTTGAACGTCTTGACCAACCGGCCGCACGCCTGCGTCGCGGCTTCGGCCCAGGTCTATTTCCGCGACGTCTACGACCACACGATCCGCATCGCCGAATCCATGGACTCGGTCCGCGACCTGCTGGCCACGGTGCTCGACACCTACCTGACGCAGGCGTCGAACCGGATGAACGCCGCGATGAAGTCGCTGAGCGTGGTGGCGACCCTCTCGCTGCCGCTCGTGGTGCTCGGCGGGATCTTCGGCATGAACTTCGAGGGCCTGCCGCTCATCCACCACCCGTGGGGCTTCTACTGGGCGGTGGGACTGATGGCGGCCTTTGGCGTCGCCATGTTCTGGTTCCTCCGCGGTCGCGGCTGGGTCTGAATCCCTTCACCATCGCGCGCGGCGGCTTCACACGGTGAGCGACGCCTTGATCGACGTCGCTCTGCCGCTCGCGCTCCCCCAGCCTCTGACGTACGCCGTACCGGCCGAGCTGGCCGCCCGGGCCGTGCCCGGGGCGCGGGTCGTGGTTCCCGTGCGTCGGCGCGAGATGGTAGGGGTGGTGACGGCGGTGGCCCGTCCGCGGATCGGGTCGGCGGCGCGCCCGGTCATCGCCGCGCCCGATCCGGAGCCGCTCCTCGACGCCACGTTGCTGCGGCTCGCGAGCCATGTCGCCCACTACTACGCGGCGGCGCCAGGGCTGGTTTTCCGCGCGATGCTGCCGCCGCAGCTCTTTTCCGTCGGGCGACCGGTGGTCCACATCCAGGCGGGCGCGCTCCCGGTCGGAGGAGCCGGACCCGCGCTGGCCCGGCTCGTGGCCGGTCGGCCCGGTCGGCCCGTGCCGCTCGACGCGGTGCGGCGCGAGGCGGGAAGCGCCGGCGTGCGCCTGGTGCAGCGGCTCGCGGCGGAAGGCGCGGCGCGCCTGGTCACCGTTCCGCCGCGGACCGCCGCGCCGGAACGGCGCGAGCGTGTGCTGGAGCTGGCGGTCCGCCTGGAGCATCTCCTCGCGCGCGAGAGGCGCTTCGCCCGCGCGCCGCGGCAGCGGGAGGCCTACGAGACCCTCGAGCGACTGGGCGGCCGGGCCGGCGCGGCGGAGCTGGGGCGCCTTGGCGTGTCGGCTGCGGGGCTCAGGGCGCTGATCGCGAGCGGCGTCGTGCGCGCCACGTCGGTGCGCCGCGAGCGCGATCCTTTCGCCACGCTCGCGGCGAGCGCGCCCCCGCCCGAGCCGAGTGCGGCGCAGCGCGAGGCGATCGCTGCGCTCGCCGCCCTCGCGCCGGGCGAGGGGGCGCTGCTCCTGGGAGTGACCGGCAGCGGGAAGACGCTCGCCTACCTCGAGTTCCTGCGCCAAGTCGTGGAAGGCGGAAACAGCGCGATCGTGTTGGTGCCGGAGATCGCGCTCACCCCGCAGACCGTGGCGAGGTTCCGGGGCGTCTTCGCCGACGGCGTGGCGGTGCTCCACAGCGGCCTCTCGGACGGGGAGCGCTACGACGCGTGGAGGGCGCTTCGCGATGGGACGCGGCGGGTGGCGGTGGGCGCGCGCTCGGCGGTCTTCGCCGCCGTCCCGCGCCTGGGCGCGATCGTGGTGGACGAGGAGCACGACCCGTCGTACAAGCAGGGGGAGGCGCCGCGCTACCACGCGCGAGACGTGGCGGTGCGCCGCGCGGCGATCGCCGGCGCCCGGGTGGTGCTCGGCAGCGCGACGCCGTCGCTCGAAAGCTGGGCAGCGGCGGAGCGGGGCGCGCTGCGTCTGATCGCGTTGCCGGAGCGCATCGGCGCCAGACCGCTGCCGGCGGTGGAGGTCGTGGACCTGCGGACGGCGTCGCGCGCGCCGGGGGCGGCGGGGGGGGCGGGGGCGGCGGTCCCGTGGAGCGATGCGCTCGACGCCGCGGTGGCGGGTGCGCTCGCCCGCGGCGAGCAGGCGATGCTGCTGCTCAATCGGCGCGGATTCAGCGTGTTCGTGCAATGTCCCGCGTGCGGCGAAGTGTGGTCCTGCCCGCAGTGTAGCATCACCCTCACCTATCATCGGACGCCGCCCCTGCTGCGCTGCCACCACTGCGACCACCGCGAGCCGCTGCCGTCGGCGTGCAGGAACTGCGGCGCGGCGACGCAGCGGTACCGCGGTGTTGGAACGCAACAGGTCGAGGAGTTCGTGGCGGCCCGGTTCCCCGCGGCGCGCATCGCACGGATGGACCTGGACACGACGGGCGGCAAGTGGGCGCACCAGCGGATCCTCGACGCGGTGGCGCGCGGCGCGGTGGATGTGCTCGTGGGAACGCAGATGATCGCCAAGGGGCTGGACTTTCCTCGGGTCACGGTCGTCGGCGTCGTGGACGCCGACGTGGCCCTCAACCTACCCGATTTCCGCGCGGCTGAACGGACGTTCCAGCTGCTGACGCAGGTCGCCGGGCGGGCGGGGCGCGGCCCGGCGGGGGGACGGGTGGTCGTGCAGACG
>JACQVG010000171.1 GCA_016209905.1 Gemmatimonadota bacterium | reverse complement strand
CCGAAGCGCACTCATCGCCCGACTCGATGGCGCCGATCGCCCGGCCCGCCTCGCGACGGGCGGCCGGCAGAATGAATAATGATCGCGTGATGAGACGCTGGCCGACCGAAGCTTGGATCGCCAGGCGCACCCTCCCGCGAACGAGAAAGAGCACGGACACGCCATAATACGGATCGCCCAAAGGCCGCGCAAGGGTGGGGGGGGCCCCTACCTAAGCCAAGTTCCGGCGCCGCCTTAGCCGGCGCGCGGGGCCGCCCCGCTAAGCATCTCTTGACGTGGGGCGACCAGGGCATACACTCGATGCTGTGGGCCGGCAAAAGGAGGTGCCTGTGCGCGCCCGCCACGCCCCAGCTCTCGCCGCCGTCTTGTGCTCCCTTGTGGCCTCGTTCGCCTTAGGATGCGGCCTCCGGGGGCGGGGCCGGGCGGACGATACACCGTACGGGGGGCAGCTCATCTCCGAGGAGGCGATCCGGCTCTCGGGCGCCACGACCGCGTGGCAGGCGATCAAGAGCCTGGCGCTGCATCTCGACCTCCAGGAGAACGTCCTGGGCCAGCCCACCCGCGTGTCGCGCCGGGGCCGGGAAAGCGTGTACTTGAGAGAGGCCCCGCTCCTCATCGTGGATGGCGCGGTGCTCGCGGACCTTCGTGAGCTGCTGCAGATCGCGGCCCGCGACATCTCCAGCATCCGCATCCTCACGGGGACCGAGGGAACGACTTTCTACGGGATGTACGCCGCGAGCGGCGTCATCATGATCGAGACCAAGCAGCGCGACCATCCGTAGGCGGCACCGCCGGATCTCCCGGCGACCCTGAGGCCCCACAGCAAAGCGCGCCCGGCGAGTGCCGGGCGCGCTGTTTCATCTCGTTCCGTCCGCAACCGTTACAGGTTCGGGTTGTTGTCTCGCTCCGCCGTCGTCAGCGGATAGCAGGTCTGGCTGCCGACGGGCGCAAACCCCGGCTTGAAGTACGTGGAACCGGCGACCGGCACGTTCAGGACGTTGCTCGGGTTGCGCCGGAAGTCGCCCAGGCGCTTGCCCTCGAGATAAAACTCGCGCCCGCGCTGCTCCATCAGCTCGGTGAGCACGCTGACCGCGTCCGTCGCACCGCTGTAAGCCTCCTGACTGTTCGCCGCGCGCCGCGCCGCGATGAGCGTGAGCTGCGCCGCGGTCCCCTGGGCCTCCGCCGCGATGTAGTCCGCCTCGATCTTGGAGGCCAGCCGGATGGGCGAGGCAAAGGTCGGATACTTGTTCTGAATGTAGAACGGCCCGCTGCTCGGATCCTGGGGCGTCAGGGTGTGCTGTCCCGGCGCCTTGTAGGGCACCCTGGGATCGGTCACTCTGAAGGCGGGCGCCACGGTGATCGAGCCCCGGTCGAGCGTGAACTGCCACAGCCGGTTGCCCAGCCGGGTCCGCTGGGACAAATCGTCAATGTACGAGAGGTTGAAGTTGAACGCCGCCGGAACCGCTGCCGCATCCGCCGCCGCCTGGGTCGGCCGCCCGGCCTGAAGCTGAGCGCGGGCGCGGCCCACGAGCGCAGCCCGTGCGATCGCGAGGCCGGCCGCGCGATCGGCCGCTGTGGCGGCCGCGCTCCCGGCCGCCGTGCCGACGCTGTTCGCGGTCGTGAAATGCACCACCGCTGAATCGAGCATCTCCGCGGTGGTGAGCTCGGGCCCGGCCTCCTGGGCGCTGGTCCTCACCGTCCCGGTGCAGAAGTTCTCCGCCATCATCACGAAGGAGAACCCCCGGTACAGCGCCGCGCGAGCGATGTTGAGGTTGCTCTCGGGCGTGGGAAGCGAGAGTTGGAGCACCAGGTCGGTCGAAGCCATGGCCACGGAAAGCGGCTGCCACACGTCGGCGTTGTGGCTACCGTTGTCTACCGCCACGTCCCGCCGTCCGAACTCGTTGCGCGTGGGGAAGGTCTCGGCGACGAGCGCCTCCCCGACGAACCACGAGGAGTACATGATCATCCAGCCATAGGCCACGGCGAAATTCTGCTGGGCCGAGAACGCGAGGGTCGTGGCGTCGGCCACCGGATCTACGGTCGCGACGTCAATGACCGTCGGGTTGTCCACGGCCAGAAAGTCTTCGCACCCGGACGCGGCGACTGCGGTCGCGCACGCCAGCGCGGTGCCCAGAAGTGCTCGGATAGGTCTCGTCATGGATTCGGTATCCTCAGAACTCGAGGTTGACCTTGACCACCCAGCGCCGGGAACCCGGCACCGTGAGGAAGTCTCTCCGGTTGAACAGCGCGTTTCCGGTCGAGATCACTTCCGGATCGGGGCCCTCGTAATCCGTCCACAGGCCCAGGTTTTGGCCCGCCAGGGTCACGGAGGCGCCCGCCCCACCGAACAGGCCGGCCAGACGCTCGGGCAGGGTCCAGGTCACCGACAGCTCCCGGAGCCGCACGAAATCGGCCTTCTGGATGTACGCGTCCCGCACCTCGTTCACCGTGGCGGTCCCGGCTGGGCAATGGCCGGGCAAGGAGGAGGCGCCGCTCTCGCACACGAACGCCGGCCGGCCCGCCGTGTCGTCGCCGTACCGGCGCAGGAACTCCTCGCGCGAAAGCACGGTCGGATCGAGCCGCCGGTTGCTGCGCACGAGCTGCGTCTCGCGGAAGAAATCCGTGAGGTTCTGTATGCTGTGGCCGCTCTTGCCGTCCAGAAGCCCCGTCAGGCGCAGGTTTCGGAACAGCGTCACGGACGTGGTGAAGTTGAACTCCCGGGTCGGGAACACGTTCCCGATGGATTCCAGCGTGTCGGCCACGGTCACCCGGCTGTTCTCCACGTCAATCGAGCGGATCCGCTTGGAGACCCAGGTGCCGAGCTGGAAGCCCTCCGTGAACCGGTTCGTCGTGCCGAACGGAGCGATGTCTTCTCCTGTCCCCGGATCCACACCCAAATCCACCAAGACGTTCCTGAGGGTGTTCATCCCAAAGCGGACGTCCCACGTCAAGCGGCGGGAATTGATGAGCCGGCCGTTCACGGCGAGCTCCACGCCGCGGTTGTTCACCTCGCCGATGTTGGCGAAGGGGTTGGCCGTAAAGCCGAGCGAGGGTGGCAGGGTGCGCACCAGGAGCAGATCCTTGGTCGTCTTGTCGAACACGGTGAATTCCACCGCCAGCCGGTCGCTGAACAGCCCTGCGTCGAACCCGTACTCGACCTCCGTCCCACGTTCGGGCTTGAGGTCCGGGTTCCCCGGGTTGAGCGGTATCGCTCCGGACTCCGAAACCGTGACGTTCGCGTACGGAGCGGCTGCGAGCGTCTGGAGCGATGCGCCCGGCGTGGGGGATCGCGCGCTCGTTCCCCAGGTGCCGCGCAGTCTCAGGGTGGTGAAGAACGGAAGGATGGACCGGAAGAAAGGCTCGTTGGAGATGAGGTACGAGAGCCCCGCCCTGGGCACGAAGTAGGGGTCCAACCCTTCGCCGAAGGCGGAGTTGTCATCCACGCGTGCGCCCGCCAGCAGGAAGATCCGGTCCTGGTACGCGAGCTGCAACTGCCCCAGGTATCCGACCGTGGTTTGCTGCGAAAAGCCCTGTCTGCCCGAGTTCTGCGAGGCCGCGCTGATCACCCTGGCGGCGTTCGTGGTGAGCCCGAGTCCCGTCGCGCCCACAGTCTCGGTGCGCGAATCAATCGCCTGGAAGCCGAACGAGACGTTGGAGACGAACTGCCCGGAACCGCCGAACGTGGTGCGGATGTTGCCCAGATAGTTCACCGTGTAGCGCTCGAACCCCAGGCGGCCCTCGTCCACGCTCCCCGTGTTCAGGGCGCCGGCGTACTGGCCGACCGGGTTCCGGGGGTAGAACCGCACCTGCTCGTCACGAAGGAGGTCGGCGCCGACCGTCAGCCGGTGAGAGAGCCAACTGGTCGGATCGTACTTGGCCGTGATCGCGACCGTGCTGCGGTGCGTCTGCAGCACATTCTCGATCGCCGTAATCGCCTCGACCTGACGCGCGAAGCCGAACCAGCCGTCCTGGCCCGGCAGTCCATCATCCCGTCTAGTCAGCGGCGAGCCGAGGTAGCCGCCTCCCATGAACCCGTAGATGTCGTTGTCGTTGTCCGGCAGGATGGTGACCGACCGGGTGAGCGCGTACCCCGCGTCAATGACGACTTCGGGGTGCGGGATGAAATTGAAGTTCAGCCGCGCGCGGCGACGCTCGAAGCTGTTGTTCGGGAGGGTTCCGTCCTCGTCGTCAAGGCCCGCGGAGGCGAAGTACCCGTAGTTCTGACCGCCACCCCGGCCGCTCCACGCGACCGAGCGGTGCTCGCCGGTGCGGAACGCGCCGGTGCGAACGAGGGGGTTGTCGGAGACGAGGAGTCCGACCTCCTGACCCCGGCAGAGGGGGTTCACGCTGGTCGCGGCCACGAGCGCTGTGGTGCATTTCGCGTAGTTCGCCGGGGGCGTGAAATTCGGGTCTATGGAGTGGTACTCGAAGCCGAGACGCTGGCTGAACCGGCCGGCGCCGACCTGACCGCGCTTGGTGATGATCTGGATCACGCCCGTCGAAGCGTTCGCGCCGTAAAGCGTCGCGGCCGCGGGCCCCTTCACGACCTCGATGGACTCGATGTCGTCGGGACTGAGGTCGTTGAGACGGTCGGCAACCTGACCGTCGAAGGCGAAGGCAGGCTGAGCCTCCGAGATGCTCACCCCGTCAACGAAGATCGTTGGAGAGTTGGAGAGCGAGATGGTGCCGGGGCCGCGGACACGAATCTGACTGTTCGTGCCCGATGAGCCCGAGGCGCGAGCCACCGAAACGCCGGTTACGCGCGACTGCAACACCTCGTTGACGGTCGTCACCGGAGCAGCCTGTGCGATTTCGGCGACGTTGACGGTCGGGACGGCGGCGGTCTGGGAGCGCCGCCGCTCGTCTCCCGCCGTGCCCGTGACGACCACTTCTTCCAGGACGACGGCCGAGGCGGCCATCTGGAAGTCGGCGGTGGCCGTCTCCCCGGCGGCCACGGTCACGGCGCGCGTCTGGGGCTGGAATCCGACCTGGCGAACATGGACTTGCGCGGTGCCGGGCGTCACGCCGCGCAAGACGTACATCCCCTGCCGGTTCGTCACCGCGGACAGGTTGGTGCCGACGATCGCGACCCTAGCCCCATCAACGGGGCTGTCGCCGACCCGGTCACTCACCCGCCCCGAAATCGTTCCCTGCTGCGCCTCTGCCGCCGTCGTCAGCCCGCCCACCAGGACGACCAGCACCAGGGCTCCGCACGCCTGCCGAATACGTGGAGTGTTCATCGCTGCGTCCTCACGCAGTATGGTTGCCCAAACGCACCCGCCCCTGGGCTCGATGGCGCCGACCGCGTCTCACGGCCCGCGCCGTTCGAAAAGGCGAATGCATGATGATCGAATGATGACACGACTCTCAGACAACGCTTGAATCAGGCACAACCTCCCGTGACGAGAAAAAGCACCCAACAACCGTCCCGCTCGCAAGCCGCCATCGGCGGCCGAGCGCTGGCCCAACACGGTAACGACGGCTGTTCTCTAAGGATGCGGGCAGGAAGGTCGGGCCAAACTTCGCAGAAATCACGACCTTCTTCTGGGCATTATACGGTTCGGCCTTCGCGGGCGCAAGAGGCGGCGCCGCGAACCGCCCCGCGCCGAGAGGCTCCGTCGCCTCCGCCTCTCGGGGGCGGGGGGGCGGGGGGCGGCACATCAATCAGTTGGCCGGCTCCGGCAGCGTGGCGAGCATGGCCCGCCACTCGCTGAGGCCGGGGAAGGTCGGGCGAACCTGAGCCAGCCGATCGGCATAGGCGCGCGCCCGCCGGAGGTCCCGAATCAGGATGTACGCGCGCGAGAGGTCGTACAGGACGGGTGGGTTGTCCGGCGCATAACGGAGCGACTGTTCCAGCAGGGGGATCGCGCGGGCGTAGCGCTGCGACTTGAGCTCGAGCGACCCCAGCGCGTGGCAGACCAGCGCCGACGGCTCGATGCCGTACGCCCGCTCCAGCAGCTCGCGGGCGCGGTCAGGTTCGTTCAGCCGAAGATAGACATCCGCCGCAATCACGAGGAGCGAGGCATTGACCGGCTGCTCGCGAGCGAGCCCCCGGTACTCCGCCCGCGCTTGTAAGAGCTGCCCGGTCGTCCTGTAGTGGTCCGCGAGGGTCCCCTTCGCCCTCGCCCAGCCCAGTCCGCGATTCACCGCCTCGAACGCGAGGCTGTCGGCCGAACTCGTAGCTCTGTAGTTCGCGGGGTAGCCAGCCGGATCCTCCCGCTCGACGAACGGCCAGCGACTGGTGAGCGACCGGATCTCGTGCCAGGCGAACCGGTGATCGAACTCGGTCAGCTCCATCCGCTCGAAGTAGGCCGCCCACGGCCGAAGGAGAGTGGTGTCCGCGCTCCGGCCGAGGAACCGCGCCTCCTTCAGCGCCTCGAAGTACACCCTGCCCATCAGATGGTAGCCCTTCTGCGTGGGGTGGAGGTGCTCCCAGAAGAGGTCGGACCCGGGGATTCCGTCGCTCGAGGCCGCGGCGAACGCCTCAAGGGCCGGCACGTAGTGCGCTCCGGTTTCGCTCGCCACCCTGCGGATGATCGCGCTGAATTCGCCCGTCGCGCGAAACCTCAGCCCATCGAGGTCGCGGGCGTAGGCGAACAATCGGCGGGCCTCGGGCAGATCCCCCCGCGCGAGGGCCTGCCGGGCGTCGCCCCACACGCGGCCTGCGGCCGGGTGCGCACGAGTCGGGACGGAACGGAAGGGCCGCTGGTCCCGAAGGTTGCTCGCCAGGCTCCCCACGAACACCGGCACGCCCGCACTGCGGAACCTGCCCAGTATGGCGGTGAGATTCTCCGTGAACTGCCGGCGGCCCCGGCGGTAGGTCGGGCCGTCGAGTGGAATCGCCTCCTCCCTCACCATCTCCTGCATCAGCGACATGGGGCCATCGCGCCTAGGCCGGCGCGGGCTCAGTCGTCGGACGACGCCGACGGCGACGTCGCGGGCGAGCAGGAAGGTCCTGAGTCGTTGCAGCTTGAGGTACGCGCGCACGAACGCCGGGGGCGCCCAGGCGCGTTCCGCGGAGCCCGCGCCGAGGGCCCCGTAGAACTCGTTGTGCCCGACGTAGATCAGCACCGCGTCCGGCTTCGCAGCCAGAACCTCGTCCACCTGGTCATAGAGCGTGTAGCTGTTGACGGCCGCGATGCCCAGGTTCACGACCTCTACCGTGCTGCCGGGCATCACGTCGCGCAGGGCGTCCTGGAGGATGCGGGAGAACGTCCCATTGTAGCCGTAGGGGAAGCCGTTGGCCGTGGACTCGCCGAGCACGAAAACGCGGAAGCCATTGGCGGGCTTCGCCGCGAGGAAGAGATCGTTGGACGGCGTCGGGAGGAGCGACACGTTCACGAAGTAGCGTGCCGCGAAGTGCTTGTTGACGCCGAGGTACCGGCCACCCAGGATCGGCAGGCGCGCGAACAGGCCGAGGTCACCTTTGTAGCGCGCGGCGCGCAGGCCACCTTCGAGCGCGGCGAAGGCGACTGCCGGGATCAGGAGGGCGATGAGGAGGAAGGCTCGCCGCCGGCCGCGGGAAGGAGCGGCCCGGGGGGACACTAGAAGATCTGGTAGACGGCTTCGAGCGCGACGCCGGGACCGAACAGGAGCGCCGCAACGAGCAAGAGGACGAGGCCGACAGCCACGATCGGCAAGAGCCACAGCCGCTTCCGCGAGCCCAGGTACGCCAGGAGCTCGGCGAAAAAGCCTCTCGTCGCCATCGCGATAAGCTACGCGGCCGATCCGGCCCCAACAACTGCTTGCGGATGTCGGAGGCGAGCCGGGGGGTGGGGGGT
>JACQVG010000154.1 GCA_016209905.1 Gemmatimonadota bacterium | reverse complement strand
GCGATGCAGTGGGACGTGGGACCCGACACCACCCGCCTCTTTCACGTGGGCCAGGACCTGAGCATTGCGACCTACGGCGGCGTGCTCAAGCTGGGGATGACTTTCGGCCGCATCGCGCCCTACGTGGCCGGCGGCATCGGCGGCTACACCTTCTTCCTCGACCCGCAGTCGAACGACCAGCCGCAGGTCATGAGCGGCACGACCTTCGAGGCCGGCGGCGGCTTCCATCTCGGACTGACGCAGCGGACCGGCCTGCGCGTAGACGTGCGCGACGTGGTCTTCACCGACTACGACCGCGACAAGCTGAACCCGGTGCAGGAGCGCTTCCGGAGCACCGTGTTCCTGCACGCGCGCCCGCCGGCGGCGGAGTCGACCGTTCACAACCTGCGCGCGGCCATCGGCTTCACCTATCTGCCCGGCCGCTGACCAACCGCTACCAGAAGCCCAACAGGAGGAGCCTGTGCCCGCTCATTCTTGGCGCCGCATCGCAGCGCTCGCCCTCGCGCTGCCCGCCGCGGCCCTGAGCGCCTGCGAGGAGGAGAACGCCGTCGTCGACGTTACCGGCGACCATCCGATTCTGAACTTCGTCACGGCGGTCGCCGCCCCCACGCTGCCGGGCGGCACCCTCACGCTGGCGGTCGGCATCGGCGGCTTCGATCTCACGCCGGCCGACGCCTTCGCCCGCGGCACCGGTGCCCTGGGAAACTACAAGGCCGTTCCGCCCTTCACCGGGCGCGGCTTCGATGCCACGGCGGCCGTCCGCAACAGCTCGCAGGACCCGCGCGTACCGGCCCTGGTCAGCAGTAGCGGTGCCGTGGGCCCGGTCGAGGGCCTCAGCCCGACCGCGTTCCTGGCGCTCTTCAACCCTGTCTTCACCGGTGTCGGACCGGGATTCTGGGATCTCTTCGGAGGCGTCCGCGGGCTGAAGGCGAACACGACCTACACGGTGGCGCTCGCGCGCATGGCGCTCGCTGTCAACGGGGAGCTCGATCAGGTCGAGCGCCTGCTCGGGCTGCGCGTCGCTCAGCCCGATTCCCTGTACTTCCTCGGCGGTGCCGAGAGCGGAGCCGAAACCGCCACCTGCGACTTCACGACCGCCGTCTCCGTTAATACTGCCAGAAATCCCGTGGTGCTGGGGACGATCACCACCAACGCCAACGGCGCGGCCACCGTCGACTGTGTCCCGTTCGCGGGCGGCGACTCGCCCTGGTGGCGCAACTTCACGACCCAGACCCCGACCGGCGTGAACGATTCCACTCCCGTCGGCATCAACGGCGCCGGTGCAACGGTCAAGCCGGGCCAGTACAACTACGTCCTGATCGTGGAAGGGCAGGGGACCGCGACCAACAAGCTCCCCGACGTCGCGCCCACGCTCCGCATCCAGCTCGGCCCCGACATCGATGCCAGCGGGAATGCCGTCGATGAAACCTTCTCACCCTTCCCGATCGCGCAGGTCAACCCGAACACCATCAAGAACCTGCCGGGCGGCACCAACGCGTTCGCCTTCCCCGTCTCGCTCGCGCTCACGATCCGCACCCTGCCGGCGCTGTCCACCGGCACCTACAAGGCGTTCCTCGTCAAGCGCAGCACCGGCGCCAGCGTTCCGGCCACCGGCTCGTATACGGTCGACGGGAGCGCAGCCACGACGCAGGCCGCCTTCAACAGCCCCTCCGACACGTCGGTCCACACGCTGGCAGTCGACGAGCAGTCCGCCGGCGTGGCCCCGAAGGACTTCGACCGCATCGTGCTGGCCATCGAGACGGGCGACGTCGCCACCCCGAGCAACCTCTTCCTGGGCTTCGACTACCTGGACGACCGCGGCAACGCCGAGCCCAGAGATGACCGGCTGACCACCAGCGGAAGCCTGGTCTTCGGCAAGCCCAGGAGCGAAGATGTCGAGCGGTACGTCCCCGCCGGCTCCGGCAAGGGACAGATTTTCAAGGACTCCCTCATCGTCTCCTTCCGCGGCGTCAAGCCCGCGCCCGCCGGCTGGAAGTACCAGGGCTTCATGGCGCTCCAGGACAAGACGGGCATCACGGCCGGCAGCGAGGTCCTCGTCGCCGACAGTATCGCCGTGGACGAGAACGGCAACGTCGACGTCCGCATTGGCGGTGTCACGCTCGCCAACTTCAACGCGTTCATACTTGGGCTCACGCCCGCCATCGGTACGCCGAGCGGTCTCTCGCCCTTCCTCATTCACCTGAGCGAGGACTACAAGGCCAAGTTCGAGGACTTCTTCGGCGCGGGGAGCTGAGCCGCGTGAGGGCGGCCCACAAACATATGTTTGAAGGCGCCCGCCGGCGTCTCTTGACACCGGCGGCCGACGCTGTCACTATGACGCTGCCCAAGTACAGAAGACCCAGCAAAACGAGTCGGACGAAACCGTCCGCCGCTCGCTGAGCGGCGGGCTCGAACCGACCGCCTGAACGCTCGCTGAGCCATCCGGTCGGGGTTCCTTCCTGTTGTAGTCTAGACAAAACGATGGGCCGGCCCGGGCGCCGGGGGCCTGGCGTGCTGGAGCGCGCCGTGGCCCCGGGGTTCGTGTAACCGGGCGGTGGGGCGTGCATATCGTTCCCCTTGGACGGGGTTGGGATGCAGGCTGCCTGGTTCGTTGCAGTCAGACAGAACAGCGCACGCCGGGAACCGTCGCTGCGGGCCGGGGGGTGCGTGTGTCCGGTCTCGCCCTCGTCATTGTCGAAGCCTTTCTGCCAGTCCCGTTCTTCCCGGGAGGATCCTGTGATTCGTCGCACGTTGCTCGTCGCGGCTCTGGGCGCGTTCGCGCTCCTGGCGATCGCTGCCTCGGCCTCCGCCCAGGCGGTCGGCTCCATCACGGGTCTGGTGACGGACCAGCAATCGGGCCAGCCGCTGGAAGGGGTGCAGGTCTACGTGCCGCAGTTGAACCGGGGCACGCTGACGCAGTCGAACGGCCGCTACTTCATCATCAACGTGCCGGTCGGCACGTACTCGGTGGAAGCGCGCATGATCGGCTACGCCACCGTGCGTTACGAGAACGTGGTGGTCGCCACCGACATCACGCGCCAGGTCAACCTGCAGATGGTCTCGGAGGCGGTGGCGGTCGAGGAAGTCATCGTGACGGCCGAGCGCGTGCCGCTGATCGAGCTGACGGCGGCCGGCTCGCAGAACACGGTGACCTCGGAGGAGCTCTCGGCCCTGCCCGTGACCAGCATCTCGGGCGCGCTCTCGCTTCAGCAAGGCTTCCTGGAGGTGCCGCAGAACACGGACGTGCTTTCGCTCGGCGAGGTGCGGCGCAACGTGATCTCGCCGGTGCGCATCCGCGGCGGGCGGGGTGGTGAGACCCTGACCCTGATCGACGGCATTCCCGTGAACAACTGGGTGCTGGGCGGGCGCTCCTTCGACCTGAACGTGACCGCGGTGGAGCAGGTCGACCTGCTGAAGGGAGGCCTCGAGCCGCAGTACGGCAACGCGCTCTCGGGCGTAGTCAACATCACCACGCGCGAGGGCGGCGCGGAGCCGCAGGGCTGGCTGGAGATGCGCAGCTCCCGCGTCGCGGGCGAGCTCTTGGGCTGGACCCCGTCGGAGCTCGAGGACCGCATGCAGGTCCAGGGCTCCGTCTCCGGCACCTTGCCGTTCATCCCGGGCGACCGTCTGCGCTTCGCGCTGTCCGGATCGCAGGGCTCGGCGCGCGCCGACGTCTTCGAGTTCGATAACGACGTCTTCATCCCGTCCAACCCGCAGGCCAGCACGGCGCACGAGCTCGATGTCTTCCCCGGCTGGCGCGCCTTCGGCTTCGACGAGGAGCGCGACCTGTTCGGCAAGCTCACCTTCCAGGTGACGCCGGCCACGAAGCTCAACTTCACGGCCATCGACTACCAGCGGCAGTACCAGCCGTTCGACTTCCGTTACCTGCTCACGTACGACAACCCGCTGAATTCCCCGATCATTGCCACGGCGGAGGACTCGGCCGCGTACATCATTAACACACTCGGCCTGCTGGGCGTGCCGCTCTCCTACAGCACCGTCGTGGTGAACACCGCCGAGCTGAACCGGCGGCTGTACGTGGCGGCCGTGGACCAGACCTTCTCGCGCGGCTTCGTGCGGGCCGCGTTCGGCCGCTTCGATCAGGACCGCCAGACCTGCAACTGGTTCCAGGGGGTCTGCCTGAAGGAGCGGTTCCAGGAGCGGAGCTTCGACACCGGCTTCGTGATCGCGGCGCCCGCGGGCAAGCTCGGGCAGAATCCGACCGGCGGCACGGACGACGTGTTCGGCGGTGAGGACCTGAGGTCGTACGTCGCGCGCGCAGACGTGCAGTGGCAGGTCTCGGATCACCACAACCTGCAGGGCGGCGTCTTCTACCAGAACCACGACATCGACTACTTCGAGTTCGAGAACCTGAACATCAACAACACGCAGGGGATCCAGAACGAGTACCACGTGCAGCCGTGGGAGGGGGCGTTCTACCTGCAGGACCGCATCG
>JACQVG010000148.1 GCA_016209905.1 Gemmatimonadota bacterium | reverse complement strand
GTCTCGGTGCCGCCGGCGAGGGCGGACTCGCCCGCCGACGGATGCTGTACCAGGGAGAGCGCGGCCGACCCGCCCGTCTCTCCGCCCCCTGCCCCGACCTTCACTCCAACCGATTCATCACCGCCAGTACCCTCCGTTCCGGAGACGCTCCTCGAGGAGACGTTCCTCGATTCCTTGCGGGAGCTGGTTGCCGACACGCTGGCGCCGACCGTCGTCGCGGTGCCGCCCGAAGCGGTGCGGGAGGAGGTGGCCAACCTCTTCGGGCGGCCGGAGGCGGCGGCTGCGGCGGCGACCTGGGACATAGACGTCTCGACCTACGCGTCGCACGAGCGCGTGCAGTACTGGCTCGACTATTTCTCGCGCCGGGCGCGACGACATTTCGAGTTGTACCTCGCGCGGCTCGGCCGCTACGACTCGATGATCCGCACCCGGCTCGCCGCGGCCGGGCTCCCGCAGGACCTGGTCTATCTGGCCATGATCGAGAGCGGGCTGAACCAGAACGCCCGCAGTCGGGCGGGCGCGGTGGGACTGTGGCAGTTCATCCCGGCGACGGGGCGGCGCTATGGCCTGACGGTGGACGCGTGGGTGGACGAGCGCCGCGACCCGTTCCTGGCGACGGATGCAGCGATCCGCTTCCTCTCGGAGCTCAACAACCGGTTCGGCTCGCTCTACCTGGCGGCGGCCGCGTACAACGGGGGTCCCGGGAAGATCGTGCGGGGGCTGGCTCGGTACGACTTCGGTGCCCTCGGGGGGGACGAGCGGTACTTCGCCCTGGCGGAGGGGTCGTTCCTGCGTCGCGAAACGCGGGATTACGTCCCCAAGCTGATCGCGGCCGCGCTCCTGGCGAAGGAGCCCGACCGCTGGGGGTTCACGGGGATCCGGCACTGGTCGCCGCTGCGCTACGACTCGGTCGCCGTCCCGTTCTCGGTGGGACTGGACGTGCTCGGGCGGCTCGCGGGCGTGACCCGGGAGGTCATGGAGGAGCTGAACCCGCAGCTCGTCCGCCTCGCGACGCCTCCGGAACGCAGCACCTGGGTACGCCTGCCCGAGCGCTCGGCGGATTCGGTCGCCGCTGGGCTGGCGGTCCTCCCCGAGGAGGACCGCGTCACGGTGGTCGTCCACCACGTGGCGCGAGGCGAGACGCTGTCGCGCATCGCGCGGCAGTACGGGGTGAGCGTGGAGGACATCACCAGCGTCAACCGCGGCGTCCGACCCCGCTTCCTGCGCCTCGGTCAGCGCTTGATCATCCCCACCTCGGGTGCCCAGCCGGCGGGTTGGCGCTCCGCGGTGGCGCGGAGCCGAAGGTCGGCGGCGCCCCGCGGTGAGGCGACGGGGACGCGCCGCGGCGGCCAAGCCGCGCGGACCCGCCGGGTGCACATCGTGCGCGCCGGCGAGACGCTGTCCGGGATCGCGGAGCAGTTCGGCGTCCCGCTGTCGCTGCTGCTCAGGGAAAACCGGCTCACCCTCCGCAGCCGGATCCGCCCGGGAGAGGCGGTACGCCTGCCGAGCTGACCGAGCGGGCTAGCCGCGGCGCTGCCAGCGACCGGAGCGGCCTCCCGACTTCTCGAGCAGCCTGAGCTCGCCGATCGTCATCCCGCGGTCGGCGGCCTTCACCATGTCGTACACGGCAAGCAGCGCCACCGCGCACGCCGTGAGCGCCTCCATCTCGACCCCGGTCCTGCCTTTCAGGCGCGCTTCGGCGCGCACGCGTACGCCGGGGAGCTCGGGGTCGAGCGTCGCGGTGACCGAGACGTGGTCGAGCGCGAGCGGATGGCACAGCGGGATCAGCTCTGCCGTCCGCTTGGCGCCGCCGATCCCCGCGAGCTCCGCGACGCGCAGGACGTCCCCCTTCGCCACCCGGTTAGCCTCCACCAGCGCGAACGCCCCGGGCCCCATCCGGATTCGGCCCTCGGCGAGGGCATGGCGGGCGGTGACGCGCTTCGCTCCCACGTCCACCATGCGGGCACGCCCTTCCGCATCCAGGTGCGACAGCTTCCGGGGCGCGGGGCGGCGTCTGGTCATGTGCGGCACTCCCCCAGTCGGCGCAGCAGGTCCACGACGACGAGCTGCGGGTTGACGTTGCCGGCCGCCAACTTGCGGGCGCGCTCGATCTCGCGGATAGCCGCGAGCAGGCCGGTGGCCGGCGCCGCGTCGCCGCTCGGGCCGGCAGGGTTGCGGAGACGCTCGGCCAGCTCGTCGCGCAGCTGCTCGGCCGCCGCGTCGAGGATGCCGGCGAAGTCGCCGCGGCTGCCGAACGGCCTGACGCCGAGCGCGAAGCGGTAGCGAGATGCCGGTCCCCGGGCCGAAGCGTCGAGCAGCGCGCGGGCAGCGGTGCGCAGGTCCTCGCCGTCCGCGCCCATCGCGAGCGCAGCGCCGATCGATCCGCCCGCCCTGTCCGCCCTGCGCTTGGCCTCCGCCGCCGCGAGCGGCGGGCTCGGCACCTCGGTCAGGAACCTGGCGACGTCGGCCGCCCGCAGGCGGCGGACCCGGAGCTGCACCAGGCGCGAGCGGATGGTGGCGAGAAGCGCCGCGGGTTCCGATGTCGTCAGGATGAAGTAGGTGTCGGGCGGCGGCTCCTCCAGCACCTTCAGCATCGCGTTCGCCGCCTCGGGGCTCGAGGCTTGCGGCACGAGCCGCTCCGCGTCGGCCACCAGGAAGACCCTCGCGCGTGCCATGGCGGGGCGCATCTGCGCGCGCCGGTGCAGGCTGCGGACGAGCGGGAGGAAGAGGCCCGCCATCCCGTCCGGCCGGCCGTAGAGCGGATTCTCGCGCCGTGCGGCGATGGCCGCCGCGAGCTGGTCTTCCGCCTCCTCCACCTGCTTCGACTCGTCGGCCTTCGGGCGCGGGATGGGAAAGAACCAATGGATGTCGGGATGCGCGAGCGAGCCCGCCAGCCGGCAGGCGTGGCACGCGCCGCATGGTGCCCCGGGGCCGGCTTCGCAGACCAGGCCCGCGGCCAGCCAGAGTCCGAGCCGCTGCTTCCCCACGCCGGGTGCACCGACCAGGAGGAGGGCCTGTGGGAGACGCCCCGCCCCGAGCGACCCCGCCAGGCCCTCCCTCAGCCCTTCGTGGCCGTAGAGGGGATGCAGCGCCATGCCGGAATCTACGAGCCGGGGCCGGAGGTGAAAGAGCCGTCCAGTACCCTCAGGG
>JACQVG010000153.1 GCA_016209905.1 Gemmatimonadota bacterium | reverse complement strand
TACTGGACCGAGGGGAAGTTCGCGTCCTCGAAGACGATCTTGTTGCGTTTCCCCGACGCGTCGAAGCAGGAAAGGATGACCGCCTCGGCGAGCGTGACGTTCTGGTGCATGGTGACCGAGCCCGGCGGCGCCCCGATGACCGGCGCCACCATATCGCCCACGGTCACCGGAAGCTCCCACCACCCCTCCTCCCACGCGCGCACGCCGCGCGTCGCCCACGTCTCGGCGTATTCGGCCAGCTTCGTGGCGGCGCCGCGCGGCATGGCGCCGAGCGAGTTGGAGATGAGGTACGTGGTCGTCCCGCAGATCGGGAACTCGCGGCGCCAGGTGGTGAGATCGGTCGTCATGGCCCGGCCTGTATAAGGCATCGCAGCGGCTGCGTCAACCTGTTGGCCGGCTATTAGATAAGGCTCGCCGGCACTTCTCCCCCCTCCTGAGTCGAGGTTTGCAGTCGTGCCACAGCGGGCTCGGCCCGCCGCCTACCGAACCGGCCGCTGACGGCGGCTTGCGACTGGGAGGCGAGGAAACTATGGTAGGCTAGTCGGGATTCCTGCAAAGGGTAACGGCATTCTCAAGGGAGGGCGACCTATGCGTTTCCGTCCGGCGCTTTGTGCGGTTCTCTTGGCCGGCGCTGCCTGCGGCGGCTCCGGCGGGCCCACATCCGGCAACGGTTCATCGCCTCCTCCGGGTGGCTCGGTCGGCGTCGCCATCCAGGATTACAGCTTTTCGCCCTCGAGCAGAACGGTGGCGCGCGGCACGACGGTGCGGTGGACCAACAACGGTCCGTCGACGCACACCTCGACGGGCGACGCCGGTGCCTGGGACAGCGGCCCCATCGGTGGCCCGGGGAGCGATGAGTACGGTGCCACGGGCCAGTACGGAGGAACCTACGATCGGACCTTCAGCGTGGCCGGCACGTACAACTACCACTGTTCCTTCCACTCCGACATGAGGGGCACGATCACCGTCTCGCCGTAATCCCGGCGAGTCCCTCAGTCTCGCCAGCGAATGATCCGGCGACCGATTGCCACCCGAGACGCACCGAGGGTGGCGGGGGGCATGTCGCGTCCCTTATCTACCAACCGGCCAACCTGTTAGCTTGGAGGCCGCCCCGCAGACCCAATAGGAGCGCGTGATGCGTCGGTGCGTCGTCGCCGCGGTCGTGTTCCTGGCGCTGGCTCCCCGCCTCGGCGCCCAGCAGCTCGCGCCGGCGGGGACCGGCGGCATCGCGGCCCTCGAGCGCGCGCTGCGGCTGCTCGACCAAAACAAGCGCGTGCTGGTGGTGGGCGCGCACCCTGACGACGAGGACACGGAGCTGCTCACGCTGCTCTCGCGCGGGCTCGGCGTCGAGGCGGCGTATCTCTCGCTCTCCCGCGGCGAGGGCGGTCAAAACCTGATTGGCGCCGAGCTCGGCGAGGCGCTCGGGCTCATCCGCACGGGCGAGCTGGTCGCCGCGCGGGCCCTGGACGGTGGGCGCCAGTTCTTCACCCGCGGGTTCGACTTCGGCTACTCGAGGTCGCTGGAAGAGACGCTCCGCTTCTGGCCCCGCGACAGCCTGCTGGCCGACATCGTGCGGGTGGTGCGGCGGTTCCGGCCGCAGATCCTGGTCACGATCTGGAGCGGGACTCCGCGGGACGGCCACGGCCAGCACCAGACCTCCGGAGTGCTGGCGCGGCAGGTATTCGAGCTGCTCCGGGACTCCGCGTGGGGGCCGAGGAAGCTCTATCGCACCACGCGATTCGATACCGCCGCCACGACGCTCAGCATGCCGTCGGGAACGCTGGACCCCGTCGCCGGCCAGTCGTACCACCAGATCGCCATGGCCGGTCGCAGCCTGCACCGCTCACAGGACATGGGGCAGATCCAGGGCGTGGGCCCCTCGGCGGTCCGTCTCGCGTTGCTCGAGGAGGTGTCCGGGGAGACGCGCACGCGCGGAGGTGACGGTGGGGTTGGACTGTTCGCCGGCATTGATACCGCGCTCGGGCCCGGCCTGACCCGCTACGCCGCCCTGATCGACTCGGCGCGGGCCGCGCTGCGCCCGGCCGAGCCGGCGCGCATCGTGCCGATCCTCGCCGCGGCGCTGGGCGAGGTCAGGCGCGCGGCGCCGCCGCCGTTTCGCGCGGCGAAGGAGCGGCTGCTCGAGGAGGCGCTCGCGACGGCGGCCGGCGTCGTGGTGGACGCGACCGCCGACGATGGTCGCATCGTGCCGGCCCAGGGCATCGCGGCCGCGCTGACGGTGTGGAACGCGGGCGCCGAACGGGTGCGCGTGGGCCGGGTCTCGGTTGCGACCCCCGACGGCTGGTCGGTGCAGGCGTTGGGGCCGCCAGCGTCGCCCGTCGAGCCGGGGGCGCTGGCGACGCAGCGGTTCGTGGTGGCGCCGCCGGAGGACGCGTCGCCCTCCGAGCCGTACTTCCTTGCCCGGCCGCGCCGCGCGGGGCTCTACGATTGGTCGGCCGCGCCCGAGGAGGTGCGGGGCGAGCCGTTCGCGCCGCCGCTCGTTTCGGCGAGAGTCGAGCTGAGCGTCGTCGGCACCGAGCTGGTCCTCGAGCGGCAGGTGAGCCACCGCTTCGGCGACCAGGCGAGCGGGGAGGTCCGTCGCCCCCTCGCCGTGGTGCCGGCCGTCGGCGTCGTGCTCGAGCCCGAGGTCCTGGTCTGGCCCGTCGGTGCGCCGGGCTCGCGCGCCGTGACCGTCACGCTCACCCACGGCGGGCGCGGGCGCACCACGGGGGAGGTGGGCCTCGAGCTTCCGCCCGGCTGGCCTCCGGTGGCCGCGCAACCCTTCGCGCTCGAAGGGGAGGAGCGGCGGGGAAGCTTCGTTTTCGCCGTGCGCGCGCCGCCGGGCCTTCGTCCCGGCTCGTACCCGATCCGGGCGGTCGCCACGGCCGGTGGCGCGCGCTATGATCGCGCGACGTTGTTTGTGGACTACCCGCACATCCGGCCGGTGGCGTACGCGCGCGAGGCGGCAGCGCGCGTGGAGGCGGCGGCGCTCGCGCTGCCCCGGCTGCGCCGGATCGGGTACGTGCGCGGGGCGTCCGACGTCGTCCCCGAGGCGCTGGCTGCCGTCGGACTGCCGGTGGTGACGCTGACGCCAGCGGACCTCGAGCGCGCGGACCTCGCACCCTTCGACGCGATCGTGATCGGCAGCCGCGCCTACGAGACGGACGCCGCCCTGGTGGCCAACAATGGGCGACTGCTCGACTACGCCCGCCAGGGGGGCCGGCTCATCGTGCAGTACCAGCAATACCAGTTCGTGCGGGGCCGGTTCGCGCCGTTCCCGCTCACGATCGCCGCGCCGCACGACCGCGTGGCGGACGAGGCCTCGCCGGTGCGCATCCTCGAGCCGGCGCACGCGCTCTTTCGCACGCCGAACGCCATCGTCGCCGCCGACTGGGAGGGGTGGACGCAGGAGCGGGGGCTCTACTTCGCCCGCGAGTGGGACGCCGCGTATCGGCCGCTGCTCGAGATGGGCGACGCCGGCGAGCGGCTCCGGGGCGGGCTCCTGGTCGCCCGGCTGGGGAGCGGGCTCTACGTCTACACCGGCCTCGCCTTCTTTCGCGAGCTCCCGGCGGGCGTGGCGGGAGCGTACCGCCTGTTCGCCAACCTGCTCGCGCTGCGGCCGGGGGATATCCAGTGAGCGGAGTCGCAGGGTTGCAGAGTTGCAGAGTGGCAGAGTTGCAGGGTTGCAGAGTTGCAGAGTTGCAGAGTGGCAGTGGCGTCCAGTGACCAGGCGGCGGTAGTGCGTAGCGAACGAGCCGGCCGAATCGTGGCGGCCTGTGCCGTCGGCTGGCTCCTGCGTGCCACTGCAACTCTGCAACTCTGCGCCCTCCTCCTGGCCGCGTGCTCCGACGGCCGCACGCCGCTGGTCATCTACTCGCCGCACGGTCGCGACCTGCTCACACAGTTCGAGCGGCGTTTCGAGGCGGCCCATCCCGACGTGGACGTCCGCTGGCTCGACATGGGGTCGCAGGAAGTGCTCGAACGCCTGCGCTCCGAGCGCGCCAACCCCCAGGCCGATCTCTGGTTCGGCGGCCCGCACACGCTGTTCATGCGCGCGGCGCGGGACTCGCTGCTCGAGGCGACGGACCCGAGCGGCGCGCTGTTCGTCTCGGTCTACCGCACGCCGGCCGTGATCGCGTACAACGCCGCGGCGGTGCCCGCCGCGGAGGCGCCCCGCGACTGGGACGACGTGCTGGCCCCTCGCTGGCGCGGGCGGGTCCTGATCCGCGACCCGATGGCGAGCGGCACGATGCGCTCGATCTTCGGCATGATCGTGGGGCGGAGCATTCGGACGACCGGCGACACGGCGGCCGGCTTCGCGTGGCTTCGCCGCCTCGACGGGCAGACCAAGGAATACGTCTTCAACCCCGCGCTGCTCACCGAGAAACTGGTGCGCCAGGAAGGGACGGTCACGTTGTGGGAGCTGGCCGACCTGCTCACCACGATGCACAAGGGGCGGCCGCTGGGCTTTCTGTTCCCGGCGAGCGGGACTCCGGTGATTGACGACGCGATCGCCGTCGTCCGGGGCGCGGGACACGCGGATCTCGCGCGCCGGTTCGCGGCGTGGGTCGTGAGCCCGGAGCTGCAGCTTCTCGCCGCGCGGGAGCAGTTCCGTCTTCCGGCGCGCACCGACCTTCCGCCCGAGTCGCTCCCCGCGTGGGTGCGCGAGGTCGAGGCGACGCTGCGGCCGGAGCCGATGGACTGGGAGCTTCTCGAGGCGCGCGGCGCGGAGTGGATGATTTACTGGGATCGGCAGGTGCGGGGGACGGGGCGCCGATGAGCGGTGAGGGGCGGGACGTGACGGCCGAGGCGGCGCGCGGGTACCTCCGCATAGAGAGGTTGAGCAAGTCGTACGCGGGGCGCCGCGCGGTGGACGCCCTCTCGCTCGACGTGCCGCGCGGCGAGATCCTCGCTCTCCTCGGCCCGTCGGGCAGCGGCAAGACGACGACGCTCCGGCTCCTGGCCGGCTTCGAGCCGCCGGATGCCGGACGGGTGCTGGTGGAAGGCGAGGATGTCACGGCGCTGGCGCCGGCGGCCCGCCGCTTTGGGATGGTGTTCCAGCACTACGCGCTGTTCCCGCACCTCGACGTGGGTGAGAACGTCGCCTTCGGGCTCGCGGTCAAGGGCGCGGCCGCCGCCCGCCGCGTTGCCGACGTGCTGGCGATGGTGGATCTGGCCGGGTTCGAGCGGCGGCGCGTGTCCGAGCTCTCGGGCGGCCAGCAGCAGCGTGTGGCGCTGGCGCGCTCGCTGGCGCCGGAGCCTCGGGTGCTGCTCCTGGACGAGCCGCTCTCCAACCTCGACCCGGCGCTGCGCGAGCGCACGCGGCGAGAGCTGCGCGACGCGATCCGCCGGGTGGGGATCACCACCGTCTTCGTCACACACGAGCAGGAGGAGGCGTTCGACCTCGGCGATCGCGTGGCCGTCATTGACGCCGGGCGCCTGGAGCAGGTGGGCACGCCCGACGAGCTGTACGACCGACCCGCGAGCGCGTTCGTCGCGACCTTCGTCGGACGCGCCAACGACCTGCCGGGACGGCTCCTGGGCGGGCCGGAGGGCTCGCGCGCCATCGTGCGTCCGGAGGCGATGCGGTTCGCAGGAGTGGAGAACGGAGGGCTCGAAGGCGTCGTGACGGCGCGGCGCTTCGTCGGTGGTCACGCGTACTTCACGGTGCGCGGCGCGGGCGGGGAGGATTTCGAGGTGTTCGCGCCGCACCGCGCCGTCGGCGTAGGCGAGCGGGTGCGGGTCGCGGTCGAGCGCGTCCTGTACTGGGTGGAGGGCGGCGCCGGGTGAGCCCGGGCCGGTGGGCCGGGCGGGGCAACGCCGCCGCGCTACTGCTCGTCGCGGCGCTGGTCTGGCTGGCCGTCTATCCGCTGCTCTTCGTCGGCTCCGAGGCGCTCCGGGCCGACATCGCCGATTTCGCGGCGCAGCGCAGCGAGTGGTCGGCGCTGTGGGCGAGCCTGTGGATCTCGGCGGCGAGCGTGGCCCTGGCGGCGGCGGTCGGGGTGCCGCTGGCGTTCGTCTTCGAGCGGTACGACTTCCCCGGGCGCCGCCTGCTCGGTTCCCTCGTCGCGCTGCCGGCCGTGATGCCGCCGCTGGTGGGCGTGATCGCCTTCCTGTTCCTCTATGGGGAGAGCGGCTTCGTCGCCCGCACGGTGCGGGCGGTGCTCGGCGGCGAGGCGTCGCCGTGGCGCCTCCAGGGCCCGGCCGCGATTCTCCTCGTGCACGGGTACTCGATGTACGTGTACTTCTACCTGTTCACGCGCGCCGGCCTCGCCAAGCTCGATGCCTCGATGCTGGAGGCGGCCGCGTCGCTCGGGGCCGGCGGCTGGGCGAGCGTCCGGCGGGTGACGCTCCCTCTCCTCAAGCCCGCGCTGGTCGGCGCGGCCCTCCTCACCTTCATGACGGCGCTGGCGTCGTTCAGCGCGCCGTACGTCTTTGGCGGCGGGTTCCGGGTGATGACGACCCAGATCGTCGCCACCAAGCTGAACGGCGACCTTCCGATGGCGATGCTGGAGACTTCGGCGCTGACGGTCGTGGCGTTGGCCGGCTTCGCGCTGATCCGGCGGACGGAGGGGAGCCGGCTTGTGGTGTCGGTCGGGAAGGGGACGCCGCCGGCGCTGCGCGTGATCGCGGACCCCGTGGCCCGGCGGCTCGCCGCGCTCGCGGGGTGGCTGCTCGCCGTCGTGCTGCTCCTGCCGCACGCGACGCTGATCCTCGTGTCGCTGGTCCCGGCGGGAACGTGGACGACGGAGGCCATACCGCCCAGGCTCAGCCTCACGAACTACGGCGCGCTCTTCTCGGAGGCGGAGCGCCTGCGCCCGCTCCTCAATTCGCTGTGGATGGCCGTCGTCGCGACGCTCGCGGCGCTGGCCCTGGCCGTAGCGGCGGGCCACCTGGTGGTGCGCAGGCGCGTGGCCCTCAGGCCGGCGATCGAGGCGCTCCTCATGCTGCCGTGGGCGGTGCCGGGCACCGTGCTCGCGATTGCGCTCGCCACCCTGTTCAGCGCGCGCAGCCCATGGACCCTGCGCTGGGTGCTGGTGGGCACCCTCGCCATCCTGCCGGTCGCGTACCTGATCCGCAGCCTGCCGCTAACCGGTCGCGCGCTCCTCGCGGGCTACCGGCAGCTCGATCCGGCGCTGGAGGAGGCCGCGCAGACGCTCGGCGCCGGGCGCTGGAAACGGATGCGCCGGGTCACGCTCCCGCTCCTCAAGCCGGCGCTGGCGGCGGGCGGCGCCCTGGCCTTCGTGACCGCGCTCGGCGACTTCGTCACGTCCATCCTGCTCTACACCTACGAAACCAGGCCGATCTCCATCGAAATCCTGTCCAGCCTCAGGCTGGGCGACGTCGGCGTCGCCGCGGCCTGCGGCGGGGGCCGGGTGCTCGTGAGCGCCGTCGCGCTCGGCGTCGGCGCGAGGGCGGGACGATGAGAAGTCTGCTGGTCCTCATGGCGGCCGCTTACGTGGACATGGTCGGCTTCGCGATGATCTTTCCGCTGCTCCCCTTCTCCGCGCTGCGGCTGGGCGGGGAGC